>DATLMR010000217.1:0-22489 GCA_035537555.1 Blastocatellia bacterium
CCGCCGGACTTGATCACGTCTTTGGCGCGGTCGGTGATCTGGATGAACCCCTTCGGATCGACGACACCGACGTCTCCCGTGCGCAGCCATCCGTCATGGAACTTCTCAGGCGTGTCGTCGCCGTAATAGGCTCCCGTGATCCACGGCCCGCGCACTTCGATCTCGCCGACCGATTCGCCGTCCCAGAGCATCTCTTCGTCGCCGTCCATTATTCTTAACTCGACGCCCGGAAAGATTCGCCCCGTCTTGGCCCTCCAATTCATCTCTTCGCTCCGGCCGGCGCTCTGCGGAGGATGCGCGATGGCGGCGAGCGGGCTCGTCTCGGTCATCCCCCACGCCTGGATGATGCGAACGTCGTGGCGCTCCTGAAACTTCTCCATCAGGCTTCTCGGCACGGCCGAGCCGCCGCAGACGACCATGCGGAAGGATGAAAGATCGACCGTGTTCGATTCGGCGTAGCGGAGAATGTCGTTCCAGATGGTGGGGACGGCTCCGGAGAAGGTCGGCCGCTCGGCGGCGATCAGTCGGCACAGGGGCGCGGCCTGCAGGAACCTGCCCGGCATGATGAAGTCGGCCCCCGCGATCCACCCGGCGTAAGGGAGCCCCCAGGCATTGGCATGAAACATCGGCACGATGGGCAGGATCCTGTCTTTGTCGTTGAAAGCGAACGCGCCGCCGAGGCATGCGGCGAAGGAGTGGAGGAAGGTAGAGCGATGGCTGTAGACGACCCCCTTGGGGTTGCCCGTCGTGCCGCTCGTGTAGCACATCGCGGCCGCCGCGCGCTCTTCGATCTCCGGCCATTCGAAGCCCGTCTCCTCGGCCTCAAGCAGATCCTCGTACCGCAGCACGTCGCCGAGCGGGGAAGCGTCTCCGTCTCCGATCACGATGAAATGCTCGACCGTCTTCAAATCTTTGGAGACGCGGGCGAGCAGGGGCGCGAGAGAGTCATCCAGAATGATCACGCGATCCTCGGCATGGTTGATGACGTAGGCGAGCTGCTCCGGGAAGAGCCGTAGATTCAAAGTGTGCAGCACCGCGCCCATGCAGGGGATGGCGAAATAGCTCTCCAGGTGCTCTTGAGTATTCCAGCAGAAGGTGCCCACCCTGTCGCCCTGCTTGATGCCGAGCCGCTTGAGCGCCGCGGCCAGCCTTTCCGCCCGGTCGCCCACCTCGCCGTAGCTCGCCCGGCGCGAGGCGTCGCCCAGAAATGTGACCACTTCGCTGCCCGCATAAACCTTCCTGCCGTACCCGAACATGAAATTTATCGTCAGAGGTCCGTCCTGCATCGTGCTTTGAATCATAACTCTCCTTGTGCGCCGAACCCTGAAGGGGCGCTGTTTGATCCAACAAACGAGTGCTACGAATCGGCCGCACGATCTGGATTCCCGATTCCAGCGCGGGCCGGAAGGAGCGCGAGCAGCAGCGCGACCGAGAGGGCCGACATCGCGGCCCCGAAATAAAACGCCGCCTGCGCGCCGGCCTTATCCCAGAGCATCCCGCCTATTATGCTGGCCGCGACCTGCGCCACGCCTATCACCGACGAGTAGATCCCGATCACCGTGGCGCGCCCCGCCGTCCCGGCCGTATCGACCGCGAGCGCTTTCGCCACTCCGTCAGTCAGGGCTGGAAAGAGGCCGTAAATCGCGAACAGAGGCCACATGAGCCACGCTCGATTTGCGGCCCCGAAACCTACGTAGACGCCCGCGTAGATCGTGTAGCCGATAATCAAAAGGTTGCGTCGCCCGAACCGGTCGCTCGCCGCGCCCGCGGGCATAGACATGATGGCGGCGACGGCATTGTAGAGCGCATAAGCGAGTATAGTCCAGCGCGTCGATAGCCCGAGCTGCTCGGCGCGAAGGATGAGAAAGGCATTCGCCGAATTGGCCAGTCCGAACACGCCCGCGATCAGAAGCACGCGCCTGTAGATTGGCGTTGTTCCCGCCAGCGAAAACTTCAGGCTCCTTGCGCCCTTCACCTTCCCCTTGCTTTCCGGGACCGAGAGCAGGAGCAGGGCGGCGGCCGTCGCGGGAATGCAGGAGACCAGAAAGACGGAGCGTATGCCGAGGCCCACGGCTCCGACCAGGAGCAGGGCCAGGAGCGGCCCGAGCACGGCCCCCGTGGAATCCATCGCGCGCTCGAAGCCGAAGGCCCGCCCCCGGTCCTCTTCAGGCGCGCTTTCGGCGAGCAGGGCGTCTCGCGGAGCGCCCCTGATCCCTTTGCCGAATCGCTCCGCGAATCTCGCGCCCAGAACCACGGGCCAGCTCCCGGCAAATGCGAGCATCGGCCTCGCTACGGCCGTCAGGGCATAGCCCGTGAAGGCGACGGGCTTGCGGCGGCCGATGCGGTCCGATATCCAGCCGGATATACCGGAGATGATGCTCGCGGTCCCCACGCTTATTCCTTCGATCAGCCCAAGCGCCGACGCGGGGGCGGTAAGCACCTGCGTGACGAAGATGGGGATGAGGGGATAGATCATCTCCGAGCTCACGTCCCCGAGCAGGCTTACAAAACCGATTATGATCGTCGCGCGCGCGAGCGAAGGGCGAGGCCGGAGGCGCGAGTCCGAAGAAGCGGGAGGGGTCGGGACGGGCGGGGCTCCGCCTTCGGCGTTCCGCCGGCTGCGGCTTTCTTCGTCGCCCGTCTTTTCTCTACCTCTCTTCAAGGGTCAGCTTTGTGAGGAAGTACCACGAGCCCGACGGCTCGATTTGAATATTGCCCACGCGCGCGCGGGCGACTAAAACGTTCGCAGGATACCACAGATATATCTGCGGCAGCTCTTCGGCGACCGTCTTTTGAACCTGCGAGTACAGCCTCTTCTTCGCGTCCCGATCGTTCTCGCGCTCAGCCTCCACTATCCACCTGTCGACCTGCGGGTTGCAATAACGCATCCTGTTCTGCCCGCCCCTGTCGGTCAGCAGGTTGGAAACCCGCAGGTAGAGCTGTCTCTTCAGCGCGGGGTTTGCCGCCGGGTCTACGGACTCGGCCTGCTGGGCGAGCCGGTCGACTTCGGGGTCCGGGCAGTAATCGCGGCGGGCGAGGATCGACGAGAGCGCCGCAAAGAGCGGCCGCATCTCCGACGGATTGGATGCGGCGCGCAGCCGCGCAATCGCGTCGTTGAACTCGGGAGTCTGGTACCGGCTGTGATAGACGAACTGGAAAATGTCGGCGCTTTGATTGGCCCCGATGCTGATCAGGTAATAGAGGTCGAACTGCGCTTTGGCAACGCGGTCGAAGAGCGTGGCCGACTCCAGAGAGAGCAGTTCGAGGCGGATGCCGGCCCTCCGGAGCTGGTCCTGCATAATCGCCCCGATGTTGCGCGAAAGCTGGGTCGTCGTCGTGAGCAGGGAGATCGACAGCCTCGGCTCAGGCCCGTCGCCGTCCGGGTCGGGGAATCCGGCTTCGTCCAGCAGCCGCCCCGCGCGTTCAATATCGTGGTCATAGACGGTGACGCCCGGCTCGTAGGCCCACTGGCCGACGGGCAGGATCACGTCGGCCTTCTGCGCCTGGTCGCGCAGCAGGCGGTGGATGATCACCTCTCGGTCCAGGGCGTAAGCGACGGCCTGCCGCACTTTTTGATTAGACAGGAGTGAGGCGGAGGTGAGATTGACTCCGAGGTAGGCGACGTTCGCTCCCTCGCCCGATACGACGCGAATCCCCTCGCGGCGTTGAAGCGCGCGGATCGTTTCGGGATCGAACTGCGCGTTATAGGCGAGATCGACTTCGCCGCTCATAAGCTCGGCCTGCCGCGTGCTGTTATCCGTTACGACCTTGATCTCGATGCGCGGGATGCCGGGCGCTCCGTTCCAGTAATCGTCATTTGCTTCGAGGCGAATGGCCTCGCCCTCTCTGTAAGAGACGAACTTGTAGGGGCCGCTGCCCACGGGCGAGTTGATGAGCTCGGAGCCCGCGCCTTCCGGAATGATCCCGATGGCGGGAAGGTTGCCGACGAAGGTATAAAAAGGCTCGCGCGCGCGGATGACGACGGTCAACGGATCGGGAGTCTCGATCGACTCTATCTTATCGACCGCCCCCCGGATGGGAGACTTGAAAGCAGGCGCGAGTATCGAATCGAAAGTGTATTTCACGTCGGCGGAAGTGAGCGGCTTGCCGCCGTGGAACCGGACGCCCGGGCGCAGGTGGAACGCGAAGGTCTTATGATCGTCGGACTCTTCGAAGCGCTCGGCGAGGGAAGGGACGAAATCGAACTTCTCGTCCTTGACCAGGAGCGTGTCGTAGATCAATTGCATCGCGCGCGCCGAGTAAGGGCTCACGGTCGAAGTGCGGGGATCGAAGCCGCGCGGCGGAAGCTCGACGGCGACGACGAGCGTGCCGGGCTCGGCTCCGCGCCGCCGACAGGCCGTCAGCGCGCTCAGGCTCGAGAGCAGGACCGCGGCCGCGATGAGGGATGCGAGAGGCCGGAAAAGCCTGTTTTCTTTAAGAATATTCCACCCTCAAGGTTCTCGGATTATTTCCAGCTCAACTTGTTCTCAGCTCGACGGGGCCGCCCTCTTCATCTCTTACTTCGAGTGTTGCAGCTGGAGATTAAGCTCGGCTATGCGCTCGCGCAGCCGCGCGACGGTCATATCGGACTGATTGAGGGGCGGCGAGAGCATCGACTTCACGCGCGCGATGTGATCGAAGGCGCGGCTTATATGAGCTTTCGTAATGCGACCGTCGCGCGCGGCCTGCACCATCGATTGCCATGCCGCGACGGTCCGCTCGGGCGAGCCTAGCGCCATCACCATGTCGTTCCCGGCTTCGACGGCCATAACGGCTGCTTCCGTAATGTCGCGCGTCGACGTCACGGCCCCCATCTCTATATCGTCGGTGATGCTGAGGCCCCGGAAGCTCAGCTCGTCGCGCAGCAACGTGTTGACTATGTTCTTCGAGAGCGACGCGGGCAGAGCGGCCGGCCCGTTGAAGGCGGGATAGTGCGCGTGGCCTATGATGATCGCGTTCAAGCGCGCGTTTATCTTGCTGAAGAGCTCCAGGTAAGGCAGAAGGTCCTGCCTCATTATCTCGTCGCGGGAGCGGTCTATGGTGGGGAGCGCCTCGTGCGAGTCCACCCTCGCCGCGCCGAGGCCGGGAAAATGTTTTCCCGTCCCGATCACCCCTCCACGCTGGAGCCCTTCGAGGTAAGCGCCCGCGAGCCGGATGACCTGAGCCACGGAGCCGCCCAGATAGCGGCCCTTGAGCCCGTTCTCCACCGAGTCGTCTACGGCGATGTCGAGGACGGGCGCGAAGTCTATATTGAACCCGAGCGCGCGCAGGGCTTCGGCCGTGATCTCTCCCAGGCGGTCCGCGATCGATGCGTCGCCGGAAGCGCGCAGGAGGTCCGCGGAAGGCATCTGCGAGTAGATGTTCTTGAGGCGGTCCACGCGGCCGCCTTCCTGGTCCACCGCGATCAGCGGAGGGACTTTCAGGAGCGAGCGAATAGTGGAGGTCAACTCTACGACCTGGTGGGCGCTCTCGATATTCTGAGCGCTCAGCAGCACGCCTCCGGGTTCTACGGTCTTCAGCAGTTCGCGCGTGGCGCTGTCAACGTGAAGGCCCGGCAAGCCAATCAGCAGTAACTGTCCGATTCTGTGTTCTAATTGCATATTTTAGATGATCCGAGAAAGACCGCGCGTGCGACAGACGCGCCGGGCGCGATCCGTTTTTACCTCTTTTCGAAGAGCGCCTTGAGGCTTGTGTCATACGGCTCGCGGGCTACTCCCACGTCGGTGATGATAGCTGAAACGTAGCGATGCGGCGTAACATCGAAAGCGGGATTGGCTACGGAAATTCCGTCGGGCGCGACCTGGCTGCCGTGGAAGTGCGTCACCTCCGCGTCGGCGCGGTTCTCGATGGGTATCTCTTCGCCGGAGTTCATAAGCAGATCGACGGTCGAGAGGGGCGCGGCCACGTAAAAAGGGATGTTGTTTTCATGCGCGGCGATCGCGACCATGTAGGTGCCGATCTTGTTGGCCACGTCGCCGTTTGCGGCTATGCGGTCGGCGCCGACGACCACGCAATCGACCTTGCCTGCCTTCATGAAATGGCCCGACATGCCGTCGGTGATGAGCGTGACCGGGATCCGATCCCGCGCCAGCTCCCACGCGGTGAGGCGCGACCCTTGAAGAAAAGGGCGCGTTTCATCGGCGAAGACCTGCACGCGCTTTCCGGCTTCGACCGCCGCCCGAATGACTCCGAGCGCGGTGCCGAAGCCCGCGGTGGCGAGCGCGCCCGCGTTGCAGTGGGTAAGCACGGTCGCGCTGTCCGGTATCAACTCAGCCCCGAAACGTCCCATGCGCTGGTTGCTTTCGATGTCTTCGCGGTGAACCGCGCGCGCTTCTTCGATGAGCCGCCGCTTGATCTCCTCGACCGGGGCCTTTTCGAGCAGAGCCTGATTGAAGGTCCATCGCATGCGCTCGACGCCCCAGAAGAGGTTGACCGCCGTGGGCCTCGTGCGGGCGATGCGGTCGCATATATTTTCGAAATCGGCCCTTACGTCTTCGGCCGAAGTGGCCTCTGAGTTCTTCAAGCCGATTGCCACGCCCATGGCCGCCGCGACCCCTATGGCCGGGGCCCCGCGCACCACCATATCTTCTATCGCCCGCGCTACTTCTTCGTGAGTCTTGAATACGGGATAAAGCTCTTCGGCGGGCAGGCGCCGCTGGTCTATCATCACGACGCCTTCATCTGTCCACTCTATGGTTTTAATCATCTCTCAATAATTCCAGTCCAAAGGATAATATCGAATCGCGGCGCGGATTGGCAACAAAGCGCGCGCCCGCTCCCGGTATTAATTGCGCCGGGAGAGAGTAGAGTCGAAGGCGATTTGCGGCAAGCCGCGCGCGGGAGCCGCGGAAACGGCCCGCCGCCTTGCCGAAAAGCAATGAAAAAACGGGGCGGTTACCGAACCGCCCCGCCCGACCCTTCACCCTTCCCGGCGAATAAAGGCGCTACGACGACGCGCCCTTTCGCGGCCCGAGCAGAGCTTCTCTGCCGACCAGATAGAGCAGTATGATCAGCACCGCGAATGGAATCATCGACAACAGGTCGGAGTTGCCGCCGTAATAAAACGGGTTACTCGCCGTTGACCATTCCTCCAGATTCTGATTGAACCTGGTGAGCACGCCCGCCATGAAGGCGATGATGATCGACGCGAGCGCCCCTCCGGCTATGTACCCGGAAGCCATCAATACGCCGGGGCTCTTGTCGCCTTCGGCTATGAGCTCGTCCTCGGAGAGGTTCTTGTGCTTCAGCTTCCTGCGAAGGTTCTTATCGACCAGCCATCGCACCATCCCGCCGAAAAATATCGGGCTCGACGAGGCGAGAGGCAGGTAGACGCCGACCGCGAAGGCGAGCGAGGGAATGCCCGACATCTCGAGCACGATGGCGATCATCACTCCAAGCAGGACCAGCCCCCAGGGCAATTGCCTGTTCAATATTCCCTTGATGATGTAAGACATCAAGGTGGCTTTGGGCGCTCTGAATTTATCTACCGTCGTGCCCTCGGGCGTGATGCGGTGGCTGCCGTTGATGCCCGGATCGACGAAGTAGACCGGCACGCCCGCGCTATCGACCAGATACTTGCCCGGCGCGCCTCCCGCGTCATCCACCTTGTGCCATGCGTAATAGGAGTTCGGGTCCTTTTCCCCCTGCGGCCCGTGAAGCTTCTCCGCCGCTTCGGGAAGCTGGGAGACATCGGCGCGAAGCTCGGGGGTGAAATTGCGCCTTACCCTGTAGGCTATCCTGCCCGACTGATCTACGAGGTACTCGCCGGGCTGAAGGTCCGGGACTGCCGCCGTCGCGCCTTCTCCCTGGTTGAGGATACGGTAGCTGCCCGCTTCCCTGGGCTTGAACTCTTCGGTATAAGCCGGAAGGCCCGCCGCGGTCGTGCCTTCGACCGTGGCTCCATTGGCGACCGGCTCGAACGAGACGCGAGACACGTAGACGGTCGCGGCGTCGTTTAGCTGAAGGAGGATGGGCCCGAGGATCACGGCCGACGCGAGCGCGCCGACTATGATCGCGATCTGCTGGAGGCGCGGCGTGGACCCGACCAGGAAGCCCGTCTTCAAGTCCTGCGAGGTCGTGCCGCCGTTCGAGGCGGCGATACAGACTATCGCGCCGACCGAAAGCGCCGTGACGTAGTAAAGCGGGCCGGTCCAGCCTATGACGAGAAAGACGAGACAGGTCAGGAGCAGGGTTGCCACCGTCATGCCCGATATGGGATTCGACGACGATCCGATCTCACCCGTGAGGCGGGAAGAGACTGTGACGAAGAGAAATCCGAAGACTATGATGAGGATCGCGCCGAGCAGGTTCATATGCAGGGTGCGCGCGATCATGATCAGGACGACGAGGCCGATGATGCCCGCTATGACGAATTTCATCGACAGGTCCTGGTCCGTGCGCGGCACGTCTCCGGTTGCCGCCTGCCCGCCCCTCAGATCCTTGAGCCCTCCCTTCAACCCGTGCCATATCGTCGGGAGAGACCGGAAGAGGCTTATGATGCCGCCGGCTGCCACGGCCCCCGCGCCGATGTAGAGGATGTAGGCGTTGTAAATCTGGTAGGGGTCCATCTCTCTGATCGGGATCGTGCCGGGCGGGACGACGCCCTGAACGTTTTCGCCGAAGAACTTGATCGCGGGTATGAGGACGAGGAAAGAGAGAACGCCGCCCGCCGCCATGATCGAAGCGATGCGCGGGCCGATGATGTACCCGACGCCGAGCAGGGCGGGCGAGATCTCGGCCGAGATCGAGCCCGCGTTAAAAGGGGCTCCGAAGATCTTGGTAGGCTCGGTCTTCCATCCCTTCAGCGCCGCCATACAGACTTGATACACGAGGCCGATGCCGAAGCCCGTGAATATGGTCCTGGCTCCGACCCCGCTTCCGCTCTCATCACGAGCTCCCGCGTCGTGGGCCGCTTCGATCGACATGGCCCGCGATTCGTCCGAAGCGCCCGCCTTCAGCACCTCGGCGCACGCGGTCCCCTCAGGGTACTTCAATACGCCGTGCTGTTGGACGATGAGCGCGCGCCGCAGCGGGATCATCATCAGAATGCCGAGAAGGCCTCCGAGCACCGCGACCAGCAATACGCGGGTCAGTTCCAGGTCGAACCCGAGTATCAGGATCGCGGGCATGGTGACGCCTACGCCGAAGGCTATGGATTCACCGGCCGAGCCCGCGGTCTGAACTATGTTGTTCTCGAGAATCGTTGCGTTTCTCAGGCCTAGTTTCGACAGGACCCTGAACAGGGTGATCGAGATGACGGCGACCGGAATAGAGGCGCTGACGGTCAGCCCTACCTTCAATACCAGGTAGAGAGACGACGCGCCGAAGACCATACCCAGGAGCGTCCCTACGATCAAAGGAAGAAGAGTGAGCTCGCGCATCTTTACCGAGGCAGGTATATATGGACGGAAAGATGCGAGGTACGGGTTATCCGGTTTTGCTCCGACTATGTCGGGATACTCGTTTGGCGGATTCGTTTTGTTGACGGTTTCAATCGACATTAGAAGAGACCTCCGAAATATCTCTTTGAGCTGAAAGCATGTGGGATTGAAGCAGAAGCTACTCTACCTCGCGATGAACACCGGAGCAAGCCGACACTAATAAATATAGAATAATTTCCCGAATTAAGAACAGCCATTTATCTGCCGGTCCCCGGCATCGTAATCCTTACGTATGTGACGCGCGGCATGGGAGGGGAGTGAAAAAAGAGATCGGGCGCAAATGAAACAAGCCCCGACGCGATCTTCTGAGTGAATCAGGACTCTGCGTCGGGGCTTGCGGTGACTGTTGGGATTGGCCCGTGGCCCATCCGCAAAAATCTGAATGAGCGTGCTGCTCCTGGATTTGGAAAGAGACGAAACGTGAGTCTCTCTGCGAAAGATACGTTCAAATCAGTCGAAAATACGCGACCGGCCACGCTCAGGCCTCAGCCACCTCACCTGGTCTGAAACTTATCATTGCTTTGGACCACCTCCTTTCCGGTGTTAACTCGCATAGTAGCTACAGACCTTTTTCATGTCAAGAAAAAAGTTAAGTGACTGCGGATAAATTTATACAACTAATAGCATCAGGTCTCGGCGCCCCTCCCATATGTAGATGTTTGCATCCGGGCTTGCCCGGCGGCAAGAGAGGGTTCAAGATGGAGAATGATAGCCCGGGGCACGGGCGAGAACCGATATGGCGGAGAAGAGGATGAGAGTTTTTGCGACGGCGGACATTGGGCCGGAGGCGCTCGCGCGGCTCCGCGAGCGCGGCTTCGAAGTCGAAGTGTACGGTGATCCGGAACCGCCTCCGAAATCGTTGATCGTCGAGAAAGCGCGGGAAGGAGTCGAAGGCCTGATCACGACCCTGCGAGACTCGATCGATGAAGAGGTGTTTGCGGCGGGCGCGGGTACATTGCGCGTGGTGGCGCAGATCGCCGTGGGCGTGGACAACATCGATCGCGCGGCTGCCAACCGGTACGGGGTACCATTCACCAACACGGCCGACGTCCTGACCGAGGCGACGGCCGAATTCGCCCTGTTCATGATGGGCGCCGTCTCTCGCATGATGCGCGCGTCAGAGAATCTGGTCGAAGAAAAAGAATGGGGCGCCTGGCATCCATACCACCCCTTCCTCGGCACCGAGGTGACGGGCAAGATCGCGGCCGTCATCGGAGCCGGGCGGATCGGAAAGGCCTTCGCGAAGAAATGTGCGGGGCTCGACATGAGCCTGCTTCTCTACAGCCCCCGGAACAGGGATGAGAGATTCGTCGAGTTCCTGGATCGCGAGATGGCCCTGCGGCACGAGGCCGGGTTCTCGCGCGAGCGCGGCTCCGTCCGCTACGTCTCTCTCGAAGAGGCAGTCGCGAGCGCCGATTACGTCAGTCTCCACGTGCCTCTGATTATGCCGGGCGGGCCGGACCGTCCCACGTATCACCTGATGAACCGGGCGTCTTTCGGCCTGATGAAATCGACGGCCTATCTGATAAACACGTCTCGCGGCGCCGTCGTCGACGAGGCCGCTTTATTTGAGGCGTTGAAGAGGCGGAGGATCGGCGGAGCCGCCCTCGATGTCTTCGAGAAGGAGCCCCTGCCCGACGATAGCCCTCTGCGCGACCCCGAGCTGAAAGACCGCTTGCGGCTCTTTCACCACTTCGCTTCCGGCACGCGAGAAACCCGTCTTTCCGCCGACCCCGATACCGGAATGGCCGGGCGAGTCGCGCAGGGCGTGATCGACGCGCTTGAAGGCCTCTACGACGGAGACCCGGCTCGCATGCCTTATGTGGTCAATAAAGAGGCCTTCAAGAAGTCAGACGGCGGCGAGAGTCGATGACCCGCGCGGGTGCGCGATCTCTGTGGAATCGATCCGCCTGGCCCCGCCGGTCTACCTGGGCTGCTGTCTCGGGTCGAGGCGTTCGCGCAGGCCGTCGCCGATGAAATTGAAGGCGAGCACCGAGAGGGCGATCATCAGGCCGGGAAAGATGAACAGGTGCGGGGCCGTGAACCAGAACTCGCGCGAGTCGTCGATCATCTTGCCCCAGGAGGGAATCGGCTCCGGCACGCCGAGCCCCAGAAAGCTCAGCCCCGCCTCCGCCAGTATCGCGCCCGCCATGCCGAGCGAGGCCTGCACGATCAAAGGCTGAATAGAGTTGGGCAGGATGTGCTTCAGCAGTATGCGCGTGTCTTTCGCTCCGAGCGCGCGGGCCGCCGTCACGAAGTCGTACTCGCGGACTTTGAGCACCTGCGCTCGCATGAGCCGGGCGTATCCGACCCAGCCGATGACCGAGAGCGCGATTATGAGGTTCTTGAGGCTCGGCCCCAGAAACGCGACCATGGCGATGGCGAGCAGTATCCCCGGGAAAGAGAGGAAGACGTTGAAGAGGAAGCCGGATACTATGCGGTCGGTCCACCCGCCTCTGTAACCCGCGAAGGCTCCGATCAGCACGCCCGCGATGGAAGAGATGGTGACGACTGAAAGCCCGACGAGCATGGAGACCCGCGCTCCGTAAATGATACGCGACATCATATCGCGGCCGAGCTGGTCGCGGCCCATAGGATGGGCGAGTTCGGGAGGGTCGAGCCGTGCGACAAGGTTCTGGCTTTGCACTTTATCCCAGGAGGCAAGAAATGGAGACAGGACTGCCATCAGGACCATAACGGCCACCACCACGAACCCGAATTTTGTCACGCGATTCATAATCTGCTTGACCGCTCAATCCACTTTGATTCTAGGATCGAGAAAACGATAGACGATGTCGGTGGTCGTGTTGACCAGAACGTAGGTCGCGGCGATCACGAGTATGCAACCCTGAGTCAGCTTGTAGTCGCGTTCGCTGATGCTGTCGACGAGCAGGCTGCCTACTCCGGGCCAGGAGAAGACGCGCTCGGTGATGATCGCGCCCGCAAGCAGGACTCCGAATTGAAGCCCCAGCACGGTGACGACGGGAATGAGGCCGTTTTTGAGCACGTGCTTATAGATCACGACTCTTTCCGGGAGGCCCTTGGCTCGCGCCGTCCGCACGTAATCCTCGCCCAGTTCTTCGAGCACGCTGGACCGTACTATCCTTGTCAGTATCGCGGAGAGTCCCGCCCCGAGGGTCACGGCCGGGAGGATCAGATGATCCAGCCCGCCCCCTCCGGATACGGGGGCGAGCCCCAGCTCGACGGAAAAGAGCAGGATGAGCAGGGGACCGAGCGCGAAGCTGGGCAAAGAGATGCCGAGCAGGGCGATCAACGTGGAGCCGCTGTCGATGAAGCTGCCGCGGTTGGTGGCCGCCGTGACTCCGAGCGGAATCGAGACTAGGGTGGCAAGGAAGAGAGAAGCGAAGGCGAGTTTTATGGTCGCCGGATAGCGTGAGGATATGCGGCTGAGGACGGACTGCCGCGTCACGGGGTTTTCTCCCCAGTCTCCGCGCGCGAGTCCTTTCCAATAATCGGCATACTGAGTGAGGAGAGGCTTATCGAGGCCGAGCTCGGAGCGGGCGGCCTGATACTGCTCTTCCGATGCGTTCTCGCCCACGAGCTGTCGCGCGGGGTCTCCGGGAACTATATGGATGAGCAGGAAAACGAGGGTGACGACGGCCCACAGGACCGGGATGAGCATTAAAATGCGCCGCACGACTGCGAAGGCGATTGCCCGCATAAGAGGCCATAATAGCAAAGCCCTTCGCGGCGCGCCAACGCGGTTTGCCCGCTCGGGATTTTTGACCTTGCAAAGAATAAGGCCGTTGCTTAATATCCTTTTTTCGCGACGAAAGCCGGTGTAGCTCAGTTGGTAGAGCATCTGATTTGTAATCAGAGGGTCGGGGGTTCGAATCCCTTCACCGGCTCCATTAAACTCAAACAATTAAGGCCACATTGAAGATGGCCACTCCTATGCGTCTACACACTTGTCTACACATCGGCTCAATTTTTCGGAGATCATGTAATGGCACTTCAACCAGATAACCCTGTAGCAAGATTGTTTAACATTCTACAAAGTTTCAAGGGCCTCGGAGGGGGAGGCCACACTAAACAGCAAGTAGGTAAAGTTTTCGGCCTTGCAAATACGAGCATGCCATTAGAAAAAATTGATACAGTTGCTATCGTCGTAAAAGTTCTCAATGTAGTTAAGCTTGCGGAAGAAGCCGAGGATTGCTTACATAAAATAGAAGGCCTAAATAAGGGATTATACTTAAGAGCATTCCCACAAATCCGGCAGACTCTAAACTTGATGTTAGGATCGATGGATACTGCTTGGGATACCTGCCATCAAAGCCTGAAGAACATTGAGTTCACGGCTCTTGAATTTGCCGCGGATCAGCTATCTAAGCATCCGTTGGAACAACTCATCGATGACGAGGAACTTAAGACAGTGCAAGCTGAGATCGATTCGGTTTATGACTCCGTTTCAAAATCGGAGCTAAACAAGGAACTGAAGCATCTCATTCTCGATCAGCTGGAGTTAATTCGAAGAGCCTTACATGAGTACAAGCTTAGAGGTGCGAAAAGACTACGCGAGGCATTTGCGGAAAGCCTCGGAAACCTATTCCTAGAAGGCCCGCTTTTGAAGGAATCAAAAGATGAACCTGAAGTGAACCTCTTTTGGAAAGTCTATGCAAAATTTGGATCGTTAGTTTCATTTGCCAACAAAGCGGCTCCTTACGTCGAGCTAGTAGGCAAGATTCTACCGATGCTCGGATCAGGCCAACAGAAGTAAAGGATCTAACCGTTGACTACGGAATTATAATCTTAGAAGTAATCTACCTGCCCTATTTCAAATACTCAATTTCGATTAAGGCAGATCAGAAAGGGTAATGAGGAAAACTACACCAGGACTGTAGATCTCAGTGGCGCTCGCTCCAGATGCCACATAGAGCACAGGCCCCGTCGCTCGTCTCACTGCGTTGTGGCTTACAGAATGAAACATATAAGATAGGACCGGTTTTGCTAGTCGCTCACTCGATTCTTCCGTCATGATCCAATCGCTAGCGCGCTAATGTATGCCCGATTAATCTGCGGCTTCCCGACTTCCCAATGACTAAAATCAAACCTTAAAATCCTCTCGAATACCCTGTTAAGGCAGGATAGCAAAACTGTGATGTACCCTTCGGGCTTCTGCAGATCGCCCTGCAGAACATGGGAAATCATTTTTTCTCCGCTCTGCACCAATAAGTCCAACCCTTTTTTCTTATACAGATGGGCAATCTTGCTGCGCGCACTTAGCTTGTTGGATTCAATGACAGCTTTGAAATATGTAGCAGCTCCTCGTACCTGATCCGCGTTCTCTGCCTCTTCGGGGGTCATCTTTAAGGCTTTTGCGCCTTGTATTGCCGCCATTAAGTTCTCCCTTTCGGGAGTGAAGCCCAACTTTCGCAACGCCGGATACATCTTATAGTGAGATATTGCGTCGTTGACTATCTGCACGATGGAAGTTGTTAATTCTCTAGACTCCTTAAACAATCGTTTGTCCCATCGGATCGTAACTGTTGGTTCACCACGACCCCATTCTTTTAAGTGGAACATCTCATGAACGAGCGTTAGCTCAGAGGGTTTTCTATCGTCCCTCACTCTTATAATCGGAATACCATCACTGTTAATTATAGATTCGCCCTGAAGCGAGGGACGCCAGCCACCAACCCGCTCCTCTTTTATCTGGCACCCGAATATCTCTTCGACCTCTTTCAGGATCCCAACAGCCGAGCGATGCAATTTAACACCAAAAAGCACCCGAGGCTGTTCCTTTTTTTTGTTATCGCTTTTAGAAACGGTGCATGTGAAAAGTAGTAGAGCTATAAGACTCAACGGTTTTATTTTGTACATCGCATTCAATCCCCTAAACTCCTCTCGGTAGAGATCAGCCATCTACACATTAATCTACACAGGCGTGCATATCACAGGCGACAAAACTAGACAACAATAAACAGCAATTTCTTAATGATTTAAGGGTTTTTTGTTGAGGTAGGATTACTGTTGTCTACATTCCACGGATTTGTAATCAGAGGGTCGGGGATTCGAATCCCTTCACCGGCTCCAGTTATTCTTAGATTTGGTTCATTGGCTGACTCGGGTTAAGAACACATCCCAGGCCCATCGCCCGAACTGCTCACCGTGCGCGTCGAATACTTTCGCCCGGTAGCGGAACCGGTTGCCGTACTCGTCTCTCTTCTTCTTCTCCTTGTAATCGAGATCGAACGCAGCCACGCCGAGTGAAGGCAGGGTGAAGAGTTCGCCCGCCTCCGAGACGCCGTTGTGGTTTATGTCCTGCCACAATCGCAGCGAAGAGAAGATGGCATCAGTTGAATTGATGCGGCCATCGCTGTTGCCACCGTTGGCAGGCCTGTCGAATTCGGCGAGAGCGAGGAATCCATTGGGCTCAGCCGATGATGGTTGAGGCGTGAAGTTGCCGAACAACTCCTGGCCGTTATCGATCGCGCCGTTGCCGTTGCGGTCGAGCGCAAGCCACGTGTCGTCCGAGTTGAATTCCGTCCAGGCGAGAATCTCGGCCTCGCCGTCACCATCAATATCGAACCGTATGCCGCCGACGGGGCCGGTCAGGTCGAAGCCGTCGCCGCGAGTATCGATCAGAATGGGTGAATAGCAGCGCCTACCGTCGATAGGATTTATCTGGCCCGGCTCGCACTCGCCCTCACTAGTTCCGCCTTGCATACAGGAATGACTCACCGCGAAAATAACAGGCGAGCCGGTGGCCGATGGCTCCGATGCAGCAGATGCTTTCTACTTTCATGGTACAGCATAAAAGAAAGAGCAGCGATGAAGTGACTCGTTTCATACCCTCTCCTGATGCATCGGGCGGGGTTGACTTACATCAAGCTGCTGTCAGGAAGAGAAAGGCCTATAGTCTTTCGATAAGCTTCTCGTAACGATCCTTGATTTTGATCAGTTTTTCGCGGAGAGCTTTCCCGCTCTTCTCACTCTCCGCCAGTTCATTTAAGCTTCGCAGATCGCTCAAAACCGAGTCGTACCCGCCTTGAATGCCGAACTGGAACCAATGTGGGAGCTCCTTCCCGGGCTCCTTGTGAACAGATATCGAGGCGGGTTTCATCCTGCTTAGAGTCTCAAGAATATCATCGTCGGATGGACGTAAAACGACTTCGGCTTCTCTATAAAGCTTATCGGGCGAGGCCGGATCGAGGTGCGTGTCAGGTAATTTCAGGAACTCTTTGAATACGGACAGCGCGCGGGCAGTTTGCACTTTTTTCCCGAGACGCTCTTCCATTATCTCGTGAATAATTTTTGCATCACCCTCGCCGGTCCTGTCATCAAAGACAACCGCCGCTATCGTGAGGCTATTTTCCTGCTTTCCGTTTAAGGACCTGGGCATTGTAAGGGTATATTCATGATCAACCCCAGGAGGCAAGGACCAGTCGGGCTCGGAATAAATAAGGCATTGTATAACTTTGGCATTTTTACCCATCAATAGCGCATATGATGTGATGTTCTTGCTGTAATTATTCTTGAACAATAATTTGATGTCCCTGCCGACCCTCTCGAAGGAGAGCAGCTCAAATCCGGGAACACTGTTCGTTATCCTCAAGCGCTCAGGCTGATCGGAGACCTGCCCCGTCGGCCGGGCATTCGCGCCCCAGATTAGAATAGTAAAAAAAATCACGCTCATTACGACATCAGGCTTTCGAAAAAACGCGGTGAGCTTTTTCATAATTCCTCCAGGGGACCGGGGAATTGTATGGACGGCCCCATTATATGAAGTGACCTACCTATGTCAAGGAAAAATATTATCTATTACAGGTAATCTTGCTAATTAGATTTTTTGGGTAAAGCCGATAAGGAGGCCTTGTAGTATCACATACCCAACAGTGAGTCGATAAAAATTTCAGTGTTCAGATCAACCATTAGTTAGAGAGTGGTTCGAATCTAAAGTCATTGAAGGAGGATTAGAGATGCCGCCAATTACTATTTTTTTTCTTTATCTTGCTCTTCGTTTGATAGCAACCTTGACAGCCGAAAGCACAATACAAGGCAATACTCAAAGGACACGCCAGCACGTAATTTCAGGATTTATGGCGCGGCAACACACGGTAATACAGTTGCCTCTAACATACACTACTCGATACTGGGGCCAGGATTGACGTTGAGCTTTTGAATTTAAAACGGGAGCAGGTAGACCTGGAGAATCTTTTAATCACTCTGAAGGGGAAGGGAAGCAAGCAACGGATTGTGCCGATGTCCCTGGAGCCTCGAAAGATCCTTTGGGTGGGGGTATCGTAGAACTCGGTGAGTCGCCGTAACGTACTGTTCCGAGGAGGCGAAAGGTCATGTATTGTTCATCTTGCGGTGGAGCCGTCACGCAAAGCTTAATCTACTGTAATCATTGTGGGGCAAGGTTAAAGGCGGAGAAGGTCGATAGCCTCGTCAAGACCACGGAAGCGCGGGCCGACGGCATGATTATGTCAGCAATGGTCGGGCTCTTTATTTTGAGCCTTCCAGCCATCTGCCTTCTAATCGTGGTGATGAGAAATGGACTCGGCTTGAATAAGGGAGAGATCCTTCCTTTCGTTATACTGAGCTTTATCATAATGCTCTTGCTTGAAGGGGTGCTGCTCTGGCAGCTATCGTTTCGTAAGCGAGGTACTGAAGGATTAGGCGGCACTGAGCGAGTTAAAGGGCAAACGACGAAAGAACTTAATGAGGCAAAGGCGCGAATGCTCCCAGGGCAACCGTTGAGCGTCACCGAACATACTACGAATCTGTTAGAGACAGCAGATAAAGACCGCCAGATGTAATGGCCTTTGATCCTGAGATAGTAAATGATTTGATTGACGAGTAGCGGATTCTTTCTAAAGCTGGGAATTAGTTAAGGCTCCATAAAAATCAAGAGCGTATGGCCAACTTGAGCGTGGCCATACTTATTCGTCTGCACACGAGAGAAAAGGGATATCCGCCCTCTTACTTCCACCTGCTCCGTCGACTCGCCTCGCGAGTGCTCCGCGTCGCTTCGCCCCTCCGGGTGATAGGGCAGGCGGCCCCTCCTGAACTGAGCCGACTAGTCGTCCGAGGACTTTTGGAACCCGTCAAACAGGTCGGCCGTTAGAGCTTATATCGCTCGAACGCAAATTCTTTGTTGGCTATTGGAGTTCTAGTATGCCGTACACAGTCGAACAATTGCGGGTGCTCATAGCGCAGGAAACGGACCGGCCGGTCGAGCTCATGCATCAGGTCAGAGATATAGCCGCGCTTACCAGGCTGATATGCGCTTTCGCTAACGCTGATGGGGGCACGATCCTTGTCGGAATCGGCGATACAAAAGAGATTCTCGGCACCGACGTGGAGCGAATCAGGCGGCTCTATCAGAGCGCGCTCTCCAGGACCGTCAACGCACCGCGCACGGATTTGGAATCGATCGATGTTGACGGTAAACGAGTCGCCGCGATCACGGTAAATAAAGCGCAGGACCTGGTCATGACGGACGAAGGAGTATTTAAGCATGCGAGCTATGATGTACAGCCCATGGCCCCCTCGGACATCTCAAGGGTCTTAAAGTCGAGTAGTAGCACGGCGGCTGTCGCGCCGGACCACCTGGCAGAGGCAATCTCCCGTCTGACGAGACGGATAGAAGACCTCCACGAGCAAGTATGGCAGGGCGATGAGAAGCTGAGGCTTGCCAGGAGCTTCCGCAGCCAGGCGAAGAGCTACGTAATCAGCGCGATGGTCGGACTAACCATAGGTGTGTTATTTACGCTGCTGCTCACCTGAAGGCCGGAACCTGAAGCAGGATCTTTCCCCGCCATCCCTCACATGACACCTGCGGGCCGGGCGATGCGAACGTCAGGCTGTTCCCTCGCTGCAATCTGTTAAAATATCCAGGCATGGAGCGAAGTCAAATCAATCTCGGTTCTACGTTCGTCAAAGAAGAAGCCGGTGCCGGCCAGGAATTCACCAATCCCTTGCCCAGGGCCGTCATGCGTTCGACCTTCCATCAACTGCTCGACGGCGAGTGGCGGTTCGCCCTCGACCTCGATGATCGCGGGCTTCGCGAGGCGTGGTACCTCGGGCATGCGTATGAGCGGACCGCGATCTGGCCCGGCTTGATCGAAGCGCACATGTCGGAAGCGAAGGAGCTTCAACAACACACCCCCGCCTGGCAGGATAAAGTCATTGCCTGGTACGAGCGCGATTTCACGCTGCCCGAGCCTCGCGGTCAGTCGCCCCAAACGATGCTTCAGATCACCTTCGGCGCGTGTGGATATGAAACCCGCGTGTGGCTTAACGGTAAATTGCTGCACACTATAGAAGGGGAAGAGGCGCACCTCGGAGAGTACACGTCATTCTCCTACGAATTGCCGGAAGATGATCTGCGCGAAGTCAACCGGCTCACCGTTCGCATCGCCGACACGATGGATTCTGAGATCCCGCGCGGCAAACAGGAGTCGCACGTCTACAAGCGGGGCGGCATCTGGTATCAGGCCTACACGGGCGCAGTCCGCAGCGTCTGGCTGGAGGCGGTCGAGCGCAACCGGCTCCGTTCACGTGTCGCCGTCGTGAGCATCGTCGAAGACCGGCTCGTGCGGTTTAATCTCACCACACGTATTCACGACCCGGGCCAGTATACCCTGCGACTGAAGGTGTTCGAGGACGGCAAGGACAGGTCAAAGCCGCTGGCCGAATCCGACTTCCCGTTGCGCCTTGAGGCCGGGCAGAAACAGCAGCGCGTCGCACTGGAAGTGCCGGGGGCGCGGCTATGGGGGCTCGAAGAGCCGAATCTTTATCTGCTCGCCGCGCAGCTTGAAGACGAGGGCGGGCATACGGCCCGGATCGAAACCTATTTCGGCCTTCGAAAAATCGAGGCGCGTGGCCGCTTCGTTTACCTTAACAATTCACCCATCTACCTGGACGGCATACTCTATCAGCCGGGCACCGCGACCTATGAGGAGATGCGGCGTCACATGCATGCAATGAAAGAGCTGGGGTGCAACTTGGTTCGCGTCCACATAGCAGGGATAGACCCGCGAATCTATAACCTCGCCGATGAAATGGGAATGCTGCTGTGGGTCGAAGTGCCAAGCCCGCATAGCTCCAGCCGTCTGAGCCGCGAGAACCACCGCGCGGAACTCCTCCGGATGCTCGCGGTGATCGAGACGCATCCCTCGGTCGTGATCTGGAGCCTCTATAACGAGGATTGGGGGGCACAGGACATCGCAACCAATCCCGAGACCAGCCGTTATATCGTCGACATGTACCATTACATGCAGATAAATCACCCACAGTTTCTGGTCGTAGACAACGACGGCTGGCATCACGTCTCGTTGGAGGGCCGCCTGAAGTCGGACCTGCTTACAGCCCACCTCTACACTCCCGACTACGACCGCTGGCGCGAGCTGCTCGACCGGCTCGTAGGGGGCGATATGGAGGGTGTCGCCGCCAGCCCTCTGGTCGTCGGGGACCCGTTCTTTTACCGGGGGCAAGTGCCTCTGGTGGTGAGCGAGTGGGGCGGTTTCGGTTTCCCGGATTACGGCGGCCCTGAGGAATCCGGGGAGCGCGCGGACCGCATACGGCTTTTCAAGCGGGAGTTGCGCAAGCGCCCGCTCGCGGGTGACGTTTACACGCAGGCGACTAACATCGAAGAAGAGCGTAACGGGCTGATCGACCCGCAGACGGGCGAGCTGCAGGTGCCCGCGGGCCTGCTGGCTTCGCGCGTCGAGGACTGATCTCCCAGTCGGCGACGGCGCGGAGTCTTCATCGGTTTGACTCGCCTGATAAGCCCCGACGTTTACTCAGGCCCCGAGCTTCTTCGCGGTAATCACGCGCGTTGGAAGGTAACGTCCAGAGCAGGGCGCGGCCCATACGCCCCGTGTGAAGCCCGCTCACACCACGGCCGGCTATCACTTCGTTGATGGCCCGGTCGACGCAGTCTCCTTCGGCATTATGTAGCTGCGCCGCGAGAGCATCACAACCTTGCCCTCTCTCTTCTCTACCTCACCCGATGCCTGGACCCGGATTCGCCTTCGCTTACCGTCACGGGCCGAGTTGGTAGGCGTGTAAGCAACCGAGTAGCTCGCCGAAACATTATCGACCATCCGATTCAGCGCGTTGCTCATGGTCGCGGGAGCTTCGCTCACCAGCTCCCCTCCCGTCTCTTCCACAAACTTCTTCAGGCTCCCCGCCCGCAAGCCGAGGTGTCGCAGCAGACTCGTCGGCTTGCCGCGCAATGCCTGTTCGATTCTTCCCCCAAGCGTCTTGACCAGCACACCTGACACGCTCGCGCCCGATTCGAGCAGGGCGTCGAGCGCATCTTTCTCCGACCGCTTCGAAAAATCTAAACTCGCTTCCAGACTGGTCAAGACTATAATGACTCGCCTGCCCGCGGGATTGGCCGCCTTTTTCATATACTCGGCAGCTTCGTAGATACCCGAGTTAAAGTAGTGCTGCTCGCTGTGATGCTGGGTTTCTACGGCCTGGATCTTATCCGCGATCGAGCTCCTGTCACGCGTGAAAGGCTGCTGTAGCCTGACCTTGTTGGAGAAGGTCATTATTGCCACTTCATCTTCGGGCTTGAGACGGTTGATTGCCTCTACGGTCGCGGCGCGGATCTGCTCGTTGAAGGCGTTTACACAACCGGCCCGATCTACCAGAAGCAGGATCGAAACCGGCTCTTTGCCCCTGCTGAAGTGAGATACGCTTTGCTTTACCCCGTCTTCATAGAGCACGACGTCATCCTTGGAGAGGTCGGCCAGGATGCGTCCGCTCTTTTTTTGGACAGGGAGCAGGTCGATGACGACCAGATCGGCTCGCAATCTGAGTGTTTGCTCGTCCGGGGCGTCCTGTCGCCACGGCTGTCCCGTTAGACTGAAGGCCAGGCTGAAGATAAGGATTGCGACTGACCGCAGAGCCGCTAGTTGATTCATGGTATAAACCTTCGGTTGGGGTCGAGTTAATTCCGGGTAGAATCTCTTTCGACTTCGAGGTTGCATGAGCATATTATTTTCCGTCATCCTCCGCAAGCTCGTCTGCTCAAGCAGGGACTCGGCCCAGGAGGCTAAAGCG
The DNA here is from genome assembly GCA_035537555.1 of Blastocatellia bacterium. Classification (GTDB taxonomy): domain Bacteria; phylum Acidobacteriota; class Blastocatellia; order UBA7656; family UBA7656; genus DATLMR01. Next base: position 22,482 of record DATLMR010000217.1, read on the forward strand.
GTCTCAAA
>DATLMR010000218.1:0-11672 GCA_035537555.1 Blastocatellia bacterium
AAACGGACGGAGGGCGAAAGTCGGCAGAACCGTCGGCGACCGCGCTCGCGATCATGCCGGAATTGCTCTCTCTCAAGGCCACCTTCGGAACGGAGATGGCCGATAAGAGCTTGATCCTCGTCGCCGCATACAGGATGGGCGGCGGCACCAGGAAGTCTCACCCCCTGCTCGCCACCATGCGGCGTCTTGTGAATAACCCGCTCAGAGATCGAAATGTCTGGTATCTTCACGAGCGCGGCGGGCTCGACGCCGATGTCTATAACTTTGTCCTGAGCTTCATCGCTCTCGGCATCATTGCGCAGAATCCGAGCCAGTACGGGATAGCAGCCTCGCCGCTCGCATCCTGATCCGCCCGGCTCTCTTCTTCGCGCGTGGAGCTTGATCAGATGGCCGGAGCCGCGCTCTACACCTACGACGAAGTCCTCTACACGGGGTACCCGTACAACCAGACTCACCCGGATCGGCTCGCGACCCTCGCGACCCTGCATGGCCTGGAGCCCGCTCGGGTCGAAAGCTGCCGCGTCCTGGAGCTGGGCTGCGGCGACGGGGGCAATATCATCCCCATGGCAATGGGGCTGCCCTCAAGCCGTTTCGTGGGAGTGGACCTGTCGGAACGGGCAATAGCGAACGGAACGTCACTCGTCGGAGAGCTGGGCCTGGCGAACGTCTCGCTCCTGCAACTCGACGTCTCTCTGATAAGCGAGGAGATGGGCGCGTTCGATTACATAATCGCTCACGGGCTCTATTCGTGGGTGCCTCCCGACGTTCAGGAGAAGATCCTGGCAATCTGCAAGGCGAGCCTCTCGCCCCAGGGCGTCGCCTACGTGAGCTACAACACGTACCCGGGCAGCCATCTGAGAAACATGACGCGCGAGATGATGCTCTTTCACGCGCGACACCTTCGCGAGCCCGAGCGGCGGGTGGACCGGGCGAGGGCCTTCGTCGATTTTCTCTCCGCCGCCCAGAGGGATTCCGACGTGTACGGCCTGTTCTTGCAGAGCGAGTCCGGGCGGCTGTCGCGGCTTACCGATGAGATGCTCTATCACGACGACCTGGCTGAGATGAACTCTCCGGTCTATTTCCACGAGTTCATCGAGCGGGCGGGTGGAAACGGCCTGCAATACCTGTCGGAGGCCGATTTCTTCGAGGTCGAAGACGGCGACCTGTCACCTCGTCTGGCCGAATTGCTGGGCTCTCTGGATTCGAGCGACGTGGTGACGCGCGAGCAATACATGGACTTCATCAAGTGTCGGAAGTTCAGGCAGACCCTCCTGGTTCACGACCGGCTCACGATAGACCGCTCCTTGAAGGCTGACCGGGCCAATGCCCTTTACGTGGCCTCGGCGGTGCGCCCGGTATCCCAGGCTCCGGGTATTGTTTCGCAGGCAGTCGAGCAGTTTCGATCGGAGAGAGGAGCCTCGATCACTACCGATCATCCGCTGGTCAAGTCGGCCCTGATGGAGCTGGGGAGGGCGTGGCCGGGGGCCATACGCTTCGACCGGTTGCTGGCCGCCGCGCGGGACCGCCTGGACCGCGGCGCGGGCTCCTCGGCAGGCGCGCCTGAAGATGCACCGGTGCTCGGGCAGTTTCTCTTGAAGACTTTTGCGGCGGCGGTGGTCGAGCTGCACGTCCATGTTCCCGCCGTCGCCCTTGAGCTGAGCGAGCGCCCCGTCGCAAGCCCTCTGGCGAGGCTGCAGGCTCGCGTCGGGCCGGTTGTGACAAGCCTGTTTCATACGAGCGTGCGAATCGGCAATGAGCTTGGAAGGTATCTTCTCACGCTGCTCGACGGGACTCGCGACCGCGCCGCGCTGCTCGATGAGCTTACGTCTCGCATCGAATCGCGCGGGCAGGAGACGGGGCGGGACAAAGGGCCGCCGGAAGAGAGGGAAGAAGAGAGGGAAGGGGCGCGAGACTTTTTGGACCGTAATCTCGATGAGAACCTCCGCCGCATGGCGACGCTCGGCTTGCTTGTGGCGTAGAGGCGATTCGTGAGGTCGTCGCCCCCGAATTTGCCTCGCCTTGAGAAACCGGATCATGCGCGGGGCATAGAGCGGCATGGCATCGCGCGCAGGCAGGGCGGCAATCTCTTTGTATCGAACGTATGGCGATTGCTTTGAGATCATAGCTTTGAGATGATGGCCGGCCGGATGAAAGGGCGTCGAGCCGGTTGACAAAATTTGGGTGATGCAACAAAATTCGAGACGCTTTGTTAAGAGGAAGGCCGCCTCGCGCGATTGAAAAGGGATTCAGGGTGTTTGATCCGAGTGAGGAATTGTCTTGTACCCCGTACTGATATAGCTTTGATGCATAAGCTCGGCAGTAATTCTTTTTGACCATTCACAGCTATCTACCTGCGAAGCCGCGGCGGAACCCGTGTCTGAGGTGCTCGAGATATTTTGTTTAGGGTGAAAAGCTGATGAGCCGTTACCGCAAGGTCATGTGGAATGAGGGCATGTTGCTCACCCCTCACCACTTCCAGCAATGGGACAACTATTACGAAGAGTTGCTCAACTCTCGGCTCGCTTCCTTGACTCCAAACGGCTGGGGAGTGTTGAGTATTCAAGTTAATCGGGAATCGATCGCGAACGGGTATTTCGAACTCCTGAATTGCCGGGCCGTGACGCCCGACGGGCTGCTGCTCAATATACCTCAAACCGACCCGACTCCGAACCCGCGCCAGGTCGAAGGGCACTTCGACGCCGCGTCCGAAAAGCTCGACGTTCACCTCGCGGTTCCTTCCAAGCGAATCGGCGCGATCAATTTTCAGGCCTCCACGGGCGACGGCGGGCAGATGGTTCGCTACCTCCAGGATGCCGGAGCCGTGGCCGACGAATCGACGGGCGATAACGAGCGGCAGGTCGCGTTCGCCCGCAGTAATCTGAAGCTGCTCTTCGGCGATGAGCTGCGTGAGGGGTACAGCTCGATAAAGATCGCCGAGCTGGAGCGCACGGCGACCGGGCAGCTCACGCTTTCAGAGAACTGGATTCCGCCCGCCCTCAGCGTGTCGGCCTCTCAATGGCTTGTGAACATGCTTCGCCAGATCGTCGAGATACTGATAACCAAGAGCAGCACCCTGAGCGAACAGCGCCGCCAGAGGGCGAGCTCGCTTGCAGACTTTACGACTTCGGAAGTAGCCATCTTCTGGCTCCTGCACACGGTCAATTCGGCCATACCGGAGCTGGCCCATCTCTTCCGCACAGGGCTCGTGCACCCCGAACGCCTGTACCTGAGAATGGCCGAGCTCGCCGGCGAGCTGATGACCTTCGTGACGGACCGCCATCCGAAAGACATCGTCCGCTACGAGCACTCGGACCTCTACTTCACCTTCAGCCAGCTCGCGGCCGAGATTCGCGAGCTGCTCGAGATAGTCATCCCGACCAGGTGCGTTCCCATACCTCTCGAGATGGTTCGCAAGTCGCTTTACGTCGGCCGCGTGCAGGACGATCAACTGCTCAAAGAGGCCAATTTCTTTCTCGGCGTGCGCGGGCAGATAGCCGAGAGCCGCCTGATAGAGCTCGTGCCCCGGATCATCAAGATCGCCTCGCGCGACGTGATCGACGCCGTCGTGGGGTCGGCGTTGCCGGGCGTCGTACTGACCCACGCCTCGCCGCCGCCCGCGCCCATTCCGACTCGCGTGGGATTCCACTACTTCGGGCTCGACAGCGTGGGGCCGTACTGGGAGACGATTCGCGGGTCGAAGACGATCGCGGTTTACGTGCCGGATGAGTTTCCCGACGTGAAGCTCGAGATGTACGCGATCAAGCCCTGACTCGCAACGGGCCGGAAACTTTGTGACTTCTAGTTTTCGTATAGGGGAGAGTGCCGAGGCTGTGAGGCAGCCGGGCTGAAGAGAGTTATGCAGAGCACGATAGCTCAAAAGACGGGATTGAGTCGAAGTCGGGCTAAAGCCGACAACAACCTCGTGAGCCTGGTTTCGTCCGTGCTCAAAGAGATCCTGCGAGTGAGGGCCGGCCTCAACACTCCCTCGATCGACCTGCGAAGGGTCGTCGACAGCCTCCTCAAGCAGGTCGAAGAACGAGGCGACGCGCTTGGGTACAAGGACCGGCACTTGCAGACCGTGAAGTTCGCGCTCGCGGCGTTCGTGGACGAGACGGTTCTCACGGCCGATTTTCCTCTTCGCGAAGAGTGGGAGAAGTATCCTTTGCAGCTCGAATACGTGGGCGAGCACCTCGCGGGCCTGACCTTCTTCGACCGCCTCGCGGAGATGATGAAGTCTTCGGAGAGCGAGGCGGAGATCGACGTCATCGAGGTCTGCTACATCTGCATGCTGCTCGGGTACAAGGGGAAGTACAACATCTATTATGAAGAGCAGTTGAAGGGCGTGATCGAAAACGTGGCCGATTTCCTGCGGCGCGCGGGGCGGCTGCGGGCGGGCGGGCTCTCTCCGCACTGGAAAGTCTCCGACCAGCCCGAGCCCCAAAAAGACCCGGGCCTGCCGCTCTGGATGAAGATCGGCGGCGGGGCCTCTGTCGGGCTCTTCGTCCTGATCTATATGGTCTTGAATTTTCTGCTGAGCAGCGATATCAACGCCGCGATAAAGCAGCTGCTCCGATGAACGGAGCGACGAATTCGCAACCGTAACGGCCTGACTCGAGAAGAGAGGCAAGCCTGACGCGGGCCGGTTTCAAAGGAAGTCTTCCTGACGACCGTCCCTGAGGTGAGACTAGCAGGAGCTTGTGATGTCTTCGAGGTGGAGCGATCTCAGATATGCCTTCGGCCTTTCGTTCTTCCTGTCTCTGTACAGCAGCGCGGCTCTGATCGTTTATTACTTCGGGCCTTACCTCGGGCTGACGGGCTACGCCGAGCGTTTCATCCTCATCGGGCTCATTCTAATCACATGGCCGTTCGCCATCCTGATCGGCTATTTCCGAAAGAGGAAAGAGAAGCGGCGGCAGATGGCCGACGGGTCGGCTGAAGCCTCGGCCGTCGCGACTTCATCGCCGAAGGCGGGGCGCGGAGAGCTTAGCGCGCCGAGCCGGGTCTATGACGAGCTGACCCGGGGCGCGGAAGAGGCCGTCCAGTGGCTCCGCAGCACCAAGCTGTCGTCGGCGAAAAACTCGGACGCGGTCTACAGCCTCCCCTGGTTTATGGTGGCGGGGCTTCCGACGAGCGGCAAGACCTCTCTGCTGCTTTCGGCGGGCCTCGATTTTCAGGCGCTCCCGAGCCAGCGGCGCTCGGATCAAAACATCGTTCGCCCGACCCGCGATTGCGAGTGGCGCGTGACCGATTCGAGCGTGCTGCTCGACACCGCCGGGCGATACCAGACCGAGGGACCGGACCAGGACGAGTGGGCCGCGCTCGTCGAGCTTCTCAAGAAGCACCGGCGGAACCGCCCTCTCGACGGCTTCGTCATCGCCGTGAGCGCCGTGCGGATTCTTTCCTACGGCGAGCCCGAGATCGAGCAACAGGCCAAGATCCTTCGCGCCCGCCTGGACGAAGTGATCCTCCGGACGCAGGGCCGCTTCCCGGTCTATCTCGTCTTCACGCACGTGGACAAGATCAAGGGGTTCGAAGATTTCTTCCGGCCTTTTACTCGCGCCGAGAGGGCGCAAGTGTGGGGCGCGACCATCCCGCTCGACCAGTCGCAAAACGCCCACGCCCTTTTCGATGTCGAGTTCGATTACCTTTACGACGCGCTGATGCGCCGCCGCCTCCTGCGGCTGGGCGCGCCCGCGCGCGCCGACGAGCAGCTTCGCGTCTTCGATTTCCCGCTATTTTTCGGAGAGACTCGCAGGAAACTCGGCCTTTTCGCCTCGGCGCTCTTCAGGCCCAACCCTTTCAGCGAGAAGCCCCTGATGCGCGGCTTCTACTTCACGGGCACCGTGAGCAACGGCAAGCCGCCCGCCCGGCCCGACGGCCGCGCGAGCGCCCCGGACTCCGGCCAGGAGGCCGAGCAGGCGCCCCAGCCGGCGGGGGAAGGCTACTTCACGGAGCACTTCTTCAAAGACGTTCTCATGCGGGACAAGGACCTGGCGGCTTCTTTCCAGACCGCGCAAAAGAGCCCCTACCGCCTGCGCAACATACTGATCGGGGCCGCCGCGGCGCTCCTTTTATTCATCTCGGTCGGCATGATCGTCTCTTTCATCGGCAACAAGCTCCTGGTCAGGGACGCCCTCGAACAGGGCCGGCAGGTGGAGGAGATCAAGACCTCGGACATCGGCAAAGACCCCTTGAAGAAAGAAGCGACGGCGGTGCGGGTCGAGCTCGAAAGCCTGGAGGAGCTGAGAAAGGTCCTGGCCAGGCTCGACGATTACGACAGGAACTCGCCGCCTCTTTATCTTCGGTTCGGACTCTACGCCGGCAACAAGATCAACCCGTACCTCCGCACGATCTACTTCGACGCGATGACGCAGAGGTTCTTCAAGCCGACGGTCGCCGCTATGGAAGCGGACCTCCGGGCTTTCACGTCGGGGGCCCCGCCCTCGGGCAACGCCCTCGTCTCCGACGCGGGCGGCGCGCCCACGGCGGCCACGGCCGAGGAGGGCCTCGGCCGGTACTACGACCTGCTCAAGGCCTACCTGATGCTTTCGAACCCGGAGAGGGCCGAGCCGACTTTCCTCTCGAATCAACTGGGCGACTACTGGAAGAGGTCGGCCCCTTCCGATATGAAGCTGGCCTCCGAAGAGCAGTTGAAGTTCTACTCCCGGCAGGCGAGCCGGGACGATGCGCCTACGCACAAGCCGGATGACAAGCTCGTCTCCGAGGCCCGGCGCAAGCTTGCGGCATACCCGGCGGTCAACCGGATCTTCAAGCAGATGACGAGCGAGATAGACGTGAAGGTTCAGCCGGTCACGCTCGACGGGATAATTCAGGACCGGGGGCGCGGAGTGATGGCCGGCTCCTACTCCGTCCCCGGGAGCTTCACCCTCTCCGGCTACCGCGACCACTGGGGCCAGGCGATAGAGACGGCCGCCGAAGAGATCAGCAAGGACGATTGGGTGATGGGGCCTCAGGCCGCGACCTCGCGCGACCAGAGCGCCGACCTCACGAAGCTTCAGTCGATGTATTTCCGCGAGTACACGTCGCAGTGGCAAAGGTTCGTCAAGGGCATAAGCGTGCGCCCCTACAGATCGAAAGACGACGCCGTCGAAGCGTTCAAGGCCCTCTCGGCGAGCGACTCTCCGATGGAGCTGTTGATGGTGGAGATCGAGCGCAATACCAACCTTTCGGCGGACCAGGGCGGGGGCTTCATCAACTGGGTGAAGGGGATGTTTTCGAGCAGGAGCGAGAGCACGGCGGGGACCACCGAGGTCGAAAAGGAATTCAAGCCTCTGACTCCTTTCGTCGCGGGCGAAGACAAGAAGGAAGGCGCTCCCATATCGCAGTACCGCGCGACTCTCCGCCGCGTGCTCGACGCGCTCGAAAGCAAGTCGGATGATCAGCTTGCGCAGGCCGCGAAGTCGTTCATCACCGGAAAGGACGACATCGGCCTTCAGAAAGCCGAGCAGGAAGTGTCCCGCCACATCGATGGCTTCAAGACCGCCGCCGCGAGCGACGTGGCGAAGCTGCTCAAGCAGCCTCTCGATAACCTGCGCGCCATGTTCTACGGGGGCGGGTACGAGCAGATAGATAAAGGATGGCGAGAGCAGATACTGCCGAAGGCCCGCGCGCTCGAAACGGGCTTCCCCTTCACGGACTCGTCTTCGGGGGCTCCCGTGACCGACCTCGCGCGCTTCCTGAATCCCGCGAACGGGCAGCTCACCCTCTTCTTCAACGACAAGCTGGCGACCTCTTTCGAGGAGGCTCAGGGGCAGTGGAGGCTCAAGGAATCGGGCGCGGTCAAGCTCTCTGAAAGCTTCGTCAGCTACCTCAACAACGCGCGGCGCCTGCGGGAGGCCCTCTTCCCGAATGGAGGCCAGCAGCCCGAAGTCACCTATGACCTGGAGGTCCAGCCCGTGCCCGGGACCGACGTGATTATCGAGATAGACGGCAACACCGTGCAGAGCCGCGGCACGGCCCAGCAGTCCGCGAAGTTCCTCTGGCCCGCGAAGGCGGGAACGTCCGGCGCCAAGATCTCGGCCATAAAAGCGGGCGCGGCCCCGGCGGAGCGGACCTTCCCCGGGGAGTGGGGACTTTTCCAGATGTTCGCGGCGGGCAACCCGACCAGGAGCGGCGACAACCAGTACCAGTTGTCCTGGAACGTAGGCCCCACGACCGTCAGGGCTTTGCTTCGCCCTTCGAGCGCGACGAGCCCCTTCGAGCGCAGGCTCTTCACGCAGCTTCGCGCCCCGCAAGGGCCGAATGAATAGCCGCCTCGAGAAATCGGCAAAAGCACAGAGGGTTATTACGTCTATATCTTGAGTCAGTGTAGAAGGCAAAGGGAGGAGAACGGCGATGGCGACGGCGAAGGAATTGTTTGATACCGGCAACCTGCGGGGAGCGATCGACCAGGTCATCAGCGAAGTGAAGGCCGCCCCGACCGACATGCAGAGGCGCACCTTTCTATTCGAGCTGCTCTGCTTTGCCGGCGAATTCGACCGCGCCGAGCGGCAGCTCGACGTCATCGGCCATCAGAGCGCCAAGGCGGAGATCGGAGTGCAGGTATACCGGAATAACATGAAGGCCGAGCGCGACCGCCGCCGCCTCTTTTCCGACGGGCTCCAGCCGCATTTTCTGGTCGAGCCTCCGTCATATGTGGACCTTCACCTGGACGCGATCAACCGTCTTCGCGAAGGGAGCCTCGACGAAGCCCGCGCCGCGCTCGACCGCGCCGAAGAGGAGAGGCCCGCGCTCAGCGGCAGGGTCAACGGCGACCGCTTCCTGGACTTCAGGGATTATAACGATCTGCTCGGCCCCGTCCTCGAAGTGATAATGGCGGGCGAATACACATGGCTTCCTTTCGAGCACATCAAGCAGGTCGTGATCGACTCGCCCAGACAGCTCAGGGATCTGATATGGACGGCGGCCCGGGTCGAGGCGACCGACGGGACCATGGGGGAGGTCTTCATACCCGCGCTCTACGCGGGCTCGAGCGAGCACGCGAACGATCAGGTCAGGTTAGGCCGGATGACGGATTGGCGGCAGGTGAGCGAAGACCTTTATATCCCCGAGGGCCTTCGCCTCTTCCTGGTCGATAATGAAGACAAGCCTATGCTCGCCGTTCGCAGCATCGAGTTCGACGCGGCGGCCGTGAATACCCAAAGCGCCCCATCCTAGACGGGTGAGAACAGCTCTGGCCCTGGTCCCGATCTTGAAATCGCGAGAGTAGAAGAGCGTACGAATGGGGCGACCTGCATTTGAGGCAGGATCGATTCGGAAGGAGGCATAACCGGATGTCGTCAGCAGAAGCAGCCGCCATAGCTTCAGCCCCGGAGTTGTTGGATTTTGAAGCGTTGATCGCGCCGATCCCCGGCGAAAACCCTGCCGGCGAGAACATGCAGTACGCCGGTCTCTACGACGAGATCCGCCAGGCCAGGCGGGCCGATGAAAACCTCGCGCAGGGAGTCTGGCAGTACGAGCTCAAGGTCGCGGACTGGGGCCAGGTGATCGCTCTCGCAACCGGCGCTCTCACGACTCGCACGAAAGACCTGCTGATCTGCGCGTGGCTCTCGGAAGCGCTCGTCAAGGTTCACGGCTTCGCGGGCCTGCGCGACGGGCTCAGGGCCGTGCGCGAGATCATGCAGAACTTCTGGGAGAACCTTTACCCGGAGAGCGACGAGGGAGACCTCGAAGCCCGCGCGAACGCCCTCTACTGGATGGACGCGCAGTTGTCGCTCATCGTCAAGGAGATCCCCCTCACGAGCTCCGGCAGCGTCTTTGAATACTCGTACCTCCAGTGGTCGAACGCGGACAAGGGCGACAAGGCCGCCGCGCCCGATGCGGAGGGGGAAGCCTCCGAAGGCCCGAAGGTTACGCTGGAGGAATGGGACAAGGCGAAGGGCGCGACCCGCCGCGTGTTTTATGAAAACACCTTCGCCGTCCTGACGGAATGCTGGGCCGAATTCACCAGCATGGAGCAGGTCGCGGACGAGAAATTCGGCAGGCAGGCTCCGAGCATTCGCACCCTCAAGAAGTCGATCGACGACGTGCGAACGCTCGCCGAAAGGCTGGTGAAGGAGAAGCGAATTCTCGAGCCCGACCCGGCGCGCGCGGCCGAAGGCTCCCCGGAGGCGGAGGGCCAGGACGGCGCGGCGGAGGAGGGCCCGGGCCTCTCGCTCGGGAGCGGCCCGATCCGAACGCGGCAGGAAGCGCTCAGGAGGCTCGCCCAGGTGGCCGAATATTTTCGCAGGACGGAACCTCACAATCCCGTCTCTTACCTTGTAACGCGCGCAATCAAATGGGGCGAGATGCCTCTGGAGACGTGGCTGCAAGAGGTCATAAAAGATGATGTGGTCCTGGGCTCGCTCCGCGAGACCCTGGGCATCAAGTCCGAAACCGACGGCGGCTATTAGAGCGATTGTCGAATTCGCTCGCCCGCGCCGTCCGGCGTCCGACCCTTGGATTATTCGATATGTATCTTGAAAGGAGTGAAACCCATGCCTAAGAGAGAGAGCATTCAACAGAAGATCAGTCGCGTGCGCCCGCCTCGCGTCCATATAACTTACGATGTAGAGATCGGCGGCGCGATTGAATTGAAGGAGCTGCCTTTCGTGGTCGGCGTCCTGGGCGACTTTTCCGGCAAGCCGGAAGACCCGCTGCCGCGAGTGAAGGATAGAAAGTTCGTCGAGGTAGACCGCGATAACTTCAATCAGGTGATGTCAGGGATGAAGCCCCGCCTCGCCTTCAACGTCCCCAACAAGCTGACCGACGACGGCAGCAAGCTCGGCGTCGAGCTGAAGTTCAACGGCATCGAGGACTTCGAGCCCGATAACCTCGTGCAGCAGATAGAGCCGATGCGCAAGCTGGTCGACGCGCGCAAGCATCTGTCGGACCTGCTGTCGAAGATGGACGGCAACGAAAAGCTGGAGCTTCTGCTCCAGGACATCATTCAAAACAGCAGTTCCCAGAAAGAGCTCAGCCAGGCGCTCGGACTCGACTCACCCGACGCCGGCGGCAAGGATAAGGAGGAATAGTATGGCGGGCAAGAAGGAAGATGTTAAACCCGAAGCGGTCGTGACCCAGGAGAAAGAGGCCGGGGGAGACCTGTTGTCGAAAATACTCTCTGAAGGCAGGCTGGCCAGGGACGATTTCCAGGCCGAGCGCGCCAAGGGCATTATCGCCGAATTCGTCCAGCAGGTGATGCAGGGGCAGATGGTGCTGACCAAGGACGTGGAGGCGACCATCAACTCGCGCATAGCCGAGATCGACCGCCTGCTCACGGCGCAGCTCAACGAGGTCCTGCACCACGAGGAGTACCAGAAGCTGGAGGCTTCCTGGCGCGGGCTCCATCACCTCGTCTTCGAGAGCGAGACGAGCCCGATGCTCAAGATCAAGGTCTTCAACGTGTCGAAGAAAGAGCTTCTCAGAGACCTGGAGAAGGCCATCGAGTTCGACCAGTCGGCGACCTTCAAGAAGGTCTACGAGGAAGAGTTCGGCACCTTCGGCGGCGCGCCCTTCGGGGCATTGATCGGCGACTACGAGTTCAGCAATCACCCGCAGGACATGGCGATGCTGGAAAGAGTGGCGAGCGTCGCAGCCGCCGCGCACGCGCCGTTCATCTCGGCCGCCTCGCCCCAGCTCTTCGGGTGGGACACCTACTCGGAGCTGACCGA
>DATLMR010000219.1:0-5218 GCA_035537555.1 Blastocatellia bacterium
CATGCTCGAACTCGGCCAGCACGGACGGGGCCTTATCGCGGAGAAACATTTCTCGACAGCGGCCCTGCCAGCGCAGGTGGTTTGCATAATAGACATTGCCGACCAGATTGGTCTCTTCGAATCCAACTACGTGGCTGTACTCATATGCCCGCATTTTTGCTCCTTCACAAGAATGGACAGCACGAGGCGGTCCTCGGCGCCGCGCACGTCTGTCGCCAGAGTGGCGATAAGCAAGGGACCGGACGAGAGCAAGACCCACCCGTCGCCGGTTGAGGACGACAAGACCAGCGCCGCATTTACCATCGCTCCGGCCTTTTTCATACATTCGATGGCTGTCCAGACCCGCGTGGCTGAGACATTCCACTCTTCGCCGGTCTCTTTGGCGATGACCTCGCCCAGAGCGAAACGCTCCGGGCCTAACAAGTCGTACCAGACCGAAGATGTCCGGCTGACTACCGTCTCGATATCGCAGCCTAGTGGCCCCGTCCCCGCGACCGCGAGCGTGAGGCCGTGCGCATGTGAAACGGAGACCTCCTTGTCGCCCTCGACTTCAGGCTTACCGTCCGAACGCCTCGACACCGTCACCATTTCGCCGAGAGCCCGGCGAATCAGGCGGTCGCTGACTGCCCGGCGTTCCGCGCCGTCATCTCGATCTATGGCCACCGCAACGTCCGGCCCCGGAACCGTCTCCCTCACCAGGCGCTCGACGTATGGGGCGAGAAGCGCCTCAGGCCATTTACTGATGGGAGCCGTCTGCCCGACCATCCTGAGCCTCAGGCCCTCGATCCTCTCCAGGAGGCGCCCCTGTTCGTCCGCGACATCCAGGTCATAGACAAATAGATTGCCGTCGCGAAACCGCTCGCGAGCCCGCACGAAGGTATTTGCCGATCCTATCGTGCTACTCGGAGTTAGCCTGTCTATCCCCACAGGTAGAAGGGTCGCGTGAGGTATACATGCCTGCACCGCGTGGATTGCGGCGTCCCTCACCGACGGGTCCCCGAGCACCAGGGCCGGAGGCAGAAACCCGCCGAACCACGGATTACTTGAAGGCATGCCTACCTCTGCAACGCACTCCGTAGCCGTCAGCATTTCGTAACCCTTCAGGAGGCGAAATCTTCCGGTGTGAAATAGAATGCTTCCGTACAAGTCACGCGCCGGGTCTATGTCCACCCGTGTTGCCTCGGGCCTGAGGCCGCGCGAAAATAACGGCTCGCCCTCGAGTTCTCCCTCGCGTTTCGTGAACCGGCAGACGCCCCTGAAGTGGTCCGCCTGAAAAGCGGTTTCCTCGCTCCTCAGCACCACTTCGATCAGCCCGGGTTCTCTAACATAAGCCGCGACTCGTATCGTTATGGACCTTCCGCCCGGAACTACCACGGGCCTGGAGAATTCCACATCCTCGAAGACCGGAGGCAGCCCGGAGCCATCGAGAGCCATTGCGACCTGTGACATTGCTTCGAGGCCGACCACGGCCGGGAGCAGTCTCTCGTTTTGATATACATGATCGACCAGATAAGGGTCCGTGTCGGATGAGAGATCCGATTCGGCGATTAACTCTACGCCCGGATAATAGACACGCGGCCGCTCGAGGAAGCGAAGCAGAGGCAGTTCGGGCCTGTCTATTTTCAGGGTCGGCGCTTCGCCATATCTCCCGGTCACGACCACCGCAACCGTAGGCCGCGGCTGTGCCAGCAGCCGGCAGAGAATAGACACGCCCTCATCGGGCGTTATGGGAGTGATCCCGGCGCGCGCGAGGGAGTCTATTCCTCCGATGCGCTGCGCCATTCCCACTCCGGACCAGACCGACCACTCCACTGCCAGACACTTGCAGGATGGGTGCCCACGCTGGAAATCTTCCGTGAGCCGTGTGAGCCATTCATTGGCGAGGCCATAGTGCGCCTCACCGGGCAGCCCGATGCGGGCTATGATCGAGCTGAAGCTGATGAGCACCCGCAACTGTGATGTATTTATGGCCGAGAGGATATTGCGGAGCCCCTGCACCTTCGTCGCGATAGTCTGTGAAAGTTGCGGCTCTTCGAGGGTGCGTAGTAACTGCGGCGCGTTTATAGCAGCCCCCTGAAGGACTCCGGTTATAGGGCCAAGGACTTCTTCCACCTGAGCTACTGCCGTCCGGACTGCCGCGGCGTCGGTGACATCGACTGAGATGTAAATGAATCGGAGCCCTGCCTGTCTCATCCTCTTGAGATTGGTATAGAGCTCCTTGTCGTTTTCCGGCTTGGAGAGGCCTATTAAAACAAGCTTCGTGCGCGTCTGGCTGGCGATGGAAAAGGCGCACTCCGCCGTAATCCCCTTCCCGCCCCCGGTGACAAGCAGGACATCTTCAGGGCCGAAAGGCAAGTCTTCCGCTTGCTGACTCAGATTGAGTAATTTGAGCACGGGCTCATAACGCCGCCCCTCTTGATCATAATGAGCCTCGCTGTAACCGGTGGCGACTCTCACCTCCGCGCTTATCCGCTCTACAGCTTTCGGGTTCATTGGCAGATCGATAACGCAGGTCGTCAGCTCTGCCATTTCTTGATGAAGAGTACGTGCAAAAGATGCCGCGCCGCCTGAATGCTGAACGAGCACAAACCTCGTCGGGAGTTCCGCGTCGATCACGGCTCTGGCCGCGTCCAGCAGAAGCTTCAAATGTCGCTCATCGACATCGGGTAGCAGGCAGAGGGCGACGCCTCCTACTCCCGATGCTTCAAGCGATCGCGTCACCGCTTCGGCGAGAGGGTAGCCGGGCGGCGCCAGCACCTTCCATGTGCCATTAGAATCGGGGGCCTCCATCGCGGGCAAAGGGCGTTCTACCAGTTCGACCGTGAACGCTCTCACCCAGGAATCGACGCCCGGCACCTGGTAATCTTCTTCGACCAACACCTCGGTTTCCGTACGCGCAAGCTCGTCGAGGGCCAGGGCTATCTCGCCCACCGATGCATCAGCGTAATCGGTCGGAGACACGGGTCGCCTTAGCCCCATACGCCGCGCGGCCTCGGTAATGAGCTGGCCCACGGTTATCGAATTCAGGTGCAGATCACTCAGCAGCTTGCTGTCATCTTTAACCGAAGAGGGAGGCAGCTCCGCCCGTTCCGCCACCAGATGGCGCACGATGTTTAAAGGCGACCCGCCGGGTGTCTGTGCGGGCTGATACTCAAGGTCTGAATTGTCTGACCGCTCTACGGTCGCGCTTACGTCCAAGCTCTCGCGTCCAACTGTCTCCGTGTTTTCGCCGAATGCCGTGGCTTCCGGCAATGGCGCGGATTCACATGGATTGGCGAAGAAGCGAGGCCGCCAGTCAAGATCGAACGGCCTTGTGAAGCGCCCGGCAAAGATTGCCGCGGGATTGATTGATCCGCCCAGAGCAAAAGCCGCGCCCGCCGCAAGCAGCACTCCTTTCAGTGAGCTCCCACCTGCGTCCATCGGTATGACAGGCGCTTCCGTAGCTCCGGCGACCAGATCGCTGAGCACGCGCCCCGGCCCGACTTCCAGCCATAGGTCCACTTCGCGCGCCGCGTTGCCGAAAGCCTCGGTGAACCTGACGGGAGAGGTTAGCTGCCTGCAGAGCAGCGACCTCAATTCGACAGAGTTATCGAGCGGCCCGCCGGTGATGGTCGATACGACTTTGCGTTGCAAGGAGTAAAAGTCCTCTCCTTTGAGAGCTTCCTCGAAGGCGGGTATCGCGCCAAGCATCAATGGAGAATGGAAGGCATGTGACACGCGCAGGTTCACTGCCTTTACTCCCCGGGACTGGAGGCGATTCACGAATGCCTCGACCGCGGCGGCCTCCCCTGATACCACGGTCTGTCGAGGCGAGTTCAACGCCGCTATTACGACGGGCTCGCCATTGAGAAGGCTTTCGACCTCTCGCTCTCCTGTGAGAACGCTGGCCATTTTCCCTTCCGGGGCGCTCAGTCCACCCATCGCTTTACCTCGGGCGGTAGCTATGCGAAGCAAGGCCTCTTCGTCAAAAGCCCCTCCCCAGTAGAGAGCCGCGACCTCTCCGAGGCTATGCCCGATGGCAACATTGGCGCGAATGCCGAGCCTTTCCAGCACCCGCAGCGCCGCCGCCGAAGCGGTTATGATGGCTGGTTGAGCTATCTCCGTGGCTATGCCGTTTGAGCTTTCGGGAATCGAAGCGCGGCTATAAAGTTCTTCGACATAGTCAAACCGGGCGCGCAATCGTCCGCCGCCCGAGTATGTAGGGGAGCCCTGGCCGGGGAAGAGGAACCCTATGCGCGGGGCGCGGGTATTACTGCCGAGAAAGACCCCGGAGCGGTCATCCATGCGCGTCCCGGCTTCTCCTTTAAGCCAGGAGTCGAGTATCTCCAGGCGGTGCGCCAGCTCCTTCGGCGTCGAAGCTATTATTGCGGCTCGTACGGTATTGATCTCGAGCGTCGATTCCAATTCCGAAGCCAGGTCTGCCAGCTCCGCCCTGGAAAGCCTCGGGGCGATCGTCGACAGATGTTCTATCTGTTGTCGCAGTCCGTCCGCGTCGCCCGAGCTGAGCAAGAACAACTCCGCGTCCTGGGCGGAAGAGAGAAGGGCGCGCTCGCCCACGCTCAACATCTCTCGTCGCGAGGCAGGCAGGTTCTCTAAAACAACGTGGGTATTAATGCCTCCGAATCCCATCGCGCTCACGCCCGCGCGTAGGGGCTTATCGGCCGGCCAGGCCATACCCTTATCGAGCACCCGTAGCGCGGGCCTGTCGCTCGTCAGCTCAGGATGAGGGTCTTTACACCCCGAGGTAGGGGGAAGGATCTGCCTGTGTAAAGCAAGAGTGGCTTTGATAAGACCGGCCAGACCGGCGGCTGCCTTCGTGTGGCCAATGTTCGCCTTGATGGAGCCGATGACGGCGGGGGAGGCGTTGAAGGCCGCTTCTCGGCGAGCCTTTGATAATGCCCTGAGCTCCGTAGCATCCCCGACACTTGTGCCCGTGCCGTGCCCTTCGAAATAAGAGACCGTTTCGATGCCGAACCCGGCCCGGCGATAAGCGCGGCGCAAAGCGAGGGACTGGCCGTCGACTGTCGGGCGCGTGATGCCTCCGCTTCCGTCCGAGGATATTCCCCAACCTTGAATGACTCCGTAAACCCGCCGGCCCTGGGCGAGAGCATCTCCATGCCGCATCAATACGACGAAACCACACCCTTCGCCGGGCCAGAACCCTGCCGAGTTCCGGTCGTAAACTTTCATCTCCTCCGTCGCAAGCGCGGAGGTCTTG
>DATLMR010000220.1:0-15903 GCA_035537555.1 Blastocatellia bacterium
TCTCGAAGGATCGGCCCGCCGATGCTGCCTCCGAACTGGCGGAACCGCTGCTCGACCCTCTGGCGGGGCGTGGTCGGGCCGTCGTACTTGTTGAAGGCGTTCAGGCCGGGATCGTTGTACTTGAACAGCGCGCTGCCGTGAAACTCGTTCGTTCCGTTTTGCGAGACGACCTTGATCTGCGCGCCGGAGTTGCGCCCGTCTTCGGCCGAGTAAGAGCTCGACAGCACTCTCAACTCCTTGACCGACTCCTGATTGGGGGTGACGACGGCCGCGCCGCCCCACCCGAGGGAGTTTACGCTGACTCCGTCGATCTGGAAATTGTTGGCCGAGACGCGCTGGCCGTTGGCGGAGATCTGTACCTGATTCTCTACTTGAAAGATCGAGGAGTTCGAGCCGCCCGGCCCCGCGACGTTGGGTATGTTGACGGCCCCGCCGCTTCCGCTGCGCCCCCCGTCGCCGAAGACGCCCGGCGTCAGGCGAATCAGCTCATAGGGGTCTCGCCCGACCTGCGGCAGCCGGAGAATCTCCGCCGTGGTGATGGCCCGCGAGACGTTGGCCGTCTCCGTCTGCAACTGCGTGGTCGCCTCGTCGGCCGTGACCGTGACGCTCTCGGATACCTCGCCGGCTTCGAGCGCGATGTTGACTCCCTGCGGCGCTTCGGCATTTACGATGACGTTTTCGATCACCTTCTTTCTGAAGCCGGGCAGCTCGGCCGTCACCGTGTAGGTGCCCGGCGCAAGCCCCGTGACGCGATAGAATCCTTCGTCGCTCGCCGTGACCTGTTGCGACCTGCTGGTCTCGTTATTGGTAACGGTGACCGTGGCGCCCGACACGATGGCGCCCGACGCGTCCGTCACCGTTCCTTGAATGCTGGCCGTGAACTGCGCGATCGCCGCAACGCTGAGGCCCATCAAAAGTACCGCGCACGCGACGGCCCGAAGCGGGACATATAATCTACGATGCATCGCTGAACCCTCCTATCTGATCTCGAAAAACGCGTTCCGGTTCGGACCGCGCCACTGCACGAACCCGGGCACGGGTGGTTTTGCTCGCTTCGTCGGCCGCTGCGCACATCTCGTTATAAGGCGTCTTTGCCGTTTTATTTATCACGGCGACGGAGGGTGAGGCTTTATTAGCAGGTCCACTAAATCGATTTACTAAAGGCGATGCGAGGATACCATTGCCGCAAACGGAGCGTCAAGCGGTTTCAGAGGGCGGGAGAGAGAGTGCTTGATTTGAGCAGGTCGATGTGCGAAACTCCCGCCATGTCGCGCAAGAAGCGGGGCGGCCTCAAGGACGGAGAAGGCGAAAACGTATCGAAGCGGCCGGTGAGCCTGAAGGAGCTGGCGGCGCATGTGGGACTGTCTCCCAGCACTCTGTCGCTCGTGCTCAACGAGTCTCCGGTCGCCGATTCCATACCTCAGGCGACGAAGGACCGGATATTCGAAGCGGCCAGGGGGTTGAACTATCGCCCGCACTTTCTCGCGCGCTCCCTCAGAACGCAGCGCACCCACACCCTGGGAGTCCTCGTGCCGGAGATCAGCGGCGGCTACATCTCGGAAGTGATGAACGGGATCGAAGAGCATCTGTTAAAGGAAGGATATTTTTACATCCTCGCCTGCCATCGCCATAAGCCGGAGCTGCTCGACGAATACCCGAAGCTCTTCCGGGACCGCTGCGTCGAGGGGATAATCGCGGTCGATACCAGATGCAGCCGCCGCATGACCCTGCCCGTGGCCTCCGTCTCGGGCCACGAGGATATTGAAGGCGTCACCAACATAGTGCTCAATCATACGAAGGCCGCCGACCTCGCGCTCGAACACCTGGCCGGGCTGGGCCACAGGCGAATCGCTTTCATTAAGGGGCAGCCCTTCAGCTCCGACACGCGGGTGCGATGGGACTCGATTCGCGAGCAGGCTCGCCAGCTCCAGATAGCCGTGCGCCCCTCGCTCGTCACGCAACTCGAAGGCGACTCGCCGTCGCCCGAGGTGGGCTATCTCGCCGCGAAGAGACTGCTGGCCGCGTCCGAGCCGTTCACGGCCCTCTTCGCCTTCAACGACATTTCGGCCATCGGCGCGATCCGCGCTTTCGAAGAAGCAGGGCGCAGAGTCCCTGAAGACATCTCCGTCATAGGCTTCGATGACGTAGACAGCGCCGCCTTCCACAATCCCGCCCTCACGACCATTCGCCAGCCTCTATGGCAGATGGGAAAGCTCGCGGCTGAAGCCTTATTGCAGCGCATCGCCAACGGTCCTGACTCTCCTTACCCGGAGCTGGTGACGGTCGAGCCCGAGCTCGTCGTGCGCCGGTCAACGGCCCCCAGGAAGTGCTGAATGTTTCCGGCCGCCCGGCGGACGACTCTCCTCCTGCACGCCGGTTTCGTTCTGACCGGCGTGGTGACGACGCTCCTCGGCCCGGTCCTCCCGGCTCTGACAGAGAAGTGGTCGATCGACGACGCGCAGGCGGGCTACCTCTTCACCGCCCAATTCGCCGGCTCCATCGCGGGCGTGATCGCTTCGAGCCGGATGATGGCGCGCTTTGGATCGCGGGGGGCGCTCGCCTCCGGTTTCGCGCTCGCGTCGGCGGGGGTCGCCGGGCTCGGCGCGAGCCCCTGGATCGCGGGCATCGCCTGCGTCTTCATGTACGGAACGGGGCTCGGTCTGACGATTCCCACGACCAACCTTCTGATATCGGAGGCGAACCCTAACAGGCGGGCGGCGGCGCTCAACGTGCTTAATTTCGCGTGGGGGATCGGGGCCGTGGCCAGCCCGCCCATCATCGGTCCGCTGGCGCGCAGGAGCACGCTCTGGCCCCTGCTCGCGCTGGCCGCCCTGGTCGCGGCCGTCGCTTTATGGCTCGCGCGAAGCAGCCTCGATGCGGCCGGAGGCAATAGCGGGCAGGCCGTCGATGAAAGACAGAGCGCGCGCCGTCCGTTCTTAACTCCTTTCCTGCTCCTTCTGGGAGCGATGGCCTTCTTTTATGTAGGGACGGAGAATGCCCTCGGCGGATGGGTCGCCACGTACGCTCTTCGCTTCGATCCGGCCGGACGGTCGTCCTGGGCGGCCGTCCCATCGGTCTTCTGGGGCGCCCTGCTCGCCGGGCGTATAATGACCCCGATCTTCCTGCGGCATATTTCCGGGGAGAAGCTCTCGCTGGCCGGGCTCGCCGTGGCCCTCGCCGGGGTCGCGCTTCTTCTTGCCGGGACGACCCTGCGAGGCTTGCTTGCGTCCACTTTCCTGGCCGGGCTGGGACTCGCCTCGGTCTTTCCTAACGCTCTGGCCACGATGTCGGAGCGCTTCGGATCGAGCGCCTCCAGGGCGGCCGGGGTCGTCTTTACTCTGGCCGGGCTCGGCGGAGCGATTATTCCGTGGCTCGTGGGCATCGTCTCGATTAGCTTCGGGAGCCTGCGCCTCGGACTCGCCGTCGCCCTGCTCTCCGGCCTGGCGATGGCGGCCTTGCAGCTCGCTATCATCCTGGCCCTGCCCCGGCCGAACGGCGCTCATGGGCGAAAAGGCGGCTCCGCCGGGCGATGACGGGTTCAAATTTCGCGCTCGACCTGTAAATAAAAGTAAAAGTTGTGTCGCGATTGCAAAAATCCGGAAAAATGGCATTCCCTCATCGTTTCCATCTCGTAGAATCTCTCGGGAGCCATCCGCGTTAAAGATGGAATCCGCTCAAATCATGTATCGATGAATGAATCATCCGCACTATCCGCTTACAGGAGGCAACTATGAAATCGCAAATAATTTTCGACCTCGGGACGGCAACCCGTGAGGCTGGATTCGGAGCGCGCCGCGCCGCGCGGGGCATTCGCGCCTCGATCAACGCCGCGGGAGTGATGGGGGCCGTGATGTTCCTGTTTCTGCTCGCCATGCCCGCGCGCGCTCAGGCCCCTCAGGCAGCGGGCGGGCCTGCCCGCATATCGATAAAATCGCAAGTCCTCGGTGAAGATAGAGTGATCCTGGTTCGCACGCCCCCGGGCTACCAGGCGAACGGGCTGCGCTATCCCGTGCTCTATATGACGGACGGGGACGCGCACATGGCGCACACCAGCGGCACGATAGAGTTTCTGGCGCGCAACGGCCGCATCCCCGAATTGATCGTCGTCGGCATCACGAATACGGACCGCACGCGAGATTTGACTCCGACCAATGCGACGCTCGCCGGGCCCAACGGCGCGGCCATTCAGTTCCCGACCAGCGGCGGCGCGGACAAATTTCTCAAATTCATCGAGACCGAAGTGATCCCGCAGATCGAGAGCCAGTACAGGACGCAGCCCTACCGCATCTTTGCCGGGCACTCCTTCGGAGGGCTCTTCGCCGTCCACACCATGATCTCCCGGCCCGACCTCTTCAATGCCTTCATCGCCGTCAGCCCCTCGCTGCCGTGGGATAACGAGCTGGAGATCAAGCGCGCCGAAGAATTCTTCAAAGCGAGGAAGGAATGGAATAAGACTCTCTTCGTCTCGCTCGGCAACGAGCCCGGAGACATCTCCGTCGGTTTTGAGAAGTTCAGGGAGCTGCTCTCTAAGAGCGCGCCGAAAGGGCTGGACTGGGAAGTTCAGAAGATGGAAGACGAGGATCACGGCTCGGTCGTACTGCGAAGCCATTACTTCGGGCTGCGCAAGGTATTTGCCGATTGGCAGATCGCGCGAGATCCTCAAACGGGCGCGGTCGTGGGAGGCCTGCGGGCCGCGGAGGAGCATTACAAGCGGCTCTCTCGAAAGCTCGGCTATGAGGTCCGGGTGCCTGAGGCGCTGGTCAACCAGCTCGGATACCAGTTGATGAATGAAGGAAAGATGGAAGAGGCGATCGCGGCCTTCAAGAGCAACGTCGAGCGTTATCCCGCGTCCGCCAACGTCTATGACAGCCTCGCGGAAGCGTACGAAAAGAGCGGGCGTCTCGACCTGGCGAAGCCGAACTATGAGAAGGCGTACAATCTCGGAAAACAGAACAACGATCCCAACACGGCGGTCTTTAAAGCGAACTTCGATAGAGCGAGCGAAAAGGTGAACTCCGCCGATCAAGCGATGAAGAAGCCCTGAATCGGCGGCAGCGGAGCGGGGCCGGTCCGGATCGACCGGCCCCGCGAAAAAGGCGCGGCGCATGCGGCCTGATTTTTCGCCAGCCTGATTACACACTCATAGGCTACTTCAACCCACCATACGGGCTTTCGCCCGGCCCGCCAATATCGCTAGAGCGCGAGTCCCCCTGCGTCCTGCCCCTTTAATCCCCGACCTGGAATCGGATCGATCCATAATCGGTTGGAGTCGAAAAGCTAATCCTGTATAAAGTGCGATAGAAATAGTAATGAAAGAGGGATTACCGAGATGCCCTGCGACGTTCTGATAATCACCGTCACCAAAGTTGAAAGCCAGGCCGTCTTACAAGCTTTCGAGGAAGCTACAGGACGAAATACTAAGCCTGCTCCGGTTGGCGACAGAATGTATCAAGACCTCGGGACAGTGAATGATACGAGTGTCTTTCTGGCTCAATCGCAGATGGGCTCGGGAGGGCTGGGCGCATCTTCACAGACGGTGCAGAAGGGAATCGATTCGTTCAAGCCGTCGGCGGTTATCATGGTCGGCATCGCCTTCGGCATGAATGCCAAGAAGCAAGCTATTGGTGACGTTCTGGTTTCTCGGCAGCTTATGCTCTATGACCTCCAGCGCGTCGGCACAAGCAAGGCAGGCCAGTACGAAATCATCGCGCGCGGTGACCGCCCGCCTGCGTCTTCATGGCTATTGAGCTGTTTTGAAGGATTAGACTTGCACTGGGATGAATCGCACGGGAAAGTGCGGTTCGGCCTCGTCCTTTCCGGCGAAAAGCTCGTGGACAATATTGATTTTCGCCAGCAACTGCAAGAACTCGCGCCGGAAGCCATCGGCGGCGAGATGGAAGGGGCGGGGCTTTACGTGGCCTGTCAGGACAAGAAAGTGGACTGGATACTGGTCAAGGGAATCTGCGACTGGGCCGATGGAAACAAGAGGCGGAATAAAACTAAGTACCAGCAAATAGCCGCACACAACGCGGCGAGCTTCGTGCTGCACGTGTTGAAGCAAGGGTCTTTCAAAAGTAAAGAAGAGCTCCCGCCTGTCACGCCGCCGGGAAGCATGTTCGATGGGCCACGCGCTCCCGTAATCGTGGAGAGATCGAGCCACGCGGGACGCTCCAGCCTGCCGCACCAGCCGTACTTTTTTGGCCGCGAAAAGGAGTTGGCGAAGATTGCCGACGCCCTAGCTCCCGAATCGCGAGGCTGGGGAGTGCTGATCGACGGCCCCGGCGGCATAGGCAAAACATCGCTCGCGATCCGCGCCGGATACCTCGCGCCCGCCGAGCACTTCCCCTTGAAGATTTTTCTCTCGGCCAAAGTGCGCGAGCTGACCACGGCAGGCGAGCAGCCGCTTGAAGATTACATGCTCCCGAACTTCATGGCCCTGCTTTCAGAGCTTGCACGCGAGCTGGGCGAAGAAGAACTCGCGAGATCGATTCCCAACGAGCGCGCCAACGGTGTGCGCCGTGCTCTTATGGACAAGCGGGCGCTGATCGTCATCGACAACATTGAAACATTCAGCGAGCAGGAGCGCGTCAGGCTCTATCAGTTCCTCAACCGCTTGCCCGAGGGGTGCAAGGCCGTCGTGACGAGCCGCCGCCGTTCGGACATCGACGCGCGAATCATCAGGCTCTACCGGCTATTGCCCAATGAGGCGCTCGCATTGATCTCCGAGCTGAGTAAGAACAACCGCCACCTGGCTCGCGCCAGTGACGGCGAGCGTCAAGAGCTTTATGAGATAACGCAGGGCAACCCCCTGCTCATCAAGTGGGTAGCCGGGCAGATAGGACGTGCAGGCAGCCATTGCCGCACCGTCACCGAAGCGTGCGAGTTCATGAAAGCCGCTCCTGAGAATAATGACCCGCTCGAATATATCTTCGGCGACCTGCTCGATACTTTTACCGAAAGCGAAACGGCGGTGCTCGCGGCCTTGACGCATTTCACCCAGCCCGCAAAGGTGGAATGGATCGCGGAGCTTGCGGGGCTGGCCCGGCCGGTCGCGGAGACCGCGCTCGATGATCTGGCCGACCGCGCGCTGCTTGCGAGCGACGAGTCGGCGGAGAGCTTTTTCCTGCCGCCGCTGGCCGCAACGTTCCTGCGCCGCAAGCGTCCGGAAGCTATTGCCACGACAGGCAATCGCCTGACCGACCGTGTCTACGCGCTGGTAATGGAAAACGGGTACGATGAGTATGATCGCTTTCCAAACCTGGAAGCCGAATGGCCTGCGATAGCTGCCGCATTGCCGTTATTCATACAAGGAGAGAACGCGCGCCTTCAGTCGTTGTGCGGCGCAATATTCAATTTCTTGCACTTTTCCGGGCGTTGGGATGAACTGCTCTCACTCAATCAACTGGCGGAAGAGAAAGCGCTCGCCGCAAGCGATTTTTATAATGCAGGGTGGCGCGCTTGTGTGGCAGGATGGACCTGCTATTTACGCGGACAGGCTGCCGATGTACTGGCCTGTGCAGCCCGCTGTGAAGAGCACTGGCATAAGGTTGGCACTACACGAGAGAAAGCAATTGCTATTAGTTTGCGTGGAGTAGCATATGAAATGCAGGAGAACTACTCTGCTGCTATTGCTGCTTACCGGGAAGCTCTAGAGCTTTATCGCAGTCTTACGTTGGAGAGCGAGGATGTGACAAAAGTATTGAACGATCTGGCAGAAATAGAGAGATTCTCCGGCGACTACGCTGCCGCCGAGCGTGATTACCGCGAAGCACTGAGAATTGCGAAAAAAATAAGATTTAAAGAGGGTATGGCTACTTACACTGGCAACCTCGCCTTACTTGCTCTCGCCCGCGAGGATTGGCCTGATGCTGAAGTGTTGTCGAGGGAGGCACTGGAACTGGCGGAAGCGTTGGGACGTCTTGAATTGATAGGCGCAAATTGCGGACAACTCGCATTAGCTTTCGCCCGGCAGGGCCGTCCGCAAGAGGGCTTGCCGTATGCGCGCCGAGCTGTTGATATTTTCGCCAGACTGCGTTCTCCTAACCTGGAGTCAGCGCAGTCTGTGCTGAAAGAGTGCGAATCGGGAGCGTGACGCGCTCCTCGAAAATACTGAGCTGCCTAACAGGCCGGTGTACCAGAAGCAGAGAGCGGCTATGAACGAGCGCACCCTGCGCCGTCGCTTCTGTATCACTCCTTAAATTCCTTGTAATAAAAATCTCTTCGTCTTTGACATCAAGAATGGCCGCATGTATATTCTGTCTGCCCCAAGCACAAATCAGGTTAATCAAGGAGAAAAAATATGCCTGGATCTTCCGGCCCCGACAGGGCTATGAGTCGCCGTCGTTTCCTTTTGTCCTCCGGCGCGGGTCTGGCCGCGATGGCTGTCATGCCTCCCCGAGTTGCCCGAATGTCACCCGACGGGCTGACGGGGTGCGATTACATGAAAGACCTCTCCGACAACTGGAATATAGTCAGGCCGATGCTGGCCTCTCGTTATCACCGCCTGCACCATTGCTTCTTCCACTATGTTCGCAATAACTGGGCTGGCCTTTCGCCTCAGCAGCAGGCCGGTATCAGCGCGTTGAACTGGGCCGCGCCGCGCCCGTCGCTGAATCTGGCGGCCTGGGACAAGCGCGCGGGCCGGAAGGCCATGTTCTGGGCAACAGACAACGGCTCGGGCGAGGACTTTCTTTACTTTCACCGGTGGATGATCGCGATGGTTAATGAAGCGTTCGCCGGTAAGAATAAGGGGCCGCTACAGCCCTGGTCGGACAAAGACGCGCTGCCGCCTCCGAAGGGAGGGTGCCCCGACGAGCAGATCCCTGATTTCACTCCGAGGTTCGAGAACCCGAAGGACCCGAGCACGCCGATCGATTCCGCGTGGCTTCAGACCAGGGTCCAGGAGATGAAAGCTCCGAGTTTCTTCTGGGACAAGATGAACTGGTGGGGGCAGGATTTCAGGGACCATAGCTATCTGAAGACCCTGACCCTCGGCGACCTCGGAGCGAAGCTCGAAGCGGGCGTGCACAATCAAATGCACATACGATGGTCGGCCTATCCTACGAACGGAGCCAAACTGATCCGCGACGAGCCGGATTTCCGCGATAAATGGGACGATCCGGGTTACGACACTCTCTTCGACGAGTATTCATCTCACATCGGCCCCATCTTCTATCGCATTCACATGTGGATAGACAACCGGATCGAGGACTGGGCCGAAGCGCACGGTAAACAGGTCGAAAGGGTCGCCACGCCCCACGGGTTCGACTGGTTCAACGTCGGGCGCTGGGTAGAGGTGGAGAAGCCGTGGACGGGCGCGTGGGGGTTCGATCATATCAGCCCGGAGGAAGAGAAGAAGCGAATCGCCGTCACTCTACAGGTAAAGGACATAATGTTTCCGCCCGAAGACGCCGCGCTTTTGAGGGCCACGCCGGAAGTGCGGGAGCGGCGGATAATCACTCTAAGAGACATGGTCATGTAGTACGAAGAGGGCCGGCTCCGAAGTGGCCGCCTCTTCGCCCGCCCGGCCTGACAGGTCGTTGTACCAAAGCGCGCAAGCGGACCTCGAACGTTTCCCGGGAGACCGGATTACAGGGCCGGCTTGCGCGCCCCGCCCAGCTCAGAGAGCCTTTCCGCCCTTGCCGCCCCGATCGACCCGCCCGCCTCGCCTCGCCCGTAAACTTTTTTTTCGAGCTTGACCGATCCGCGCCGGAAAAATCGCATTATCAAGTGAGAAGGAAATTGGAGGGCGCCGTCAGGGCCGCAAAGGAGCAGAGATGCAGAACCACGTCATGACTCAGTACCAGGGATTCGGGCCGGACTTCGATAATATGACCAGAGGTATCGAAGCCATGTTGCAGGTATATACCGGAATCGCCGCTGTCTTCGCGGCCCTGATCCTCGGCGTTGTCCTGTGCCTTATAATCCGCGAGCTGCGCGAGACGCGAGTATCCAAGACGCGAGTATCCGAGACCGTTCCTCGCGCCCGCCCGTTCGGCGCGCGGGAGCTGACCGATACAGGCTTTTAAATGCGCCGGACCGCGCGAAGTCGTCCGGGGCGGATGTTAATAACAGATCGCCATTACACCCGATGGAGGAAGAGATGAGAACCGTTATCGCCGCTTTAATCTTATTGATCTCGACGGCCGCCGTTTCAGCCGGACGGCAATCCCGGCCGGGCGCTCGCCCGGAAGACGAGGCCGCCATTCGCAAGGTCGTTACCCGCCTGCAAGACGGCTGGAACGCGGGCGACGGAAAAGCCTTCGCCTCTCCGTTCGCAGTCGATGCCGATTACGTGGTCATAAACGGCATGCGAATCAAGGGGCGCGACGAGATCGACGCCGGGCACCAGCGCATATTCGATACGATTTACAAGAACAGCAATAATACGGCGTCGATTAAGAGCATCAGGTTCATTCGCGACGACATCGCGGTCGCCCACGTCGAATGGCACCTGAAATTCAACGATAACGGGGCTACTCGGGAAGGCACGGCCATGAATTCTCTGGTCCTCGCGAGAGACGGAGGGGAGTGGAGCATAGTCGCCTTTCAGAATACTTCGGTCGCGGGCGCCCGGAAATGACGCGCGATTGAAAGGCTCGCCGTCGCGGGGCCGGGGATCGTTGACTTGGACTTTGCAAGTGGCTATGCTCAGCGAGTCCAAGACCCGGTTTCCAGGGATCGTATGGGAATTGTATGGTCGCACCGTCACCTGACGATATAACTCAAATGCTTCAAGACTGGCGCGGCGGCGACAATGCGGCGCTCGATAAGCTGACGCGCGTGGTCTACGACGAGCTTCGAAGGCTCGCCAATCGCTACCTGCGCGGCGAGCGGCGGAACCACACTCTTCAGGGCACGGCCCTCGTTCACGAAGCCTATATGAGGCTGGTCGGCTACACCGACCTCGAATGGCAGAACCGCGCCCATTTCTTCGGCGTCGCCGCCCGCATCATGCGCCAGATCCTTATAGACCACGCGCGCAAGCACAGGACGGAAAAGCGCGGAGGGTCGAAAGAAGACCTCCCTCTCGAAGAGGCGGCCATCTTTTCGGCCGCGCGGCCCGAAACTCTCGTCGCGCTTGACGACGCTCTCGAAAGCCTCACGTCATTCGATCCCGAGAAGAGCCGGATCATAGAGCTGAGATATTTCGGAGGGCTCGGCATCGAAGAGATCAGCGAAGTGACGGGCATCTCCGTCTCCACCGTCAGGCGGCATATGAGGATCGCCGAAGCGTGGCTGCACAGGGAGCTTCAAAAGGACTAGCTTTCAGAGCTGACCCTTCGGTTCGGTCCGAGCCGTTCCCGAAAAACCGGAACCCGTATTATGAACGCAGAACGATGGAAGCAGATAGAGGCCCTGTTTGAGGCCGCTCTCGAGCGCGACCCCGTGGAGCGCGCCGCGCTCCTCGACCGGGAATGCGGTGACGACGCGTCGCTCAGGAGGGAGGTCGAGTCCCTGCTCGCGCATCAGCAGCTCACGGGGCGGTTCATCCCGACCCTGATTCACGAGGCGGCAAAGCTGCTTCCCGACGACAGGTCTCTGCTGGACGGAGATGTCAGGTTCATTCCCGGCATAGTGCTGGCGGGCCGGTATCGAATCATAGGCCTCCTCGGCAAGGGCGGCATGGGCGAGGTCTATCGCGCGGACGATCTGAAGCTCTCGCAGCCGGTCGCTCTCAAGTTTCTGCCCGAGAGCCTGGCCAGAGACAAGGCGATGCTCTCCCGGTTCCACGGCGAGGTTCGCATCGCGCGGCAGATCTCTCACCCGAACATCTGCCGGGTGTATGACATCGGCGAATTCGACGGCCAGCACTTTCTCTCGATGGAATACGTGGACGGAGAAGACCTCGGCTCGCTCCTGCGCCGCATCGGGAGACTGCCTTCGGACAAAGCCGTCGAGATAGCCAGCCAGCTCTGCGCGGGCCTCGCGGCGAGCCACGACCAGAAGGTGCTGCACCGCGATCTCAAGCCCGCGAACGTGATGATAGACGGGCGCGGCAAGGCCCGCATAATGGACTTCGGGCTGGCGGGGCTCGCGGGCGAATTTCGCGGCCTCGAAGTGCGGGCGGGCACGCCGGCCTACATGGCGCCCGAGCAGCTCGCGGGCCAGGAGGTGTCGGTCAAAAGCGACATCTATTCGCTGGGGCTCGTGCTTTATGAAATATTCACCGGCAAGAAGGTATTCGAAGCGGGGTCTCTCGAAGACCTGATGCGCCAGCACGAGTCGTCCGCCCCGCCCAGCATATCGGATTATGTCAAAGAGGTGGACCCTCTGGTGGAGAGGGTCATATCGCGATGCCTCGAGAAAGACCCGCAAAATCGCCCGGCCTCGGTGTCGCAGGTGGCCGCGGCCCTGCCCGGGGGAGACCCGCTCGCCGCGGCCATCGCGGCGGGCGAGACGCCTTCGCCCGAAATGGTGGCGGCGGCTCCCAAAGAAGGAGCTTTGCGGCCGTCGGTTGCCGTCTCCTGCCTCGTCGGCGTCTTCGCCTGCTTCGCCGCCGTCGTGCTCTTGTCCGGGAGAGTAATGCTCCATAACCAGGCGGGGCTGAACAAGCCGCCCGAAGCGCTCGCGGAGCGGGCGAGCCTCATCATAAACAGGCTCGGCTATACCGAGCCGCCCGTCGATACGGCCCACGGATTCAGCCTCGACGAAGGATTTACGCAGTACTGGGGGACGGGAGAGAGCTCGTCCGTGCGCTGGGATAAACTCGATAGCGGCCAGCCGATCACCCTTTTCTTCTGGTACCGCCAGAGCCCGCGTTATCTGGAGCCGCTCGGCAGCGGTAAAGTCTCCGTGGCGGACCCGCCGATGGAAGTCTCCGATATGGTGACCGTTATGCTGGACCCGCGAGGCCGCCTGGTCCAGTTCGAGAGCGTGCCTTCACAGATCGAAGAGAGTCCTGGCCGGCCGGCCGCTCCGGACTGGTCAATCCTGTTCGCGGAGGCCGGGTTGAACATGGCGAGCTTCACGCCTGTCGACTCGAAGTGGGTCCCGCCCATGGCCTATGATGCGAGGGCGGCGTGGACGGGAGCCTACCCGGACGCGCCCGAGATTCCGATTCGCATCGAGGCCGCCGTGTTCAGAGGGAGGCCGGTCTACTTTCACCTCATCCCGCCCTGGGAGAGGCCTTATCGGCAAGAGGAGTTCCGGGCCACGCGGGAACGAAAGGCCGCGGGCATTATCTTAACTATCGTCTTCATCGCCGGCCTGACCGGGTCGGTGCTGATCGCCCGGCGCAACCTGCGGCTCGGCCGGGGAGACAGGAAGGGAGCATACAAGCTGGCCCTGTTCATCTTCTTTATACAGATAGTGGGCTCGCTCATCTGGTCCGATCACGTGCCCTCTCTGGGCGGAGAGCTCAACCTGTGGTATGAAGCGGCCGCCTCGGCCTTATTCTTATCGGTCCTGTTCTGGTTCCTCTACGTGGCGCTCGAACCCTACATCCGCCGCCGCTGGCCGAACCTGATCATTTCCTGGAGCAGGCTCATGACCGGAGGCTTCCGCGATCCTATGGTTGGGCGCGACGTTCTGATAGGGGGCCTCCTGGGGTTCGGCCATACTCTGGCCATCTATTCCATGCCCCTGTTGTCGCAGTGGATGGGTTGGCCCTTTCCGTTCAACCCGGGAGGTCAACCCGATGCCACAGGCATTCGAGCGCTCGTTGCGCTGCTGCTGATTAACAGCATCACGAGCGCGGTCCTGATCGGCATGGGGCTGCTCTTCCTGCTCCTGCTTTTTTACGTCGCCCTGCGCAAGAAGATCCTGGCGGCAACCGCATTGTGGATTCTATTCTATTCGGTCATCTACCTCGCCTTCACCTCTTCCGCCAGGTCGTGGGTCGCCCTGCTATGCCCCGCCATCATAGCCACCATGTACACGATAGGCGTGGTTCGATTCGGCCTGCTGGCCACGATCGCCCTGCATCTATTCTTTACCCTGACCTTCCACTTCCCCATGACTTCCGATTTTTCGAACTGGTACTCCGGGACCACGATCTTTTCCGGCCTCATCATACTGAGCCTCGCCGTCTATGGCTTTTACACGTCACTTGCGGGCCAGCCCCTTTTTCGAAGCAACATCCTTTCCGATTGATGACCGCGAATCTTATAGCTCTTTCGCGCCGATAACAGAGGTAAATCGATCGTAAGTTAATTCGGTTTTCTTGCTTACATTGGCCCGGCTTTAGCGGCTTTGCTGTCTTATAGAGGTTCTCGATTGAGCGAAACCATTTTTGATGATAAAGCCGGGAATTACGGGCCAAAACGGATCTTTTGGGCTTCATGCAATTGCAACCGGCTATCGAGCGCCCCGCCCCGGCTGGAGTGCTCGAGCTTACTTTTTCTTTATTGCGCCTCCGAAATGGGTATAATTGGCACGCCGAAGAGAGGCTCGCAGTCTGGCCATTTCCCAACCGGAGACACATATGAGGGCAAAACCCGGCTTTGAAGAAGATATCTTCATCAGCTATGCGCATATCGACAACCTGCCCCTCGACAACGGGCTGAAAGGGTGGGTTGAGACCTTTCACGAGAGGCTGAAAATCCGCCTGATGCAGCTCATGGGCGAAGAGGTGAAGATATGGCGCGACCGCAAGCTGCAAGGCAACGATGTATTCGAAGAGACCCTCACCGGGCGCATCGCGAATGTCGCCCTGCTCGTCTCGGTGCTGTCGCCGCGCTACCTGAAATCCGAGTGGTGCATCAGGGAGATCGACGAGTTTTGCAAACAGGCCGCGCTCAGCGGCGGGCTTCAGGTAGGCGATAAACTGCGAGTCTTCAAAGTCCTGAAGACCCACGTTCCGCCTCAAGAGCACCCGCCCGTGATCCAGGGCCTTCTGGGTTACGAATTTTACGAGTATGACTCCGACCGGGGCCGGGCCAGAGAGTTCCGGCCCGAGGTCGCGCCGTCGCCCGATATAAGATACTGGGAGAAGCTCGACGATCTTGCCTACGATATCAAGCACCTGATCGAAAGCCTGAAGACTTCCGCCGTCGCGCCCGGCCCGCTTGCTCAGGCCGCGCCGGACGGGAAGACCGTTTACCTGGCGGAGACCACTTCGGACCTTCGAGACGAGAGGGAGAGGGTCAAGCGCGAGTTGCAGCAGCACGGCCATAACATTTTGCCCGACAGGGAGCTGCCCCTGGTGGGCGATTCGTTGAAAGCCACGATCCGGGAATTTCTCGACCGGAGCGATCTCTCCGTCCATTTGATGGGCGCGCGCTACGGCGTCATCCCGGAAGGCGAGAGCAGATCGGTCGTCCATTTACAGAGCGCGCTGGCGGCGGAGCGGGGCGGCTTGCGGCAGATCATCTGGATACCCCCCGGGCTCGAGACCCCGGAGGATCAGGCCCAGCAAAGGCTTCTCGATTCTTTCCGGCTCGAATCTAACGGACACGGGCTGGTCGATGTATTGCAGACCCGGCTCGAAGAGCTCAAGACCTTCATTCAAGACAACCTGAACGCCAAAAGCAAGCCTGCATCTGCCGCGCCCGGAGGGGGCCAGGGGCGCTCGGTCTACTTGGTCTGCGACAGGCAGGACATCGAAGCGACGCAGCCCGTCGCGGACCATCTGTTCGCCCTCGGGATGAACGTGATACTGCCCCTGATGACCGACCCGGCGGCGCCGAATGACGAGGCGCTGGCCCTCCAGGACCACAAGGACAATCTGCTCGAGTGCGACGCCGTGCTTATCTACTACGGCCGCGCGAGCGAGATCTGGCTGCGAATGAAGCAGCGCGAGATGCAGAAGCTGGTCGGCTACGGCAGGACGAAGCCTCTGCTCGCGAAAGCTCTTTACGTGAGCGGGCCGCGGACCGACGCGAAGGAGCGGCTCAGGGACCACGAGACTTTGATCATCAAGAACTATGACGCATTCTCTCCCGAGAGCTTGCGGCCGTTCGT
>DATLMR010000221.1:0-4460 GCA_035537555.1 Blastocatellia bacterium
GGCCGCGGAGACGAGCCCCGGCAGCCAGATCACCTCGCTCAAGCGCGACTTCGACGAGATAAATAAGATACTCGCGGGACTGGTTATGGAAGTAGAGAACGAGATCAGTCAGGTCTCGCCGTGGATCAACCTTCTGGACCACATAGACCCGAGCCTGGACCGGGCGATAATCAATTTCAGTCTCGACAAGGCCCGGGCCGCCGCGTGGAACAACGCTCTGGAACTGGCCGCCGTAAGCCCCCGAGGCCGGGCTCGGCTGCTCCACCTGCTCGATCTCAAGGCCGCCACCCTGGGCAGGCTGGTCCGCAACCCTCGCGGCCTCATCTTCAGGCTCGGGCTCTTCGTCATTCGCATGCGAGAAAGCAACGATGTCGCCGAAGTGATCGAAACCCTGAACGAGACCCCCTCCGAAGAAGTCTGAAACTGGCTACTGCCATTCCATATCGACGAACTGGATGCAGAGGCGCTCGGCGCCGTCGGTTCCACGAAATCGGTTGCGCACCGTGGCGAAGCTCTCGAACTTATTTGTGGGCGAGGTGATCTTGATCAGATCGAGCTCCGACGGGGCCGTTCTCACGGAGATTCGCGCGCCCCCCCGGCTCACGTTTTCGGTCAGGGTCTCTTCCCTTCCGAGCAGTTTTCTGGCCTCGTCGTAGTACTCGACCCATACCACCTCGCGCTTCGCGAGCCTCGGAGCCCACCTGCGCTCGTGGCCCGACCATCGAGCCGTTTTGAAGACGGCCCACGGACTCTCCAGGTAGCCGGCCGGCGGATGCTCTCCTATGAACTCAAGGCCGACAAACCGCTCGCCTCGCACGGGAGGGTCTACGCGCCTGACAATGGCGTAGACGTTGTAAGTCGAATCCGAGTAGCCGTGGCTGCGAAGCTTTACCGGCAGGGGCAACGTCAGGTAGAGCACCGTGCCCGAACGGACCCGCTTGCGCATGCGAAGGTTTATGCCCGTTCTGCTCACGTCTATCGTCTGTCCGATCTCGTTCCACTTGCCGCCGTTGCGGTCGTGCCCGGTCGCGCGCACGGGGATGCCCAGCTTGAACCGCTCGGTCCTGCGCCGGTTCTTACTGAGCGAGCTCTTTGAATACTGCGTGAAGACCTCCCTCTGGTGAGGCACGCGCTTGATCTCGATCGCGTCATCGGCCGGGGCGGGAGGCGAAGGGGGCGGCGGCTTTACGGCCGCCTTGGGCTGCGAGAGATCATCGTACTGAAGTCGCCGGGTGAAATTGGCAAGCATTTTGAATGCCCGCGTAGCGTTGTCGAAGGCGCGGTCGATTCTTCCGGTCATCTCGACGGGAACGGCCGCGCCGATCCCATAAGGCGGAAAGAGCGTAGAGATCACCCCTCTGTATGCTGATAGGAGCTGATCGTAAGTAGCCGCGCGGTCGATCCCGAAAAGATGATAATGTGTCGTCGCCCGCTCGATCCTGTCGAGCAGTCTCTCCAGCTCGAGGTAGTACGAGCTCAATTGCTCCACCGATGTTTTCGCGTCGCCGGAAAGCGAGCCCGCCGGATTATCACCCGTCGCGGGGAGTGAGATGGAAGTATCGTTCATCAGCACACCTCTGAGCTGTGATTCTTTTGATTTCAGGTTTCGGTTGATGAGGGGCAGGCGGACTATGCGCGTCCGGAAGCAGCTCTCATTATGGACGGGTCGGCGAATTTGTCAATAATGTTGTTGTTCCGGAGTCCCGCCCGCGAGCCGGCCCGCATGCGAGCCGATAGGGTGCTTCATTCGAGCCGCATTCCCGAGGCCGTCGTCATCTCTCGCGACGAAACCGAGCGCCGGGGCGCGGGTCGCGGGGCCCGGTTTGAGGCCCTGTAAAAAGATTGTAAAAGGTCTTCGGTTGCTTGCCCGGCCCCCGGCTCTTAGCTAGTATTTGACCATCGAAAATTATCTCATCTTTGAAGTGGAGGTCTCGACACCAATGAAACTCAATAGGCTGATTCTAATCATACTGGCCCTCTGCCTCGCCGCGCCTGCGTTCGCGCAGGAAGGCGGACGCGGCGTCGCGGAAGCGACGATCAACGGCAAGAAGGTCGCGATCAACTATGGCCGCCCCGAGCTCAAGGGCCGCGACCTGCTCAAGATCGCGCCCGCCGGCATGGTCTGGAGAGTGGGCAAGGACCAGGCAACCGAGATTGAAACCGCGGGCGATTTGAAGGTCGGCGCCACGACCTTGAAGGCGGGCAAGTACTCTCTGTGGGTCAAGAAAAACAGCGATAACAACTGGGTGCTCGCATTTCATCCCAAGACCGGCGTCTGGGGCGCGCCCGCTCTGAAGGAAGGGTTCATCGCGGAGCTCCCCTTGAAGCTCGAGACCGCGAAAGACTCGGCGGAACTCCTGACCATCGGGCTCGAGGGCAAAGGGAAAACCGGGACCGTCAACATCCACTGGGGCACCGCCCTGCTCAGGGGCTCTTTCGGGGTGATGTAAGCCTCAAGAGTAAAACTCATCCTCACACATCGCGAGCCCGGACGAACGCGCCGTAATGCCGTCGTCCGGGCCTTTTCTTTGCCCCCGCCGAAGCTCAGGTGAGCATTTAGGGTAGGGGCCATCCCATATGGCGCACTTTTCCCGGCAAGGCCAGGCCCATCGCAATGGAGGCCTCTTCGCAATTTGAAGCAAAACCGGAGAGAACAGCCGCTTCGGCCATGCAGGCGAGCGCGCCTCTCAGGCTGGCCTGAGAGTTGCCATCGGAATTGGTTGCCTGCAAAAAAACGGATTCCACAGGAGGTAGCATGTTCACAAGAAAATCGATGGCTATGGTCCTTACATTCTCTTTCCTCTTCTTAACTATAGCCCCTGCATCCTTCGCGGGTGACTGTAACCGGCGAAATAGAGGGCGGGGCGTGATCGGACGCAATTACTACAACTCTTCCTACTCGACCCCGTATAGGTCGGCCTATTATGGGTCGTCTCCTTATCGGTCAGCTTATTACGGGTCATCTCCTTACCGGTCGGCCTATTACGGGTCATCCGGCTATCAGGGTAGAAGGTATTTCGGGAGAGACGGCAGAAGGTTCGACAGAAATCGTGGAGGACTGGGCTCGACGGGCCGCGCGCTTCTCACGGTCGGAGCCCCGGCCGCGGTCGGCGCGGGCGTGGGCGCGCTTCTGAGCGGTAAGAAAGGAGCACTCGTCGGAGCGCTTCTCGGAGGCGGAGGCGGCGCAGCCTATTACCTTGTTAAAAGGAGAGATCGGGATCGTCGCCGTTTCTAAAGGCGGTATGGTCCTTTAAACGGGAGCGCGGACACCTCACTCCCCTGTATTCTCTTTAAAGCGGGCGGCAATCTTTCTTGCCGCCCGCTTTCTTGCGCGCAGACAGCCGCGAGCCGATCCCGCCCCCGGTCTCCTCACGTCTTCCGAGCGGCTTGTGCTAACACCGCGCCGGATTGTAGACTTCGTGGCTTGGTCGAAACCTCGAATCTCAATCTCGAGATTGAGATTCTTCTATTTGCGATGAATGATCCACAGATCGAAGCGACGCAAGACCTTAAGCTCGACAGGTATTTCGCGGCCGTCTGGCGCGCGAAATACCTGATCCTGCTCGGAGCCCTCGCGGCGGCCGCGGCTACCTTTCTCCTCGCTCGCAACCAGCCTGCCCAATATAATGCGACCGCCAACCTGGAGATCGGCCGGGTATGGAGGGAGCCCCTGGCCGATTACTACCTGACAGCCGAGATGATAAACAGCGCGGGTTTTCTGCGCGAGCTGTCAGAGAAGAGCGGGATCAAAGCCAATCATCTGCGCCAAAGCGTCAAGGCCGAGGCGGTCGAGGGAGGACCGCGCCGCGAGCGCTACCCGATTCTCGTCCGAATAGCCGCCTCATCCGGAAGCGCGGAAGAGGCGGCGGGAATTGCCCAAGCCGTGGCTTCGGAGGTGATCGCGCGTCACGACAAATTGTTCGACGAAGCCCTCGCGGCCCGTGTCGAGCGGCAGCGCGGGCTGGAGCGACAGCTCGAAGAGCTGCGCGCCCAGGCTTCTCCCGCGGCGCGAGAACTGGCGATGAAACTGGAATCGGAGCTTGCCGAACTCAAGTCGAATATTTCATCTCCCACCATAACCAGAAAGTCTCGAATGATGGAAGAGCGCGTAGCTTCGAGCGCCGCCGCCGAGCCGCCCGTATGGCGCGGCGTCGCGGTTTCGGCGTTGATCGCCGCCCTCGTCCTCGCCGGGTCCGCGGCCCTGTTCGATCACCTCAGGCCGTTCCGTAAAGGAAAGGCCGCCGGTAAATAGATTTAAGATCATGCTTCGAATAATCAACGTCGTCGGCGCTCGGCCGAATTTCATGAAGATCGCTCCGGTCATTGAAGAGATGCGCCGAAGGCCCGGCACCATACTGCCGCTCCTCGTGCACACCGGCCAGCATTACGACGAGACGATGAGCGAGTCTTTCTTCGAAGAGCTCGGGATTCCCAGCCCCGACATCAATCTCGGAGTCGGC
>DATLMR010000222.1:0-17717 GCA_035537555.1 Blastocatellia bacterium
AAGGGCGAGCCCTTTCGAGATTCGGCCGAAGCGCTCGGCATGAGGCTGAGCCAGTACGAAGCGCTCGCGAAGGAAGGCCTGTGGCATACGCTGGACGGAAGGCGCGCGATCCACGAACTCTCGGCCGAGGTATTGAGCCAGATCGGCGAGCGCGTAAAAGGGCCGGGAGGGCGGGGGCGCGGCCGGAAGAACGCGGGCCGCGAAGGCCGCGGATCAACGATATGCGAATAAGCCTGCTGCTGGAACGCGAGCCGTTCGGACCGATAGTCGAGCAGGCGCTCGGGCGCTTCTGGCGCGCGCAGTACGGCCGCGCTTACGAGGTGCGATGGCAAACGGGCTGCCCCGGCGTGAAAGCCTTCAAGGCCACGCCCGGAAGCGAAGATCAGCTCTGGCTCTGCAACATCTACCTGAACGCTTTCTTCACGGCCGGGGTCAATCCCGAGCTCTTCGACCCGATCAGGAGAGAGTTCGCGCGAAGCGTGGTCCGGTGGCGAAGGCCGTTGCAGAGAGCCTACGTGGCGATGGCCGTGTGGCCGAGGGGGGCTCCCTGGATGGCGCAGGCGAACCTCTATGTCACGCCTTCCGTGCCGGACGTCGAAAACAAGATCCTTGTAGCCGGAAATCACAAGCTGCGCGTCCTCGACCTGAAGGCCTGCGCCGCATATGCGATTTCGAAGGGCGCCTTCAGCGATCGCTTTCTGCGCCGCGAGGTCGGCGCGCGAATACAGGCGGCCCGGCTCGGCCTGCCCGTGCCCGAGCTGAAGCTCGTGGCCGAAGACGGGTCCTGGTTCAGCGAAAGCTACGTGAGCGGCACGCCCCTCAACCGCCTCGCGGACCGCGGGAAGGCCCGCGAGAGCGCGACGCGCGCCGCCCGCGCCCTCTTTCGCCTGGTCGAAGAGACCGCGAGCGAAGAGGCGGTGACGGATTACTCGGCGCGGCTGTGCAGGAAGATCGAATCGCTCGTCGAAAGCAGCCATCTGCTCTCCGATTCCGACAGGCGGCAGATCGTTCGCGCGGTAAAATCCCTCGCCCATGAAGTCGATGCCCTTCGCCCCGTCACGGGCGACCGGGTAGTTACCGCGCTCGCCCACGGGGATTTTCAACCGGCCAATATATTGAGCAACGGCGAGGGGGCCTGGCTGATCGACTGGGAGTACGCGGCGCGCAGGCAGGCGGGCTACGACGGGCTCGTCTTCGGGCTCGGCTCGCGCCTCCCCTCGAATCTCGCCGAGAGGCTGGAGGGGTTCGTCGCGCGCGGCTTGCCCGAGAGTTATTCGGTGGACCGCCTGCGATGGCCCGGGGCCGAGTGGGGCGACTCCGGGAGCCGGCGCTCGCGGAGCGCGCTGTTTCTGCTCGAAGAGCTCTCGATGCATCTGGAAGAGAACGCCGATCCGTGTTTCTCGCGAACGGGCGGCGGGCTCGGAATGCTTCGCCGGGAGATCGATATCTGGATCGGGAGAGAGAATAAAAAGTTATGAAAGAGACGAAACCCGCCCTCGTAATTCTCAATCAGATGGCAGGCCCGCTCACCTGGGAGCTTGCCGAAGACATCGGGCGCGAGCTCGGGCAGGTGGCCCTGCTCACGGGCCATCCCGATACCCTGGCAAAGGGCGGCGACGAGCGGGTCAACCTCTTCCCGGCCCCGCCTTATCAACGCGGCACCTACGCGCGCAGGGTCTTTTCGTGGCTACTTTACCTTGTCAGGGCCTTCTTCTGGATGTGGCGCTGGCCCGCCCGCACGCCCGTTCTCTTATTCTCCAATCCGCCCATGCTCGCCTGGCTCGGCTACCTGATGTGGATGCTGCGCGGGCAGCGCTACGCGGTGATGGTCCACGACATCTACCCCGACCTGCTGGTGCGGCTCGGCGCGATCTCGGAATCTCATGCCGTTGCGCGAATCTGGAGATGGCTGAACAGGAAGTCTTACGAGCACGCGGAGATGGTGATGACGCTCGGCGAATACATGTCGGCGACCCTTTCGCGCAGTTTCGACCCGCTCAGGACGCGGGCCGGCCGCATCGAGGTCGTATACCCCTGGGCCGATACCGAAGCCATTTTGCCGCGCGCGAAATCAGAGAACTGGTTCGCGCAGGAGCACGGGCAGGTCGATAAGCTGACCGTCATGTATTCGGGAAACATGGGGCTCGGGCACGACATCGAGACGATGCTCGAGGCCGCGGAACGGCTGAGGGACGAGCCCAGGATTCATTTCATGTTCATCGGCTCGGGGCCCAAGTGGCAGGTCGTCGAAGAGTGGATCAGGACAAAGAGGCTCGCCAATATAACCCTGCTGCCGTGGCAGAGCGACTCGGTCGTCCCTTACTCCCTCGCGACGGCCGACCTGGCCCTGGTCTCTCTCGAAGAAGAGATGGCCGGGCTGGCCGTGCCGAGCAAGGCATTCTCTTCGCTCGCGGCAGGCGTTCCGCTGGTCGTCGTTTGCAGCAGGGAATCGGAGCTCGCGAGCCTCATCAAGCGCTTCGATTGCGGCAGGATGATTCATCCGGGTCAGGCGGAAGAGCTGACGGCGATGCTGTGCGGCCTGGTCGCGGACCCGCGCGGGCTGGCCCACCTGAAAGGTCAAAGCCGCCGCGCGGCCGAGAAGATCGGCTCGCGGGCCAATAGCCACGCCTTCGTCAATATCATCAATCACGTGCTGCTCGCCGGAAAGGTCTCCGCCCGGGACGCGCAGCCCGAGAGCCGCAAGGCCGCGGTCTGATATCAAGTATGAGCAAGATGAGCATAGCGGACCCGAATTCGACGTGGAGCAGAGCCGCGCACGGCGAGCCGCGCGAAGGCGTCGCGCCTCTTAAAAGCCGCGCTTCGTGGGGCTCGCTTGCGCGCCTTGCGAAGGCTGTAAGCCTGGTCTCGATTCTTTACGCCGTAAACATCCTGCTCGGCCTGGGCCGCGACTCGATCCTGGCCGCGACGTTCGGCGCGACGGAACGTCTGGACGCGCTGCTGCTCGGAATGAATTTCATCCGGGGCGCGGGGCTACAGATCGCGCTCGCCGTTTCGAGCGTCCTGGTCCCGGTTTACGCGCGCGCGATCGCGGCGGGCGACTCGGTTCGCGTAATCGACCTGACCCGCCGCTGGATGCGTGACAGCCTTCTGGCGCTGGTCCCCCTCTCGCTCGCGTTAATATGGTTCGCGGGGTCTCTGGCGAAGCTCCTGGGGCCGGGGCTCG
Organism: Blastocatellia bacterium; assembly: GCA_035537555.1. GTDB lineage: Bacteria > Acidobacteriota > Blastocatellia > UBA7656 > UBA7656 > DATLMR01. The sequence continues at coordinate 3,185 of DATLMR010000222.1, forward strand.
GCGAAAGCGGGCAGGCGACGCTCGCTTATACGCTTCGTGGAATGGCCCCGCTGCTGCTCCTGATAGGCTGCGCGGGATTGAGCAAGGCGCTCTCTGACAGCTACGGCATGTACGGGCTGCACCCGGTATTCCTCGGGCTCATGACGCTCGGCCTGATAGCGGGGGTATGGCTCGCGGGGCCTCAGAGCGGGATAAGCGGCGGGATCTTCGGCATCCTCACGGGAGGCGTGCTCGGGCTCGCGGCGCAGGCGATCATGATCGGCCTGCGCTTGCCGGTCGGGAAGATCCGAGGGCTCCTGCCGAGCTTGAGGAAGTTTATCTTCGCGCCTCGTGACGAGCATCTTTCTTACGTAAACGTCCTGCTGTTGCTCGGCAGCTCGTTGTTGATCCAGCTCCAGGGGCTCATCGAGCGCGCGTATGCGTCGCACCTGCCGTCGGGCTCGATAGTGGCCCTGAGCCTCGCGCTTTCCATCGTCGGCATACCGACGGCGTTGCTGCTTCCGGCGATCTCCTCGATCCTTCTGCCGCGCCTTTCGAGACAGGAGCATATGGCTGGCGGGAGAAAGTACGGCCTCTCGGCGCAGCACTACTCGATTCTCATCATCTTATTCTCCGCCATCACGGCCGGATGCTGGCTGATGAGCGACCTGATCGTAAACGCGCTCTTTCTGCGGGGGCGGTTCACCGTCGAAGCGGCGAGCCTCACGTCGGCCACGATGAGATGGCTTTCGATCAGCTTCATATCCTACGTGCTCGGTTCGGTCTTCAGGCAGGTGTTGATCGCGCGACGTATGATCGCGTATGACTTCGCCGTCTCCGCCGCCGCGCTCTGCGTCGAAGTGGCGGCCCTTGAGATTCTAGTCCCCCTCTATGGCCTTAAAGGCCTGGTCACGGAGGTCGTTATCACGACCTCCGTGACCGCCATTCTATACCTGGGAGTTATCAAGTATGTCCGCAAATAGTCTGCCTCAAGCCAGAAGCTTCTACGACGAGGTCTATCAAGCGACCGGGTATGCCGCCGACGCGGAAGACGTGGAGACGTACCGGGGGCGTATCGAAGAGATGTCTCACTACACGGGCTTCGACGGCCTGACTCTCGAAATCGGCTGCGGCGCGGGCTTGATGAGCCGCATGAGCCCCGGCTACGTAGGCATAGATATCTCGTGGACCGCGCTCCGAGGCAAAGAGTATATGGGCGCGGTCTCTTCGGCGGACACCCTGCCTTTCCCGGGAAATACTTTCGACAACATATTCTCTTATCACATGCTGGAGCACATCGAGCGGCCGGAGCTGGTGCTGGAAGAGATCGCGCGAGTGTCGAAGCCGGGCGGCGTAATCTACCTGAAGCCCGCGTGGAATTGCCGGTCGTGGAACAATAAGAAGCTGATCCGCAAGCCCTATTCGATTCTCCCTTTCAGGGAGAAGATCGAGAAGGCTCTCATACCGATTCGCGGCTCGGTCGCGCTGCGGGGCCTGATCGCGCTCCCGAAGCGGCTCGCGGCCGACGTTTTCTACGCCGTCTCCGGAAAACATACCCGCTTGAAATACGGGCGGCTGACGCCGAATTACGAATACGACCGGTACTGGATTTCGGACGCGGATGCCGTCGTCTCCATCGACCCGCACGAGCTCATCTGGTTCTTCAAGAGCCGGGGTTACAAGATAATCAGCCATTCGACGCTGTTGAAGCGACTGTTCGCGCGATCCGAGGGAGTCGCGATAACCCGTTGACCCGGTTTGCGGGGGGCGGGATCTATTATGAGGTCAGGGTGGGAGATCTTGATGAAGAGGAAAATGACGGCCGGCGGCGAGATCAATCTTCACATACTGCACAAGCTGCCGACGCCTTATAACGACACGTTCTTTCGCGCCCTGCACGCGCACGAGAAGATCAACCTTCAGGTATACCACCTCTGGCGCGGGAGCTGGCGGCGCCCGTGGAAGACGGAGCTGGCGACCGGCTACCCTAACATCTATATGCAGCTAAAGATGGGCCTGGACTGGGGGCTGTTAAAGAGGGCCTGGGCCGACGTGGACAGCCTCTTTCTGATAGCCGACTGGGGGCACCTGGCATCCCTCGCGGTCATCCTGACTCGCTACGTGAGGAGGGCGCCCGTCGCCGTCTGGGCCGACACTCCGCAGGAAGAGATCTACAGGCCGCCGGTCAAGAAATGGCTCCGGCGCAGGCTTCTCAGAAGCTTACTGCGGCGGATGGACATCGTTTTCGGGACCGGAGCGGTGGGCCTTCGCGTGCTCGCGACGATGGGGGCCAAGCCCGAGCGGCTTGTGAACCTCCCTTGCTTCGTCGATCTCGAACGCCCGGCGGAGGCCCGCTCGGATGGTGAGGTGGGTGAGAAGGCCCTGCGGCTGCGCGAGCGGGTCGGCTGCGGAAGGGGAGGGACGGTCTTCTCGATGGTCGGCACCCTGGTCGAAAAAAAGGGGAATGACATCGGGCTCGCGGCGTTCGCGCGATGCAGGCGGGAGAGCGAAACTCCGGTGGGAATGCTCATAGTCGGCGATGGGCCTGACCGCCCCATGCTCGAAAAGATGGCGGCTGATTTCGGCCTTACGGGCTCTGTCGCGTTCCTCGGCTGGCAGGAACCGCGAGAGATGGAGTCCGTATATCTCGCGTCGGACGCGGTGGTTCACCCGGCGCGCTACGACCCGTTTCCTCTCGTAGTCCTCGAAACGATGAGCTGGTCTAAAGCGGTCATCGGCTCCGACGCGTGCGGCAGCATCGAAGACCGCGTGCGCCACGGAATCAACGGCATGAGCTTCAGGTCCGAAGATGTCGACGACCTGGCGAAGATGATGATCGAGTTATCGGGCGATCCCGGGAAGCTCAAAGAGATGGGCCGTCGCGCCCGCGAAACGGCGGAGACGTGGCACGTCGCGAAAGGCGTGGAGATCATTCGGGGCCACGCGGCCGAGCTTTTCGCCTCGAACGCGTGAGGCCGGGCCGACGGGGGCGTCGCGCTTCAACGCGGTCAATCGGGCGGGAATGGGCCGGAAAATCGGCATTTTATGAAAGTGAAAGATGAACAGCATGCAATTTGAGAGCTCGGAAGCTGATTCCCGGGCCCACTATCTACTTTCAAGCCTGCTCTCTGTTCTGGTAGGAGCGGCGGCCCTGGTCTTTCTGGTCGTGTTGATGACCGACGTATCGCGGGGGCTCGCGACCTCCGTGGTGCTGGGCTACGCCGTGTTCGCCTTCATCGCGGCGGGAAGCGTCGCCCTCTCTGTTCACTCGACGCGGAGGATCGCCTTGCTCGTGCTGCTGATGGGGCAGGTCTTCTGGTTCGCCTGGCCCGCGCTTCGAGTCGTCACGAGCGGCACGGACTGGTTCGGCGACGGCGTCAATTATTATCTCAAGGATGAGGAGGTTGTTCTCACGGCCTTTTACCTCACGCTGTTCGGGCTGCTGTCACTCATAACGTACGCGGTGACGACCCATCGTCTGACCAGGCGCGAAACTGCAGGGGCGTCAGGAAAGGACGAGGCGACCGATTTTTCGAGCAGGGCCCTGACGATAACGGCCCTGGGGCTCACGGCACTCGGGCTGCTCCCCTTCATCTTTTACGGCGGGAGCGTGCAGAATATCATCCAGGGCGTCATGGGCTCGCGCGGAGCAGGAATGGACAAGTCGTGGGCGCAGACGGCGTTCGAGAGCCAGCCACTCTACGTCATAGGCCGCGCGACTCTCGTCACGGCCGGAGCGCTGGCGCTGCTCCAGGTCTTGAAGCTCCGCCGGTTCAAGCTCCGATTGGCGTGGGGCCTGCTCTTCGTCTTCTCGTTCATGATCACGTATTTCGATTCCGGCACGAGGTCGTGGACGGCCCTGATCCTTTTGCCGCCCGCGCTCGAGTATTTCAGGGAGAGCCTTTCGAAGCGGAAGCTCATGCGATGGCTGCTGCTTGGCCCCGCCGTGTTGCTCGCCGTCTTCTGGGTCGCTCAGCTTCAACTGAACTTCCGCAATACCGGATTTTCTACCGACGCTCTCTCGAGCGAAAACAATTTTCAGATCTGGGACAATGACTTCTTCTCCGAGACGGCCGTGGCCGTGAGCCTCGTGCCTGCCCAGATGGATTACCTGCATGAATCGACCCTGGTGCTCTACCTTACGAACCCGATCCCGCGCGCGATATGGGAAGAGAAGCCTTACCCGCGCGTAATCGAGATGTATAGCCTCGGCAGGCGCGGTTATAACGAGTATCGCGATAGAGGATCAAGCTCCATGCCGTCGGTCGTCGGCCAGTTTTACATGAGCTGGGGGTGGTTCGGCGTGGTGGAGATCGCCCTCGTGTACGGGTTGTTTATGGCGTGGCTCGACGCTCTATGGAGGCGGCAAGGCAGCTCGGAGCTGACGCACATATGGGCGGCGACCGCCATCGTCTGGCTCTTCCTGAGCTACCGGGGCCTCTTCCCCGGCTTCCACTATCCGGTGCTGATTCTCGGGCTGCTGGTCCTGCTCGAAAAGAGATGGTCCGGCCGTCGGGCCCGGTCGAAGGCCCGCGCCTCTTCGCCCCCGGTCGCTATGCGGTGGGCGGGCTACGGGCGGCAATCATGAATTCGAGCTCGCGGGCGCGGAGGGCGGATAGAATATGAGGATACTACAGATCGTGTCACACTACGTTCCGGCATACCATTACGGGGGTGTGCTGCACGTGGCGCACTCGCTCTCGAAGGCGTTTGTCGCTCAGGGGCATGACGTGCGCGTCTGCACGACGCGGCTCAAAGACCCGTCGGAAGACCTCGACGTGCCGTCGGGCGAGCCGGTGGACGTGGACGGCGCGCGGGTCTATTACGAGCCGGTCCGGCTCTCGCGCTACTGGGGGCTCTCCCCCGCGATGGCCCGGCGCATCTGGGGCCAGCTCGAATGGGCCGACGTCGCCTTGATCCACTTTCATTACCAGTTCGCCAGCTTCATCGGAGGATGGGCGAGCCGCCTCAGGAAGAAGCCCTATGTCGTATTCACGCACGGCAGCTTGAATAATTACGGCGTCAGCTCGCGCAGCCGGGCGCGCAAGCACCTGTACCTCAGATTGATCGAGCGGAGCAATTTCAAAGGCAACCTCTTTACCGCCTATCACTCGGAAGAAGAGATGGAGAACTCTCTCAGGTTCGGCGACGGCAAAGTGGTGCCGAACGGCATCAGCCCGACCACCTTCAGCGGCCCGCCGCCCAGGGGCTCGTTTCGCGAAAAGTATCCCGAATTGAAAGGTCGCCTTGTCTATCTTTATCTCGGCAGGATCGACGCGGGCAAGGGACTCGACCTTCTCCTGCCCGCCTTCGGGAAGCTTGCGGCGGCGCGCGATGACGTGCATCTCGTCCTCGCCGGAGGCGACGAGCGCGGCTACTCGTCGCGAGTGAAGGAGATGATCTCGGAGCTCGACCTGTCCCGGCGCGTTACGATGACCGGCCTCATCAGCGGCCCCGACAAACTGGGCGCGCTCAGAGATTCGGATGTCTACGTCTTGCCCTCGCGCTCGGAAGGACTGAGCATCGCGATGCTTGAAGCCATGTACATGGGATTGCCCGTAATCGTCACCGACCGCGTCGGGCTCTGGCGGACCATTCAAGAGCAGGGCTGCGGGCTTGTCGTGCCTCTAGACCGGGAGAGGCTCGCGGAGGCTTTGCGCCGCATGGCCGCCGACGGTAATCGGGCCGAGATGGGACGAAAGGCTTATGAGCTCGTCGCCCGCGACTATACGTGGGACACCATCGCTTGCAATCTGGTGGGCCACATCAGGAGGCTGACTGCCTAATGGGTATGAAGATGAAGTTGTCCTGTCACGAATCATTGCTCTGCGCCCTGGTCGCCGACTCGCCCATGACGGACCGGGCGCTCGCGGCAGAGCGGTTACGCCGGGAGCTGGGCGACCTGCGGGCGTTCGAGCTCGCCGAAAAGAATCAGGTGGCGCCTCATATGGCCCACGCGCTGGCCGAGGCCGGAGAGCATGCGGAGTTGCCCGGGCGCTGGCGGGAGGCGCACGAAAGAACTCATAAGCGCATCTCGGCCTACATGGCGGAGATGGACGAAGTGGCATCCCGGCTCTCGGAGGCGGGCATACGAATGGTGGCTCTAAAGAACGCGGGGATTGCTCGCGGCATCTACGACTGCCCCGGCTGCTGCCCGATGGGCGACCTCGACGTGCTCGTCGAGAAGAGTGACTTTCGCCGCGCCCACGGCGTCATGCTAGGCGCGGGGTACAACTTCGAATTTCGCAGCCCGCTCGAAGAAGCGGAGCTCGAGGCCGCCGAAGCCGGGGGCGGGGCCGAATACTGGAAGATGCTCGCCGACGGAGAAAAGCTCTGGTTCGAGCTGCAATGGCGGCCGGTCGCGGGCCGCTGGATTCGCCCCGATCAGGAGCCCACGGCCGAAGAGCTGATGGCCCGGTCCGTCCCTATCGAAGGCACCGCCGCGCGCCTGCTTTCACCGGAAGACAACCTGCTCCAGGTCTCTCTGCACACGGCCAAGCATACCTACGTCCGCGCCCCGGGATTCCGCCTCCACACGGACGTTGACCGCATCGTGCGCCGCCGGCCGATAGACTGGGACCTCTTTTTGAGCCGCGCCGAAAAGCTCCAGGTCAAGACCGCCGTCTATTTCTCCCTCTTGATTCCCAGACTCATACTCGGCGCTCCCGTACCGGACGAGGCGCTCGAGAGATTGAAGCCGTCGCCCTGGAAAAGGGAGCTCGTGATGCGCTGGATCGCGCGGGCGGGATTGTTCAACCCCGACGAGCGCAAGTTCGGTCGCGCGGGCTTCGTGCTCTTCACCTCTTTGATGTACGACGACTTCGGAGGCTTCTGGCGCGGGATATTCCCGGACCCCGAATGGATGCGCGAGCGGTATGGATTCAAGAAGAGATGGCTCCTGCCGTATTACCACGCGCGGCGCGTAGTCAACCTCGCCGCTCGCAGGGTCGGCACGTAGCATCGCAGTATTCGCGGGCAGTAGATATGGTCAGTATATATGGGATTATATAAAGGAGGGCCGCTCAGGGGCTGAACCGCTTATGATCAAGCGCGCTTTCGATTTCACGCTGAGCTTCGTCGCGCTCGCGGCGCTCGCGCCGATGCTGCTGGCGCTCGCCGTTCTCGTGCGGCTCAAGCTCGGCTCTCCGGTCCTGTTCAAGCAGCCGCGCCCCGGCCTCAAGGGCAGGCCTTTCACGTTGATGAAATTCCGCACGATGACGGACGCCAGGGGCGCGAATGGGGACCTGTTGCCCGATGCCGAGAGGCTCACGCGGTTCGGGCGTTTTCTTCGCGGCGCGAGCCTGGACGAATTGCCCGAGCTTCTCAACGTGCTCAAAGGCGAGATGAGCCTGGTCGGCCCCCGGCCTCTGCTGCTGCGCTACCTCGACCGCTACACTCGGGAACAGATGCGCCGCCACGACACAAGGCCGGGCATCACGGGATGGGCGCAGGTCAACGGCCGCAATGCCATCGACTGGGACCGGAAATTCGCGCTCGATCTATGGTACGTCGATAATCGCTCGCTCGCGCTCGACGTTAAGATACTCGCCCTGACCGTGATGAAGATCCTCAGGCGCGACGGCATCAGCCACCCGGGCCACGCGACGATGGAAGAGTTCGCGGGCTCGCAAGAGATGAACGAATGTGAATATTAATTATTGTCCGGACCAGGCGTCTGGCTTATACTGCATCGACAGCGCATGCCCCTCCCACTGTCCCGACCCCCTCAAGAATTAATAGAGGCTATGATCAACGTCTTATTCACGAGCGCCGGCCGCCGGGTAGAGCTGCTGCGCGCATTCCGCAACGCTTACGAGTCTCTCGGCCTCGAGGGGCGTATCATCGCTCTGGACATAGACCCGCTCGCGCCCGCGTTACAGGTCGCGGACAGCTACTACATGGTGCCTCGCCTCGACTCTCCCGAATACATACCGGCGCTGACCCGCATATGCTCGCGCGAGAAGCCCGCTCTCATATTTCCCCTGATAGACCCGGACATCCCCGTGCTTGCGCGCCACCGCGAAGAGCTCGAAGCGACGGGCGCGCGCGTGGCCGTCGTATCGAGCGAGGCGGCGCGAATCACCTCCGACAAGTGGAAGACCGTCGAGTTCTTCAATGGCCTCGGGCTGCGCACGGCGCGCTCGTGGCTGCCCGAACATATCGATCCGCGCCGCGCCGAGTTCCCGCTCTTCATCAAGCCGCGTGAGGGAAGCGCGTCGCAGCATACCTTCAAGATAAATAATGCGGAAGAGCTCGCCTTCTTTTCGAAGTACGTGCAGAGGCCGATCATCCAGGAGTACCTGCCGGGGCCGGAGATAACGAGCGACATCACCTGCGACGTGGATGGAAGCCTTCTCGGAGTGGTCTCTCGGCGGCGCATCGAGGTTAGAAGCGGGGAGGTCTCAAAAGGCGTCACGGTGCGCGACAGGGCGGTCGTCGAAGCCTGCGTCAAGATCGCGAAAGGCCTGCCCGCTATCGGGCCTATCACGGCGCAGTGCATGATGAAAGACGGCGTCCCGCACTTCACCGAGATAAACGCGCGCCTCGGCGGGGGCCTGCCCCTGGCAATAGCCTCGGGGGCCGACTCTCCGCGATGGCTGCTCGCGCGGGCGGCAGGTCTGCCTGTCGACGTACCGCCTCTCGGGAGCTACCGGGAGAACCTCTTTTTAACCCGTTACGACGACTCTTTTCTACTGAGCGAGGGCGACCGTGAGGATGTGGCAGGCCATCGTTTTTGACCTCGACGATACCCTGTATCCCGAGCGCGATTACGTCCTGAGCGGCTTCAGAGCCGTCGCCGGGTGGGCCGAGCTGAACCTCGGCATCCCCTCCGCGCGCGGCCTGCGAGAGCTGACGGGCCTGTTCGACGAGGGCGTTCGCGGAGATACTTTCAACCTGTGGCTCGCGCGCGAAGGGCTCGCGCCCGCCGCGATAGTGCCGGACCTCTTGAGGGTTTACAGAGAGCACGAGCCGAAGCTTTCGACATTCGCCGAAGTCGAGAGCGTGATAAGCGGGCTGGGCGGCCGGTACAGGCTCGGGCTCGTGAGCGACGGCTATCTCGGGGTGCAGCAGCGCAAGTGGAAAGCTCTCGGCCTCGAAGGCTACTTCGACGCCGTGGTCTTCTCCGACGAGCTGGGCCGCGAGCACTGGAAGCCGAGCCCTCGCCCCTTCGAGACGGTGCTTGAGCGGCTCGGCGCGGAAGCGCACAGGGCGGTCTACGTCGCCGACAATCCGGCGAAAGACTTTTATGGAGCGCGCCTGCTGGGAATGTTCACCGTGCGCGTGCGCAGGCCGGGCGGCGAGTACTATTCTCTCGACCCCGAGGCTCCGATGCACGCGCCGCACGTCACCCTGAGCTGTCTGACGGCTCTCGAAGAGCGACTCTCGGAAGGATCAATGACGCGATGAAGAAGATACTGTTATCTGTTCCTCACATGGGCGGCGCGGAGGAGGCGTACGTGCGAGAGGCTTTCGCCTCGAACTGGCTATCGACCGTCGGCCCGAACATCGATGCGTTCGAAGAAGAGTTCGAGGAGCTGACGGGGCGGCCCGCGGTCGCGCTTTCGAGCGGTACCGCCGCGATTCACCTCGGCCTGCGGCTGCTCGGGGTCGGGCCGGGCGATGAGGTCATTTGTCCGACCCTCACCTTCGTCGCGAGCGTGAATCCGGTCGTTTACCAGGGAGCGCGCCCCGTATTTATAGACAGCGAGCGGCAGAGCTGGAACCTCGACCCGGGTATTCTCGAAGAGGCTCTCAGGAAGAAGGCGGCCGCCGGCAGCCTGCCTCGCGCGGTGATCGTGGTCCACCTGTTCGGCCAGTGCGCCGACATGGACCCCATCCTGGAGGCTTGCGGCAGGTACGACATCCCGGTGCTAGAGGACGCGGCCGAAGCGCTCGGCTCCGATTACAAAGGGCGTGCGGCCGGGAGCCTCGCGAGCATCGGGACCTTCTCTTTCAACGGCAACAAGATCATCACGACGACGGGCGGGGGCATGCTCGTGGCGCAAGACCCCGAGATGGTGAAGAGGGCGCGCTTCTGGTCCACGCAGGCCAGGGACGCGGGGCTGGCCTACCATCACTCTGAGCCCGGCTACAACTACCGGATGAGCAACGTGCTCGCGGGCATAGGCCGTGGCCAGCTGCGAGTTCTCGCCGAGCGCGTGAGGCTGCGCCGCAAGAACGCGTTCCGGTACCGCGACGCTTTCTCCGACCTGCGCGGAATCGCTCTCATGCCGCAGGCGGCCTACGGGCTGCACACGAACTGGCTGAGCTGCTTTCTCGTCGACGAAGCGAGCTTCGGCTGCAGCCGCGACGAGCTGATCGTGAGGCTCGACGCGGCGGGAATAGAGTCGCGGCCCGTGTGGAAGCCCATGCACATGCAACCGCTTTACAAAGACGCGGAGGTCTTTGGCGGAGCGGTGGCCGAAGATCTGTTCGATCGCGGCATCTGCCTGCCGAGTTCGAGCAGCCTCTCCGAGGGTGAGCAGGACCGCGTCATCGAATCCGTGCGCGCGGCGAGCGGGCAGACACCCATGCGCGCCGCGAATTTTCTGGCGCTCGGCAACGGAAGCGACGCAAAGAGCGTTTACCCTCGCCTCGGCGCTCGGTGAGATATAGGGAGCAGCCCTCAGACGTACCCGGTCGAACGGCGCTCCGGGTACAGACTTTTCAGACACGGACCCGAAACTTTAAGGGAGGATAGGTTGTTCTCAAAGCTTACCAGGATGAAGACGCATGTTCCTCGATTGATCGAGAATAAGAGAACGCTTGTGCGAAGGCTGGCATCCGCGATGATGAGAATCGAGGGCAGCTCCTTGATCTCTGACGCTCGCCTGAGCCGCGGCGCTCAGCTTGCGGTCGACGCTTCGATCGCGGGGCTCGCGCTGATTCTGGCTCACACTGTTCGCTTCGACGGCTGGCCGCCTTACAGGGAAGCGGCGAGAATGTTCCTGATTCTTCCGTACGTGGCCGCGGGCCGGGTGATCGCCAATTATTTTACGGGCAACTACAGGCGAATCTGGAGGTACGCCAGCCTCGCCGACGCCGCGCGAATGGCCGCGTCCGCCGGAACGATCTCGGCGATCCTCCTGGTGGCGAGGCTCGCTTTCGAGGGGCAACAGCCCTACCTGACTCTGCCGATCGGCATAATAGTGATCGATTACCTGCTGGCAACCTCGGGAATGCTGGGAATAAGACTGCTGCGCCGCGTCTCTTACGAAAGCACGAAGCGCACGCGCGCCCAGGCGCCCGGCAACCGCCAGCGCGCCTTGCTTGCGGGCGCGGGCAGCGCAGGCGTAATGACCGTTCGCGAGATCTCTCGCCGCCCAGACCTCGGGATCGAGCTGTGCGGCTTCGTAGACGACGACAGGAGCAAGCGGAACACGGTGATCTACGACGTGCCGATTCTCGGAACTACTTCGGACCTGCCCGACCTGATCGAATCCCATAAGATCGACCTCGTGATCATCACGATGGGGCATGCTTCGCGAAAGACCATCAGGCACGTCGTCGATATGTGCGAGACGGCGGGCGTTCCGGTGAAGACTATCCCCGCGCTCTACGAGATCCTCGAAAATCGCGTGACCATCAGCACCCTGCGCGCCGTCGAGATCGAAGACCTGCTCGGGCGCGAGAGTATCGACGTGAGCGCGTGGCTCGAGAGCAGCAAGCAGACCTACTTCGGGAAGAGGGTCATGGTCACGGGCGCCGGAGGGTCGATAGGAAGAATCCTCTGCCAGCAGCTCGCCTATCTCGAGCCCTCGGCGATCATCATGCTCGACAAGGACGAGAACGCGATGTTCGAGTCGATGATCGATACGATGGCGGCGGCGACGGGCAAAGGCACCCGCGTATACCCGGTGATATGTGATCTCAGGATCGACCAGAGGCTCAAGCAGTCCTTCGAGCGCTATCAGCCGCACGTGGTCTTCCATGCCGCCGCGCATAAACACGTGCCTCTGATGGAAGAGAACACCTCCGAGGCCGTGCTCAACAACGTCGTCGGCACGTACAAGCTGCTGAGCGCGTGCGACGAGCACGCGGTCGAGCGCTGCGTCATGGTCTCGACGGACAAGGCCGTGAACCCGACAAGCATCATGGGCGCGACCAAGCGCGTATCGGAGCTCATGTTCCAGGCCAAGGCGGTGAAGCGGCCGCGCCGCAGCCGTTACTCCTGCGTGAGATTCGGCAACGTGCTGGGCAGCCGGGGCAGCGTGGTGCCCACATTCCGCGAGCAGATAAAGAAGGGCGGCCCGGTAACGATCACGCACCCCGACATGATCCGCTACTTCATGACCATTCCCGAAGCGGCGCAGCTCATAATTCAGGCGGGCGCTCTGGGCGAGAAAGGCGAGATATTTCTCCTCGACATGGGGGAGCCCGTGCGCGTGATGGACCTGGCAAAAGACATGATTCGTTTGTCGGGCCTCACGGTGGGCGAAGACATCGAGATAGAAATAACGGGGCTCCGGCCGGGAGAGAAGATGAGAGAGGAGCTGCTCATAGCGGAGGAAGGAGCGCGGGCCACTTTGTACGACAAGATATTCGTCGCGCCTCCGCTCGAATACAACCTCGCGCGCCTCTACTTCTGGGTCGAGCAGCTGACCGAAGCCGCTTACGAGGGGGACGATAAGACCATCCTCGAAATATTCTCCCTGATGGGCATCGGCTTCAGGTCCGATAACGTAGGAAAATCGCGCGGGCCGGAAGCGCCGGAGGACGAGCGCGAGCAGGGTATAGCGGCCCCGGCTCTCTTCGACTTGAACGTCGAGGCCGGGCTGGCGAATTGAGCGCGCGTGAGCGCGGGATTGTTCTGCCCCTGGTTGATTACAGGCATCGAGAAATTAGCTATGAGATAACTATTGACCTTTGATGCGCCATCTCTTAGTCTGGGGCCGCTCGGAGCGGAGAAGAGGATCTACACGTATGCGGGAGGACCACCTCCACCGCGTTGTCCCCAGGTAATCTAACGGGAGGTAATATGCAGGTATTGAATACTTTTTTCAGGGGCGGGCTGAGCCTCGCGCTGACGCTGGCACTCACGTCGGTCTTCTCGCTCGGCGCCTTTGCCGCGCCGCCCGGCGAGAGGGCAGCCGGATCGGGCTTTGACGACAAAACGACTTCTTCGACGCTCTCGGGAATGCTGACCGGCACCGGCCGCGTGACTATCAACGGCAACGCCGCGCAGACGGGCGCGACCATTCTGAGCGGAAGCACCATAGAGACCGGGCAGGACGGGTCAGCTTCTATAGACCTGGGGCCTCTGGGCCAGGTAGAGCTTCAGCCTAACACGTCGGTAACGCTTGTGTTGATGCCCGGAATGGTCCAGTTGATCGTGGACCGGTTTGGCGCGGTCTCTCAATCGCTGCCGCCGGGCGTGGTCGGGCGCGTCAAGATGCAGAGCCAGCCGGCTCACTTCACCGTTGCGCGCGGGCGCGTCGAGGTCAGCTCGTCGGGCGGACAGCAGGCGCTCAACGGGGGCGAGGAGGACTCTTTCAACGGGGCCTCGGAGGCTGTCGTCAGCGGCGACACGTCGTTTCAACTCGAAAGCGAAAGGGCTGACAACGCGAGCAATCAGCCCGCTCAAACTGACGGAGACGCTCCTCCGGTCAACAACTCCACCTATGTAGGCCCCGGCCCATTCGGCTACATCCTACTGGCGGGACTCGCCGGGACCATCGCGCTCGGCGTGATGGCGGGCTCGAACGGACACGCCGCCGCGTCGGGGATTCCTCCGAGGGCGAGCGAGATCATCCCGTAAGCCGGAAGGCCCGGGCGTCATCGCTTAATAAAAGAATCGCTTTCAATAAGGACGACTCTAAAAGGCGCGGATCGGCAAATCGATTCCGCGCCATATTTATTTGAACGGGCCTTACTTCGCTCCGCAGGGCCAGCCCGGAAATGTGGGCTCGCTCTGCAAGCCCGCCAGGAAGGCGAAGTGGTTCTTCATCTCCCAGGCCAGCAGCAGCCGCGCGTGCCTGTACTGTCCCGTGGTGCCGTAGTAAACATTGACCACGCGTATCGAGCGGGTCTCGGGGTAGTACCCGCCCGAGAGTATCTTGTTGAGCGCGGGCTCGTACCAGATCGTGGGCTCGATCTTTACGCCCGTGACCGATTGAGCACTGACGCCTGCCGCGAAGGCCGCGAGGTGACCGCCGCACTTCGTGAAGGAGTCTCGCGCCGCGTCGAATGCCTCGTCTATCCACACGCCGATGGCGTCGGGCTGGCCGGGAAAGACCTTGATCTCTTCGAGCACCCACTCCGGCGCGTGGCGCTTGGCGGCCTGTTTCCACTTCCTTTTCCTGGGAGCGTTGAAGCCGTTGTCCCTGTAAGGGATTTTATACTTCGGCGAAAACTTGATCTCGCTACTCTTCGCGCCGCCTAAGAACTCGACGTACTTCTGGGCCGAGGCCGTCTCTTGAAAGAACATGATCGACGCAAGCGCGCCGCATAAGAGAAATAGTCTGGGGGGCATGTAGTCTCCGTTATATCGGTCTTTAGAATTATTGCCTCATCGAGGGAGACTTGAATGTACCCGTATGGGCCACGTCAACGG
>DATLMR010000223.1:0-11603 GCA_035537555.1 Blastocatellia bacterium
TTCTCGGGCCATGAGCCGGCCAACCCCTTCGAATCCGACTTGAAGTCGCGGTGCGGCCCGCCCCACTGCAACCAGTTGCCCGTCTGCGCGCGCGCAGCTCCGGGAGCTGTCAGCAAGACTGAAAAGAGCAGCCAGGTCGCGGGCCGCAGGTACCTTCGCGAATTAATTCTAATGTCCATGTAGTACCTCTCGGGCTGGAGATGTCTTGAACAGTGCATTTTCCTAACGATTTCGGGCCAATTCAGAAAGACCGGGGTCGGCCCCACGGTCATTCGGCCCGAAGAGCCGAAAGGAGTTGATCGCGCAAGGCCGCCGAGGTCGCGACGAGCGACGTGACGATCCCCGTCGCGAGCACCACCAGCAGCAACAACGCCAGGGTCATGGTCGGGAGGTGCCCGCCACGAGACAGAAAGGCCGGAGCGATCGCCAGGAGCGCGCAGAGTGTTCCGGCCGCGAGTCCGAACAGGAGCAGAAGGGCGTTTTCAGCCATTACCATAACGGCGAAGTGAGCGTATTCGTACCCGACCGCTCTGAGCAGGGCCAGCTCCTTGCGGCGTTCGAGGATGTTGCGCAGGAGAACGGTCGCAAGCCCCATGGTGCCGAGCACGAGGCCCAGCCCGCCGAGAGTCTGGAACGTGGAGAGGTAGGTGTTCTCCACGCGATGAAACGATGCCAGGCGCTCGCCCGCCGGCATCACGTCGAAGCCGAAGTCCGACAGCGACTCTTCGAGCATCCCGGCCACGTCAGCCGCGCGCCCGGGCGGCGCGTCGATCAGGAAGAAGCGATAGCCTTCCTGTTCCGGGAAGAGGCGCAGGAAATTCGCCTCCGACATCAGCAGCTCGCTTTGAAAGATGCTGTCGGAGAGCGCGCCTACAAGCTTCAGCCTGACGGGATTCGCCGTGCCCGCGTTCAGGATGAACTCGTCCCCGAGCTTCAGGTGCAGGACGTACGTCATCGAATTCGCGTCGGCTATGACCGGCACCGAGCCGTCCCCCGGGTCTTTACCGAGCAACAGCCACGGGTTCTCCTTCTCTTCGGGCGCGCGGGCGAGGCTGCTCTGAAAGCCGAAGCGCGCGCTCTTTATAAAGCCTCCGGCCGCGCCGAGAATTCGCGGGTTGCTCGGCTGGTAGAGGTTCAGGCAGCTCGCGTCATCTCCCGGCCTCAGCCTGAAGCGCTCGAAGCTCACCCCGTCCAGAGCGTTCTCTCCCTGCGAATGGAGGTTCAGCGCCTCCTTACCTTCGGGCGTCGCCGGGTCGTGAATGAGAGGAAGGAGCGATTCCGCCAGAAGGGGGAAACCGCCGCTCCCGGATTTTCGGTCGAGCGACGCGTCGCCCGCGTCCCGCCTGAACGCGTCGACCGCCACGATGATGAAGGTGGCGGAGGCGATGAGAGCGATGCAGAGCACGCTCCTGCCGGGGCGGTAGGTGGTGTTGCGAAAGCCGAGCCGCGAGACCGCCCAGAAGCCGCCGCCGTTCAAGAGGCCGCGCTTGTCCTTGCGAAGCCACGCCGACAGATAAAAGAGGGCGGCGATCAAAAGCAGGACGCCCGCGCCGAAAAATCCCGCCACCTGCCCCAGGAGGCTCAAGGCCGCTCCGGCAAGCAGCAGGATTCCCAGAAGCGAGAAGACGACGGCCAGTTGGATCGCGCCGAGCCGGGCGAAGCGCGACCTCCGGCCCCGCTCGCCGCCCGCACCCGATGGCGCGGGCGCGCTCTCGCCGCTAAGGAGGCTTCGAGGCGAAGCGGGCGCGAGCGACCTGAGCGACCACGCGATTACGGCCAGCGAAGTCACGACCCCGCCCAGCACCCCGAAGATCAAAGACGAAGGCGATACGAAGAGGCTCAACTGCGTCGTTCCTACCGCATCCACCCACCACGTTCGCAGCCCGAGCATTACGAACCACCCGTAGCCGATCGCCCCCAGAAGCCCCGGGAGGCTGCCCGCGACCGCGAGGATCAGCCCCTCGCTGAGGAACAGGTTCCGAATCTTCGTCGCGGGAAACCCGACGGACCTGAGCAGGCCGATCTCTTTCGACCGCTGCTCGATGCCCAGCTTGAAGAAGAGGGCCGTGAGCAGCAGGGCGCTCACAACCAGAAAGAAGCTGAAGTAGATGAAGTACTCTCCGAAGTCCGTCGCCCCCCGCGAGGCTTCGAGCCCCTGCAAGCGAGTCGAGCTGACCGTGAGCCCCATCTGAATCGGGTCCACGTCCGCCCTGAGCTCGCTCGCGAATGAGTCGAGGGCCGCGTGCAAATCCGTATTGCCCGAAGGCACGATCCGAAGCGACGTGAGATCGCCGAACCGGGAGCCCCAGAGCTTCTGCCCCGTCTCGAGCTGGATAAAAGCCTTGGGCGTGGTGCGGTGCGCGTGCCAGTAGTCCTCATCGACCGGGCGAATGCGGGCGAGGTCCATCGGGAACGGCGGGTCCCAATCCGATATATTTTCGGAGCCGCTTATTCCGGGATACTCGGGCACGAGGTCGCGGTCGGCAGCCGCTCCGGCGATGGGCACGACTCCCGCAAGGCGAAACTGAGCCGTACGCGTCGAAAGCCTGCCCTCCTGTTCCCAGACGTAATACTCGAGAGTGACCGTATCGCCCGGCTTCGCGCCGAGCGCGCGCGCGGTCCAGTCATTAAAGACGACGAGCGGCACCCCCCCCAAAACCGGCTCACGGCCTCCCTTCAATCGCGCGAAGGATTCTTCGTCGAAAGCGGTGACGATGGAATAAGGGACCGCGCGCCCGCCCACGCGGATTTCATTCGCCAGATAGCTCAGGACGGGGACGGCCGAGGCTTTCACGCGGGCCGCGCTCGCCCGCGCCGTCTCTTCGAGCGCGTCATCGATCAGAGCGCTCTCGGATTCGAGCGCGATGCCGCCCTGGCCCTCGATTACGCGCAGCTTGATGCCGAGGTCTTCGAGCTTGAAAGTGGCTCTGATGGCCTCTTCGACGGCAGAGGACTTCGCAAAGCCTCCCGCCTTGTCTCCGCCGGGCCTCTCCGCGACGAGCAGGGCGTTGATCCTCCCGGGCTGTTCGAGGTCTTTTTGGAGTCTCGTGAGAGGGATGAAGACCGCGCGCACGGCCGCCTGCTGCGGGCGAAGGGAGAACTCGCCGAGGTCGGAGCCGGAGAGCACTTCGCGGACGGTCAATCGAATAGTCCGGCCGAGGTCTTCTTTTCTGCCGTGCAGGGACTCGGAGGGAATGGCCGAAGGCTTCTCGATCCTCACGAGCAGCCCTTCTCCCGCCTTTACGCCGAGCTCTTCGGCGAGGCTCGCGCTCACCATCATCTCGCGCTCGCCGAGAGATTTGCCCGCGCCCTCTCGCGCGTGAAATCTCCAGAAGCGGTCATCGACCCCGTAGACCTGGACGCCCGAGCCTCTCCTCCCGCTCGCATCGTGCTCGACGACGCCTTCGAAGACGATCAAGGGGCAGGCGGCGAACGATCCGGCGAACGGCTCGCTCGCCTGGAGGTCGTCTACAAGTTTCTCGCGGAAGAAGCCGGTCGAGGTGACGACATAATCGGCGTTCCCGAGCCTTCTCAGGAAGAGATCGCGCAGGCTGCCGCGCACGGAATCGCCGACCAGCAGCGCGCCCGCGAGGACGGCGACCGCGGTGGCGACGCCCAGGATTACGGCGACGTTCGTCCGCCAGTAGTATTTGAGGCTCCGTTTGATGAGCGTCGATGATCGCATCGGTTCAGCTTGCGAAGACTTGCGGGGGCGGCGCTCGCGGCTGCCCCGCGCCGTTACGAAGTCACACCCTCTGAAGCTGCTGGCCCAGGAGCTCGAATCGCACGGGAAATTTCGAGGCCAGCTCGGCGCTGTGCGTGACGACCATCAGAATGGTCTCCTGCTTCTCATGCAGCTCCAGCAGGAGAGAGGCGACGACCTCGGCCGAGTTGCGGTCGAGGTTCCCGGTCGGCTCGTCGCACAGGAGCAGGAGCGGCTCTCTTATCAAGGCCCTCGCCAGCGCGACGCGCTGCTTCTCTCCGCCCGAGAGCTCCGAGGGGCGGTGCTCCAGTCGCGCTTCGAGGCCGACCTGTTCGAGGAGCGAGCGAGCGCGCCCGGTATAATTGCCGTTCGATTTCGCCACGAGGGTCGGCGTCAAGACGTTCTCGAGCACGGAGCACTGGGGGAGCAGGCAATGGTCCTGAAAGATGAAGCCGATCTCTTTATTCCTGAAGGCGGCGAGGTCCCTTTCGGGCAGCGCGAACGGGTTTCGCCCGTCGAGCGTCACCGTGCCTGAAGAGGGAGGCTCGAGAGCTCCGACGATGTAAAGGAGGGTGCTCTTCCCGCTGCCCGACGGTCCCATGATCGAGACGGCGTCTCCGCGTGACAGCGAGAGCGTCACGTCGTTCAGTATCGAGATCGGGCCGCGCGGGGTCGGATACTGCTTGGTAAGACCTTTGACTTCGAGCAAATCGAGACCTCTGTTCCTCTATTATGATTTCAAGCGAGCTCTGCCACGGCCCTGAAAGGCTCGCTTTCGGAATCAGTCTTCAGGACGGACGAGTAGACTTCAAGGGCTCGCTCGGCCATGCGCCCGGCGCTGTAGTGCTCGCGGACTCCGCGCGCGCCCGCGCTGCCGAGAGATCTTCCGAGCGCGGGGTCTTTGCAGATCCGCATGATACCTTCGGCGAGGCTCGGCACGCTTTCGGCCTCTACCAGTATGCCTCCGCCCGTCCGTTCCAGCATCTCGGTGAACGCGCCCTTTCGGGGCTGGACGACCGGCACGCCGTTGGCCATCGCCTCGAGCAGGAATATTCCCTTCGGCTCTTTATAGACGGCGGGGACGGAGAGCACGTCCAGGCCGTGCAAAAAATCTATCTTCTCCTGCCTGTCGAGCACGCCCCGGTAATTGAACTCGCGGGCCAGGCCCCACTCCTTCATCTTCTTTTCAATCCCTCGCAAGTAATCCCTGTTCTCTTCGCCCAGGTAGCCCGCGACTTCGAGCCGCGCTTCGGGAAAGTCCGCGTGCCCGCGCAATGACCTGTAGGCCTCACACAAGATGTGCAGCCCCTTTTCCGGCGCGACTCTGGCGAAGTACCCGACCGTGAACGGGCCATTTCGAGCGGGCCTCGAAGGGTCGTATCCTTCGAGATTGATGCCGACCGGGACCACGTGAATCTTGCTCGCGGGAATGTCGAGATAATCCGACATAAAGTCGGCGTAGTAGTCGCTCACGGCCAGGAAGGCATCGACCGATTTGACGTGCTCTTTTATCAGTTTCAGAGAAGCGGAGCGATACGGCTCCTTGAGGCCGTCGAGAAAGAGGTCCTCTCCCTGAAGGGTGCATGTCACGGGGCGCTTCAAGGCCCTCCTGATCGGCTCCGCGAGCGCGATCAAAAGCGAGTTCGAGAGGTTGATACAGTCGGGGGCAGGCTCGGTCCGAAGCCAGTGGACCAGCTTGTCCAGCTCTTTTCTCTGGCGGCCGTCTTCTCCCTTCAGCATCGAGACGGTCAGCTCGCCCAGAGCTTTCGGGCTGACCGCTATCGAGCGGCGCGAGGCGAGCTTCAGGGCGAGGCCCGAGTCCCAGAGCTTATCGAGCAGCCACGGGGTCTTGCGAAAGATCCCCGAGTGCTGTTGCAGGTAGACGCTGATGCCTCCGAAGAACACCTTCTCCTGGCTGACGTTCTTCTCGTCGGTGAGGGTCGGCGTGTAGAGCGGCACGAGCATAACGTCATGGCCGCGCGCCATCAGCTCCGTGGCAAGCGCGTTGTCCCGGAAACAACTGCCGCAATACATCCCTGCGGCGCCCGCGGTGAAGTAGAGGATTTTCATATCAGGCAATCTGAAAAGCCCTGCGCGCGTACAGGTGCTCGAATAGATTTCCCTCGTGCGGCTGATCCCAGCTTATCTTCATCGTCGAGATGGGGCCGAGATTCAGGCGGTCCACGTTCGGAGAAGAGAGGAGCCTGCGAATCAGCGCCTCGTCCGACGTGATGGCCGTGACGACCAGGCTCGGGCCGAGGGCCTCGGGAATCCGGTCCTGGTTCACTTCGACCACGCTGGCGAAGGGGAAGAGATACTCGCGGTTGGCGAGCGTGTGCTCCGGGCTCTCGCAATGGACCACCGTGGGCAGAAGGTAAGAGCAGCCCTCCCAGGATACCAGCCGGTCGCCCTTCCTGTAGCGGGCCGTAACGTCGCGCGCGCCCGGCTCCTTCAGGCCGTCGTCGACCATCCGAGATATGCGCGAGGCGACCCCCGCGTCCGCGAACGGGGCGAGGCGCGCGTCGTCGTCTTCGGCCGCGCGCGGCTCGATCTTCGCGAGCCGCTCCGCCAGAGCCTCCGCGATCTCCCGGCCGCGCCTCGGCACCCAGACGGCCGAAGCGTTCACGCAGGAGCGCCCGCCGTTTTCGACTATCGAAGAGACCATCACGTCGAGGTAATTCTCCCAATCGTCGATCGAGTCTTCGCCGATGACGACCTTGCTGTAGCCCGGCCCGTGAATTTCGATTCGCGGATCGCCCTTCCACTTGCCCGTCGAGGACGAGTCTCCGAAGATCATTCCGCGCCCGCAATGCCTCAGTATCTCGCCCGCGCCCGCGTGGTCGGTCGGGTAGTAGCTGAAGGCCTCGCCGGGGACCCCTGCGCGAATGAAAGCCTGAATGATCCTGTAAGGGGTCCACGGCTCGGCGCTTCCCGGCTTCAGCACGAGGGGAGTCTTCAAAGCGATGGCGGGGACCCAGAGGGAGTGAACGCCGGGCGAGTTGCTCGGCAGGACCACCCCGAGCGATTGGGTGCGAGGGAAGAAGCTTAAAGCCTGCCCGCCGCGCGCGCCATGCCCGGCGTCGAGCACGCGCAGGTCGAGCCCTCGCGTCAGCCCGTTCAGGACGCTCTCCATCTCTGCCAGCACTCCGCGAATCTTCTCCATGTTCTTTCGCGCCATCACGTACGGGAGGCCGGTGGTCGCGGAGACGTGCTTTACGTAGTCTTCCGGCGACTGCTCGTCCTCGCCTACCGGTAGAGTGCTCGTCGTGAAATGGCGCGCGGCCTCCTTGCAGAGGGCCAGCAACTCGGCGGAAGAGAACCCGTCGAGGGCGGCGCGGCTCGCCGTCTGGTCGAGCAGGTCGCGCCGGACGAGCCCGACGTTTGCCTGGCTGATCTCGACGAAGGTTTCGCGCGTGCGGTGATGCGGCGACTTCGCCACATCGAGGCTTCTATACGGCGCGCCTTTTCTTAGTACGGGAATATGTAGCATAAGTTATCAATCCAGGGTTTCGGCCCGGGCCGGATACGAGTTACAGGTCACTCCAGGCTCCAGAGAGAGAGGTTCGCGGAGTCTTTGATCAATATGCGCCTTCCCAGAAAGACCGGGTGCGACCACGTGGGCGTATCGGCCACGGTGTATCGGGCCACCTGCTCGAATCCTCCGGCGCTCTTGTTTACGACGATCAGGCTCGCGTCGGCGGTCAAAAAGAGCAGGGTCTTGCCCGCGTTCAAGACCGCCGCGTTCTGGCCTTCCCTGCCTGTAGTTACCCAGACGGTCTTTCCCGTCTTCGCGTCGAGGCAGAAGAACTGGCCCTTCTTCTTCGCCGAGAGCCCGTAGAGATAATCTCCGTCGAGGACCGGCGAGCTCATGTACATCGCGAGCTCCGGGTTGTGCCAGACCTTTTCCGGGGTCCACTGGTCGCCGCTTCGCGCCACCCTCACGCCCATAGTTCCCGCCCGCACTCCCGAGAAGATGAGGGTCTTGCGGTAAAGAATCGGGGTCACGATATTTTCGTTCCATTCATCGGGAAAGGGCATCTTCCAGAGCAGCTTGCCGGAATCGACCGATATCCCCACGGCGGATTTGTCCGTGAGCGTCACGAGCTGGCGCGTGCCTTCGAGATCGACCACGATCGGGGAGGCGTAGCCGGGACCGTCCCCTTCCCACTTCCATTTCTCCGCGCCGCTCTCGGCATCGAAGGCGATGACGCTGCCGCGCCGGTCGTCTCCGACGTGAACGATTACCATGCCCTTCTCGATCACGGGCGACATGGCCGTGCCCGTGAAGAGCTTCGACGTGTCGATCTCCTTCGAGAAGTCCTTGCGCCATTTCAGCTCGGCGCTCTTTAGATCGAAGCATGAGAGTATCGCGGTGACTCCGAGCGTGTAGACCCTGCCGCCGGAGACGGCGGGCGTGGAGTTCGGCCCCTTGCCCATCTCGATCGCGTACTGGTTCTTGCTGAAAGGGACCGGGTAGCTCGAATTCCAAAGCGGCTTGCCGGTCTTCAGATCGAAGACGCTTACGACCTCGCTCTCTTGCCGGCGCGAATGGACGACGACTCGCCCTTCGGATACGACGGGCGACGAGAAGCCTCCGCCCACCTCGACCTTCCACACGTTCTTGAGGTCCTTCGGCCACCTGGACGGGGCCGGGGCGGTCGCGGTTCCGTCTCGACTCGGGCCGCGCCACTGACTCCATTCCTGTGCCGTCGCCGCCTGGCCCGACAGCCCGGCCAGGAGGGCGAACGACAACGATGCTTTTAGAAAGTTCATAGCAGCCACGCTTCCGAAGTGCCGCGGACTTCGATCAAAAGTGCCGCGCACTACGATCAATAGACGCCTTCGACGACCGAGGTCTGCAATCGCGAAAAGGGCCTGACGTTTCTAACGCCGTCCCAGGGATACTTCTCGAACGGAGGCTCGCGCTCGGCCTCGTCCCTTTCGAGGAAGCGAGGCATGAAGAACTCTTTCGTGAGCGTCGTGAGCCTTACCCGGCCCGTCTGCCCGTAATCGACCAGGCGCTCGGGCCGGTCGGGATCGACCACCTCGATCATCGCGCGCGGGGCCGGGGGGTAATAGATGACCGCGTAATTGTCTTCGGCCATCAAGGGCTTGTGGACGGCCAGCCCCATAAGAGTATTGCCGTAGGTGGGAGCGAAATACGCGCCTTCGAGCAGCTCCTCGACGGCGAAGCGATAGAACTGCGGAGTCATCTCCGTCCCGCCGCAGAAGACGCCCGTCACGCCCATCTTTTTCAGGGAGACCCTCTCGCATAACGCTTCGAGCAGCTTGGGGGTCGTGAAGAGGCAGCGAATGCCCTCGTGCGCTTTTAGCAGCGTGAGCCCCTGATCGACCACGTGCCTCTTGTAGGCTTCGGCCTGCTCGAACTGGCCGATCTTGAGCAGCTTGATGACCCAGCGCGGATCGAGATCGACGGCGAAGCAGATGCCTCCCCGCTCCTGCGCGAGGTGCTCCACGGCGAGGCGCAGCCTGCGCGGGCCGGTGGGGCCGAGCGAAAGCCAGTCCGAGCCCTTCGGAAAGAATTCGTCGGGAAGCGTCCGGCTGAAGGCCGAGTAATCTATGCGAAAATCGTCGATATTGATACGAGATTTCGGGACGCCCGTGCTGCCGCCCGTCTCGAATGTGTAGACGGGCCTGTCGGCGTAGGCCTTCGGGACCCACCGGCGGACCGGCCCTCCCCGCAGCCACTCGTCTTCGAAGAACCCGAAGCGGTCCAGGTCCGAGTAAGTACGGATCTCCTTGCGCGGGTCCCAGTCGAGTTTTCGGGCGTATTCGAGCCAGAAGGGGCACCCGGTCGCCGGGTCGAAGTGCCATTCGACGACCTCCCGGACCCAGGCGTCGAGGGCCTCGCGTGATGAATCGATATCGTGTTGAAGCGTGCTTTCTCTTTTCGAGCTCAATTTTCCCGCCAATTATTTAAGGTTTTGACAACAGAGATTGAATTGTGTCCGCCGTCCAATTGGCTGTCAAGCTCGAAGGACCGCGAACCTGCTTCAACAACGAAGGGCGGGGCCTTAAGGTTCAGACCGGCTGCTTGACCTGCTCGATTTTCTTGTGGAAGAAAACCTTCATTACGTCGCGCTCGACCACGGCTCCCGTCGCCGCGTCTTCAAAGAATCTTCAGACGAGTGCAACCGCTGAACGGCCCGCGCTCGGGAGAGCGAGAAACAGATGCTCGCGCTCTCGGGTTGCACCCATCTGAATTCCTCTACAACTCTACCTTCTTAATGTGTAAATAGAGTGAGAGTATTGTAAAAAGAGGTAAATCTCATCAAGCGAGTGTAAAAAAGGAGCGTAAAGATCCGGCGGCTTCAGCGCCCGCGCGGCTTCAGGGCCTCGCCCATAAATCCCCAGGACCAGCAGAGCGCCGCAAGAAGATAGAGGGGCCAGGCGGCGAGAAAAAAGACGAACGCCTTTTTGTCGTTAGAGAAGAACCAGAGCGCCGCTTTCATTGTTCTATAAAACGGCATGAAGATTATCAGAGCGGGGTGCCGGAGCAGGATGCCCCCGGGCAGAGCGCCTCTTTTTCTCGCGAGGGCCGAGGTCCCTCCCAGTTTCGCCTGATGTGACAGCACGCCTCGCCAGCCGGTGCGATTCAAGTGGAGGGCGCGAATCTCGGGATCGAACAGCAGCTTCTCTCCCGCCTCGTACAGCCGCCAGTTGAAGAGCAGGTCTTCGGCGGGCCACATGTCCTCGTCGAAATAGCCGTGGCGCTCGAAGACCTCGCGCCGGTACGCGATACTCGCAGTCGGAATGCCCTTCTCTAATCTGAAACGCGCGGTCGGCATGAACTCTCTGAACTCGATCAGAAAACCGATCGTGCCGCTGAGACTTCCGGGCGTGCCGTTGGCCACGCTCCCCCCTACGGCCGCGTACTCCCCCTGCTCGTGCCTTCGCACCATCCGCTCGACGGCGTCGGGAGCCACCACGCAGTCCGAGTCGATCATCACCACGTACCTCCCCCGGCTCTCCCTGACTCCCGCGTTCCTGGCCGCCCCCGCGTACGTCCGCTCCCGCTTCCGCACCACCCTCACCTCTTTGTACTCCCGCTCGATTATCCCGGCCGTCTCGTCGGTCGAGCTGTCGACGACGATCACTTCATACCTCCTGCCCGTCTCCTGCTTCAGTATCGCCTCAAGGCACGCCCTTATAGTCCGCTCCGAGTTGTAGCTCGGCACTATGACGCTGATCTCTACGCTGCCCGCGATGCCGCCGGGAAGAGAATCGGAATCGTTCGAAGGAGTCCGCGGTCGCGTCATTTGTCCTTGAGCACGCCTTGCAGCAATCCATAGGACCAGAAAGCCGCCGCGAGAAAATAGAGTGGCCAGATCAGCAGAAAGAGCAAGAGGGTCTTCCGGTCGTGCTCCGCGAGCCACACCGCGGCGCGGGCGGTCCGAATGAAAGGAAGCAGTACTATCAGAAACGGGTATCGAAACAGGAGCCCGCCACCGCGCGCCCCGATGACCGCGCCGCGCCTTCGCGCCTCGGCCGAAGTCCTGCCAAGGTCGATCTGGTAGGACAGGACCTTTCGCCAGCCGGTGCGATTCAAGTGGAGGGCGCGAATCTCGGGATCGAACAGCAGCTTCTCTCCCGCCTCGTACAGCCGCCAGTTGAAGAGCAGGTCTTCCGTCAGCCGCATGTCCTCGTCGAAATAGCCGTGGCGCTCGAAGACCTCGCGCCGGTACGCGGCGTTCCCGGTCGGCACGCTCCTCTCGAATCGCTCGGGGGTGCTCGGCATCAGCTCCTTGAACTCGATCAGAAAACCGATCGTGCCGCTGAGACTTCCGGGCGTGCCGTTGGCCACGCTCCCCCCTACGGCCGCGTACTCCCCCTGCTCGTGCCTTCGCACCATCCGCTCGACGGCGTCGGGAGCCACCAC
>DATLMR010000224.1:0-8863 GCA_035537555.1 Blastocatellia bacterium
CGAAGAGTAGCCGGTGCCGAAATCATCGAGCGATATCTGGATGCCGAGCATCTTGAGTTGTTTGAGGGCCGCCGTCGCGCTTTCGAGGTTTTCGATGATCGCGCTCTCCGTGATCTCCACCTTCAGGCTCCGGGCCTCGACCCCTGTCTTGATCAGAATGTGGTTGATGGCCTCGACCCGGCCCGGCTGTGAAAACTGTTTGCCGGAGAGGTTGACGCTCACGGTCAGAGGCGGGTCGGAGGGGAAAAGCTCCTGCCACGTGCGTAACTGCCGGCACGCCTCGCCCAGCACCCACAGGCCTATCGGGACTATGGCGCCGGTCTCTTCGGCGGTAGAGATGAACTTCATCGGCGAGATGAAGCCCTGCTGCGGGTGCTCCCATCTGAGCAGCGCTTCGAACCCGGTGATCCTCCACGTCTCAAGGGAGATTATCGGCTGGTAGTGGACCCTGAACTCCTCGCGGGCCAGCGCGTAGCGCAGGTCGGATTCCATCTGGAAGCGCGAGGCCTTGCGCTCCTGTATGCCCTTATCGAACAGCTCAAAGCACCCGCGCCCGCGCTCCTTGGCGCGGTACATAGTCGTATCGGCATTGCGAAGAATCTCTTCGGGCTGGCTCTCGGGCGACAGGTTGAGGGCGATCCCGATGCTGGCGGAGGTGAAGACCTCCTGCCCGCCCAGGCTGAAGGGCGACAGGAGTTGCTTCTGAATTCGGTCCGCCGCCTCGGTCGCATCGCTGACCAGCTTGAGGTGATCCAGGAAGACGGCGAACTCATCGCCTCCCAGCTTCGCGACCATGTCTCCGGGGCGGAGCGACTTCTCCAGCATGCGCGCGACGGCGATGAGCAGCTCATCTCCCGCCTCATGCCCGAAGCTGTCGTTTATGTCTTTGAAGCGGTCCAGGTCCAGATAGAGGACGGCGAAGAGATGGTCATCGCGCTGGCCGGCTCCGTTGCAGGCCCGCGCCAGCCTGTCGAGAAACAGGACGCGATTGGGGAGCCCCGTCAGCACGTCGTGAAACGCGTCGCGCATAAGGCGGCTCTGCGTATCTTTCTGCTCGGTGATGTCGGTGACCGAGCCCGACATGCGGTAGAGGTTGCTGTCGGCGTCCCACTGGGCCACCCCTTTGCCGAGGACCCAGCGATAAGAGCCGTCCTTCGCCTTGAGCCTGTGCTCGCAATGAAACTCGGGGGTGTGGCCGAGCAGATGGGCCATGACATCGCTCTGCACGGGCTCGATCTCTTCGGGATGCACGCGGCTGAACCACTCGTCGGGCCGCGTGCCGACCTCGGCGTCCGCGTACCCCAGCATGGCTTTCCACCGGGGGCAGAAGATGACTTCATTAGTCTGAAGGTTCCAGTCCCACATGCCGTCGCTTCCGCCGTGCAGGGCCAGAGCGTACCGCTCCTCTATCTCCGATATGGCCTTGAGCGCGTGTTGCCGCTCGATCTTGATCCTCTCGATCTCCTGTTCCTTGTGCTTGAGCTCGAGCTGGGCGATGACGGCGCTGGCGAGCGAGCGCAGGGCGCTCGCATGGGCGGGGCTGAGCTCGCGCGGCCTTCGGTCCAGCACCGATAGAGCGCCTAGCGCGTAGCCTTCCGAGGTGATCAGGGGAGCAGCCGCGAAGAAGCGAATGGCGGACTTTCCCGATACCAGGGGGTTCTTGCAAAACCTCACGTCCTTCGTCGCATCGCACGTCACGAAGAGCTTTGGCTCGAGGATCGCCCAGGCAAACAACGAGGCATCCCTGGCAGGGTCGGCGGGCCTCAGGCCGACGCACGATCTGTAGATCAGGCGATCACTGTCGATGAAGGTGAGAAGCGCGAACGGAGCGGAACATATCTGCGCCGCCATGCGCGTGAAGCTGTCGAGCAGCTCTCCGATTTCCGGGTCGGAAATCCGGTACCGGCGAAGCGCCTGTAGCCTCGCCGTTTCATTGCCGGGAAGTGGTGCTCTCATACCCTGAATGTCTCAGACTCTCCTGGAGGCGAAGCTTGATAGGCACGAATCGACAACCCGGATAGCCGATACTCCGTCGGCGCTGCAAGCCGATCACCCGAGGATGACCGGAACCGGGAAACTGGCCGCTATCGCAATGATGTGTGCCGCGCATTGCTCCGGCCTGGCCGCATGCTCTCCGTGAGTGATAAAGGGCGGAAAGATGCCGTTATGGAGAAAGCAAGAGCGATGCCATAGAGAGTCTTCATTAAGGTCGTTACTCGGCAATGATTAGAATATGCCGGAGAGCTTTCGAGCGGGCAGCCGGTCAGAATGATCGATGATAGATGACCACAAGCGATCATATTAATCGAACCTCCAATCGGCCGGTCGGCGGTTCTCACGGTTGCCGTCCCGTTTTTGCGTGATAGAAGTGTCGGCAGTAAAAGAATGAGAACATGTCCAGGGCCGCGCGGAACCAATATGAATAATCACCGCCCGAAAAAGCCGCCGCCGGGTTCAGGAGTCCTTGAGCGCCCGCACGCGAATCCTGCGATAGTCCGCATACCACGTTCCGTCCCGAAAGAGCTCGGGGCGGAGGCGCTCTTCGACTTCGCTAATGCACTCTTCGCGCGCGTCTTCCGGAAGGAGGTTGAGGAGGTTGTTCGTGAATACCTGCATCCAGTTTCTCAGCCCGCCGCCGCCTCCTTCGAGCGGAGTAGGGCGGTCGAAGTGGGCCGCGTAAGTGACCTGGAACCCCTGCTGCTCAAGGATCGATGCGTATTCGCCTATGGTGGGATAGTACTTCCACTCTTCGATTGTCTGTTCGGCCTCGCGCCCGCGAGACGCGACCGCTCGATAGAGCGCCTCGTGTATTTTTCTGATGTTCCCTTTACCGCCGAATTCGGCCACGAAGCGTCCGCCGGGCCTGAGCGCGCGGCAGATGCAGGCGGCAACCCGCGGCTGGTCCTTCATCCAGTGGATCGCGGCGTTCGAGAATACGGCGTCGAATGGCTCGTCGGAATGAAAGTCCTCGCCGTCGCCGATCTCAAATCGCAGGTCGGGATAGAGCCCGCGCGCCTGTTCGATCATGCTCGGCGAGTTATCTATGCCGACCACGGCGGCCCCACTCGAAGCGATCATGTTTGTCAGGTGGCCCGTCCCGCACCCGAGGTCGAGCACGCGCTCGCCCGCCTGCGGCGATAAAAGCTCCACCACCTCCGCCCCGTATTTCCAGACGAAAGAGTGCCTGCCATCATAAAGCGACGGATCCCATTGATGACTTGCGCGCGCGCGCCCGTCTTCGGTCATTCTCTTACCCTCCCGGACGAGTATGCCTTTCACGCGGAGATTGAATGTGACCTTTTAGCCTCTAGCCTGTCAAGCTGCCGGTCGTGTAACCCCTGAAAGATGAGCAGGGAGGTGACCGCTCCCGATAAGGCCAGGGCCATGTCCCATTGCGTGTCCCACGCGTCTCCCTGAGTGCCCAAAAACGCCTCTGCCGCCGACCCTGTGGCGAGGGCGACCCACCATTCGATCAATTCGTAAAACGCGCTGATCGACAAACAGAAGCTGACTACCACCGCGAAGAGCCACTTGCCGCGCCGGAGCGGAGATTGCCTGAGCAGGATTTCCCGCGCGACTATGGCGGGAACGAACCCCTGGATGAAGTGGCCGAGGCGGTCATAGTGATTGCGCTCGAGGCCGAGAGCGTCTCTGACCCAGTCGAAGAGAGGAACCTCCGCGTAGGTATAGTGGCCTCCGACCATCAGGACTACCGCGTGGACGGCGATCAGAATGTAAGCGAGCGAAGTGAATTCGAACCTGGAGCGGGTCGCCCAGAGCAGGGCGACGGCGGCCATCGCGGGCAGCACTTCGAGAAGCCACGTGAAGTAATCGTGAGGCCTGATGGCTGACCAGATGAAGACGAGCAGAAGCACCAGCAGGAGCGATGCGAGCAGAGAGCTTTTTTTCATGGCCGTCCGACCTTCACGATAGACTCGGCTCGATTAGAGCCCGCCCGCGACCTCCAGCACCTGACCTGAGACGTAATTTGAAAACGGCGAGGCGAAGAAAAAAATCGCGCCCGCGGCCTCTTCGATCGTGCCCGCCCGCCCGAGCGGTATAAGAGGCGTCGTGCGCTCCAGCCGCTCGCCCGGTATGCCCAGGGCGATCTCCGCCTCTCCGCGCCGGATCTTTTCCTCTCGCTCTTTGGGCTGCGTCAGGCGCGTGTCAATGCGCCCGAAGGCGACGGCGTTGACCTGGACGTTGAACTGCCCCCATTCTTTGGCGAGCGTCTTCGTGAGCCCTATGACTCCGGCCTTGCCGGAAGAGTAGTTGGCCTGGCCCGCGTTACCGCGCGTGCCCGAGGTAGAGCTGATGTTGACGATCTTGCGCGGAAGGGCCGCGCCCCTCTCGGCCTTCTCACGCCGGGCCGTCTCGCGCAGGAAAGATGAGGCCGCGCGAATTATCCGGAAGGGGGCGGTGAGATGGACCGCGAGAATCGCTTCCCACTGCTCGTCCGACATCTTGTGAATAACCGCGTCCCAGGTATATCCCGCGTTGTTCACGATTACGTCTATCCCGGCGAACCTTTCGAGCGAGGCTGCAACCAGCCGGTCGGGGAAATCCCTGTCGGTCACGTCGCCCTGAATGGCCAGCGTCTCGCCGCCCGCCTCGGAAATGGCCGCCGTGGCCTCTTCCAGCGGATCGGGGTCGAGGTCGCTCAAGACGACTCGCGCGCCATGGCGCGCGAAGAGCTCGGCCGTCGCTCGCCCTATGCCGCGCCCTGAGCCCGTTACGACAACGGTCTTTCCTTGAAGAAGTCTTTCCACGGCTCACCTCCCGCATACCAGCAGCCCGGACGGCACGCTCCGGCGCGCGGGCAGTCTATCACAAACCATTATTGCCGCCGCAAGTCCGGGCCTATATCGCGGAGATTGATAGTCACTTACCCCGAGTGCGCGCATGGTTTATAATTGCGCTACGTCCCTCGCGTTCCGCGAAGGCGAGGGACGTAGCCCGAGAAGACGGCCCGCATCAAGCGCCAACTGTATCGAACAAGAATTATCGATGTTGAAAGGCAATCTAATATGAAAACAGCCAGGGTAATCTCTATCTCTCTTATCGGCATGCTGATTATGCTGTCTCCGTCACGGACCTGGGGGCAGGACGGCGCGCGGGCGCTGCTCGATAAAGTGGCCGAGAAGTACAACAGCCTGAAGCAGTATCAGTTCGAAGGCACAACCACCATGGAGATGAAAGCTAAAGGCGTGGCGACCGCGGTGGAGATGCAGACGGTCTTTATCTTTGACGGCCCGAACAGGAGGCGGATAGAGATGCGGAGCCCCGTCTTCGGCTTCGTGTCGGTCACAAACGGAGATACAACATGGCTCTACCTCCCGGCGCTCAACCAGTACATGAAGGTGCCTGCCGCCGAGATGGAGCGGAAGGACGTAAGCCTGTCGGTCGATCAATTCTCCCCCACGGGCGGGTTCGGCGGGCTGCTCAAGGCCCAGGCGAACGAGCCGCAGGAGATAAACAAGCGCGTGAAGCAGGCCCGCATTCTGCGCGAAGAGACGCTCTACCCGCAAGGCGCGGGCGTCGATTGCATCGTCGTCGAAGTGGAGCAGGAGCCTGCGGGAGGCCCGGGCAAAGAAGAGCAGATGTCTGCCGTAAAGACCATCTGGATAGAGAAAGAGCGGTCCCTGATCATCCGCCAGCAGACTATCGTCAGGATGAAAGGCTCTGAGCAGACCGGCGGACTGGAGCTGAAGACGGTATCGGTGCTCCGCAATGCCCGGATAAACGAGCCCGTTCCCGAATCCTCTTTCACGTTCGCGCCGCCCTCGGGCGCGAAGCTCGTAGATCAAATCATTCCGCCGGGCAGGGGCGGCGACGATGACGGCGGCCAGGCGTCTCCTTTCGTGGGAAAGGAGGCCTCCGACCTCAGTCTCAAGGACATGAGCGGTAAACGGGTCGAGCTGAAGAGCCTTCGAGGTAAAGTCGTCCTGCTCGATTTCTGGGCGACATGGTGCGCCCCTTGCAGGGAAGAGATGCCGCATCTCGAGAAGCTTCACCGCGAGCTCAAAGACAAAGGGCTTCTGGTCGTGGGTATCAACACGGAGGACGCGAAATCCGCGCGCTCCTTCATGAAGAAGTACGGCTACACCTTCATGACCTTGATAGACGGCGACGGGGCGGCCGCCACAAGTTACAAAGTCGATGCCATTCCAACCGTCTTCGTGATCGATAAAGAAGGGAAGATAACGGGCCATTACATCGGCGGGCGGAGCGAAGAGGACCTGCGCGAGGCTATAAAGAGGGCGGGCGTCGAGTAAAGGCGGCTGGCGCGAAACTCCGTCGAAGGCTGAGTTTTAGAGGCCACGCGGTCTCTTTACTTTTCGGCAAGGGGCGGATACCATTCGCGACCATATCGCCATTAAATCAGGAAGGTCAACCATGAAAGGTATAGTACTCGCGGGCGGACTTGGCACGAGGCTCTCGCCTCTCACCCGAATAACCAACAAGCACCTGCTGCCGATCTATGACAGCCCGATGGTCTATTACCCCATCAAGACTCTGGTCGAGGCCGGCATCACCGATATTCTCATCATCACGGGCGGGAACAACGCGGGCGACTTCCTCAAGCTCCTGCGCAACGGGGCCGAGTTCGGATTGCGACACCTGAATTACGCTTACCAGGAGGGCGAAGGCGGAATAGCGGCCGCGCTCTCCCTGGCCGAGCATTTCGCCGACGGAGGCCCCGTCACCGTCGTGCTCGGAGACAACATCCTCGAAAAGTCGATCGCTTCCTACGTCAAGAAATTCAGGCACCAGGGCTCCGGCGCGAAAATTCTATTGAGCGAGGTGCCGGACCCGCAGAGGTTCGGCGTGCCCCTGCTTGAAGGCGGCGACATTTTGCGGATAGAAGAGAAGCCTTCGGAGCCGAAATCGCCTTACGCCGTCATCGGCGTTTACATGTATGACAACCGGGTGTTCGACATAATCAAGACCCTGGTGCCGAGCGGGCGCGGAGAGCTCGAGATTACCGACGTGAACAACGCATACATCGAGTCGGGCGAGATGAGCTGGAACCTGATCGACGGCTGGTGGACCGACGCGGGCACCTTCGACAGCTTGCTCCGGGCCTCCGCGCTTGTGGCCGAGCTGCGCGCCAGAGAGGTCGCCAGGGCCGCGGGCGGGTAAACGATGAGAGAGCCTTTCCGTAAAACCCTGACTCCCGCTACTCGTGGCGGAGCGCGACTATGGGATCGAGCCGCGCGGCCTTGATCGCGGGCCAGAGCCCGAAGATTATGCCGACGGCGACGGAGCCGAAGAAGCCGAAGGCGGCCGCCCACGCCGGTATCTTCATGGCAAGATCGGGCGCGAGCGCCGTAACCGTGGCCGCAAGCAGCCACCCCGACAAGAGCCCCGCGACCCCTCCGACTCCCGTGAGCGTTACGGCTTCGGTCAAAAACTGCCAGACTATGTCGGCTTTGCGCGCGCCCACCGCTTTGCGGATGCCTATCTCGCGCGTGCGCTCGGTCACGGCGACCAGCATTATGTTCATCACCCCGACTCCTCCGACCATGAAAGCGATGGAAGAGATTATCAGCATCACTCCGAAGACCGCCCCGACTATGTCGTCGAAGGTGCTGATGAAGGACTCGGGAGTGCCCACCTCGAAATTGTTGTCGGCCAGGAGGGGGACGTTGCGGCGGCGGCGCAGGACCTGTTCGAGCTGATTGAGCCCTTCCTTCATCTGCCCCTCGCGCATCCTGATGATGATGAAGTGGTCGTCGGCCGTAGGGTACATCTTGTTGAAGGTCCAGTAAGGAATGAATATATCGTTGTCTTCCTCATTCTCCGACCCGAACGGCCCGCTCTTCTGCTTCTTCACGGTGCCTACGACGGTGAAGTCCTGGCCGGCCACGTTTATTACCTTGCCGATGGGGTCTTCGGAGGGGAAGAGCGCTTCGACCACGTTGAAGGCGAGGACGCAGACATAAGCGCGATGCCTGGTCTCCGGCTCCGTGAAGTAGCGGCCCTGATCGACGGCCACGTTCATCACCAGCTCGGCGACTGGGAAATTGCCGATCATGCGCGGCCGGTTCATCACGCGGTCGCGGTAGCGCGCCTCGGGCGGCGCGGGGGGCGTCTCGCCGGGCGCGGGTATTCCGTAGATCAGCCCGGCGTAGACGAACTCGGCCGAGGAGACCTCGTTCTCGATGGCCCTGGCGTCCTCAAGCGAGAGGGGCTTGCGATTGAGCACTTCGTTAGAGAGCTTACCCGTGGGGATGAAGGGCCACCGCCAGACATAGACGTTGCGGGTGCCGAAGCTTTCGGCCTGATCCAGGATCGTCTGGCGAAAGCCGTTCAACACGGCGGCCATCGACACGATAACCAGAACGCCTATGAAGACTCCGAGTATGGTGAGGCCGGCCCGGAATCTGTGAGTCACGAGCGTCTCCATCGCGAGGCGCGTATTTTCTCTGATCGCCCAAAAATTCATAGGACACTCTAAAAGACCGCGAGCCGGAAATTCCCGTTTGAACCGGAGCTCGCCTCCTGGCCGGTCACGCGGATCGATCGAAAGCGGATCAATCCGCCCTCAACGCTTCGATGGGGTCGAGCCCGCCCGCCCGCCGCGCGGGGTATATGCCGAAGAAGACCCCTATGACCGTCGAGAGCGCGAAGGCCAGCACCGGCGCCCAGAGCGGGAAGCTGGACGGAAGCGGGGTGTAACGGGAGAGCAGCAGGGAGATGCAGAAGGAGAGCGCCACGCCTCCTACCGCGCCCGCGCAGCAGAGTACAACGGACTCGACCATAAACTGCCTGACGACGTCCTGCTGCCGCGCGCCGACAGCCTTGCGGATCCCTATCTCTTTCGTTCGCTCGACGACCGACACGAGCATGATGTTCATGA
>DATLMR010000225.1:0-11988 GCA_035537555.1 Blastocatellia bacterium
AGGAAGGTAAGGTGGAGAGGGAGGAAGTCGAGCAGATGGTGGAGGTCTACAAGAGGGTGATCGGGGAGGGGGTCAGAGACATGGAGAGGGGGATATTAGATCTTGAGGTAGGGGAAGCGAAAGGGAGAGCAGAAGCAGAAGCGGGAGCGAGAGAAGCGGGAGAAGGGATCGACTCTCTCATTCCTTCTTCACCCCTTCCTCAATTCACATTTTAGCGAGGCTTTATCGAGACGCGCTCCTTCGGCCGCTCGCGCATTGGAAAGGGAGACAGGTTTATGTCCGACAAAAAGGCTTATCGATTATCGAAGTCCACCGCGGCTGAGCCCCTCGTGAACAGGTGGGTCGCGTGGGCACACCTGATCTCGCCCGTGGCCTATAGTCTCCACTTGAAAAATTACCAGTTAGGCATGCTCGATTCGTACCTCGCCGACCCGAAAGTTCACGTTCGAGCCTGCATGGACCCTAAGCTTCGCAGCGGCAGCTTCGTGGAGATTCAAGAGGAGCGGGCCGGTGATCTGAGGGAGTTCATGTCGGCGACCATCGCCTCTCATTCCGACAACCTGGAGCTTGCGAAAAACCTGTTCGATTTCCATGATTACCTCATTAAAGAGGCGAATGGACAGAGCCTGGAGCCCTATTACGAAAGGCTTCCTCAGGGCCTGCGAGGTTTCGTCGAGCTTCTTTACGACTACTACAATCGCCCGATCGTGCGATTCATGGAAGGCCTCCTCTACAGGAGCGCCTATTACAAGAAAGACCTCCAATCTTTGAGCCTCTTCCATCAGGAGCGCGATAACTCAAGGCCGTTCTTCCTTAATACCCCGAGACTTCCGGTAGGCGACAGGATCGAATGGCGGGTGCCATTCGACAGCCCTTGTATCGACGACCTCTTCGAGCTCGATTGCCGCCCCCGGCCGCTAGGCCATATCCGCGAGCTGTTGGGCCTCGGCCCGGGCAGCGACCGGCTCTTGATGTCGTTGTTGTCCGACGCTCCGGCCCGCAAGTACGAAGAGTGGAAAGGAAAAGAGGCGCGCATTCGCTACCTCGGCCACGCGTGCCTGCTGATCGAATACAACGGGGTCACGATGCTCACCGATCCCTGCGTTGGGACCGATCCGGGCGGAGGGGGAATGGAACGAATGTCTTACCCCGACCTTCCCGACAGGATCGATTACGCTCTCGTCACGCATAACCACCAGGACCATTTCCACATCGAGACCCTGCTGCGCCTGCGACACAGGATCGGTTGCCTCGTCGTGCCGAAGTCATTCGGGATCTTTTACGGCGACGTATCCCTTAAAATGATCGCGGAAAAGATCGGCTTCAAACAGGTCGTCGAGATGGATACTCTCGGCAGCATTCGACTGCCTGACGCTGAGATTACCGCGGTGCCGTTCATGGGCGAACACGCCGACCTGCCGCACGGGAAGACCGGCTATGTCATCCGGCTCGGCGGGCAGCAGATCCTGGTAGCCGCCGATTCCGACTGCCTTGATAGACGCGTATACGAACAGGTTCGCAGAGCATTAGGACCGATCGAAACGGTCTTCATCGGGATGGAATGCGTCGGCGCGCCCCTCTCCTGGTGTTGCGGGCCATTCTTTCCCGCGAAGCCCGACTTCGGGCACGAACAGACCAGGAGGTATAAGGGTTGCGACTCGATCAGGGCTCTTGAAATCCTCGAAGCGATCGACGCAAAGAGGGTCTACGTTTATGCGATGGGGATGGAGCCCTGGTTCGAATACCTGCTTGGCCTTGCTTACACGCAGGACGCTCCGCAAATAGTCGAAGCCCAGAAGCTCATCGATACCGCGCGGGCCAGGGGCCTCGAAGAAGCCAGTCTGCTATTCGGAAGGTCCGACATTCTCCTCGATCCGGCAGCCTCTGAGCCGCGCCCGACCGCCGGCCTGAATGGCGCGAAATATACCGGTTCTCAATCGCATGCCGAGCGAGCGCCTTCGACGCAGGTACTCAAATACAGGCCCGCCTCTTCCATGCAGCGTGAATTGTGGGGCTCAGCGCAAAACGCCCTTGCCGGGAGACAGGACTACGTGCAGGCCACCTGGCATTTGAACGGACCACTCGACGTGAGGGCGATAGAAGGAGGGATCAACGAAGTGATCGCCAGACAGGAGGCCTTGAGGACCAGATTCATCTCATCAGACACCGGCCCTCTCCAGCTCATCGAGCCTGCCTTCTGCCTCTCGGCCCCCCTCGTCGATCTCTCCGACCTGCCCGAGCCTCGCCGCCCCCACCTCATCTCTTCGCTCGCTTCCCAGCAGGCACGCCTCCCCTTCGACCTCTCGCGCCTCCCGCTGCTGCGGGCCCTCATAGTTCGCCTCGGCCACGACGACCACCTGCTCGTAGTCACGCTCCATCACATCATCTGTGACGGCTGGTCTATGGGCATCTTCATCAGGGAGACGGTCGCTAGCTACTCGGCCCTGAAGGCGGGGCGGAAGCCTGAGTTTATGCCGCTGCCCGTGCAGTATGGAGACTATGCCGTCTGGGAGCAGGAGTGGATGAGATCGGAGGAGGCCGGCAGGCAACTCGACTACTGGAAGACGAGAGCGGGAGCAAAGAGGCAGAGGCTGTGGCTCGGTGGAGCTAAGGAGAGCAGGGCTAGCGAGAGCGGGGTTAAGGAGAGAGTAGGTAAGGGAGTGAGAAGGGGAGGGTCGGTCGAGTTCGAGATAGGAGAGCAGGAGACCAGAGCGCTCAGACAGATGAGCCGGAACGAAGGGGTGACTATGTATATGAGCCTGCTGGGAGCCTATCAGGTGCTGCTGCACAGGGTGAGCGGGGCCGACCGCATATTGGTAGGCAGCCCGGTCGCGAACCGGCGTCGGGAAGAGGTCGAGGGGGTCATAGGGTGCTTCATAAACACGGTCGAGATGAGCGTCGAGATGGGAGGCAACCCGAGCTTCAGGGAGGTGCTCAGGAGGGTGAGGCAGGAGGCTATGGGAGCATACGAGAATCAGGAGGTGTCATACGAGAGGGTTGTCGAGGAGAGCGACAGGAGAGCGAGGGGAGGGGCGGAAGGAGGGATACAGGTGTGGTTTACGATGCAGAACGTGCCGGGGGCGGGGGTGGAGATGGGAGGGGTGAGGGTAAGAGAGGAAGGAATAGAGATAGAGCGGGCGCAGTTCGAGCTGGCGATGGTGATAGTGGAAGGAAGCGAGAAGCTGAGGGGGAGGCTGATCTACGAGGAAGGTAAGGTGGAGAGGGAGGAAGTCGAGCAGATGGTGGAGGTCTACAAGAGGGTGATCGGGGAGGGGGTCAGAGACATGGAGAGGGGGATATTAGATCTTGAGGTAGGGGAAGCGAAAGGGAGAGCAGAGGCAGAAGCAGAAGCAGAAGCGGGAGAAGGGATCGACTCTCTCATTCCTTCTTCACCCCTTCCTCAATTCATGTTCGACTGAGCCGCTTCCCACGCGGAGTAATCGCGACGCAGATATTTGAGAGCGTTCCAGGCATTCGCTTAAGGAGAAAACAATGAGCGCAGGGCGATCAAAAATACCGATACTCGATAGGAAGATGAAGGAGGACAGGGATTATTGGATCAATAGACTATCGACCGAGTTAGAGCCCTCAAGCTTACGCCTCGATTTTGAAAGGCCGGCCCTCGAAGGCAAGGAGGCTGAAGCGTTAGAGCTTAGCCTGCCTGACTCGGTATATCGAAAGCTCGCCAGAATCTCCGGGAATTCACCCGAGCTATTCTATGCCGTATTGCTGGCTTCGCTGAAGGCCTGTCTATACAAATACACGGGAAGCGCCTCGATCGTGGTCGGCGCGCCTTCAAGGCGCTCTGACACGGGTGAAGGCGAGCCGAATGTCGTCGCTCTCCTGGACGAGCTCAAGGGCGGCATGACATTCAGGCAGCTTCTCCTCAATGTTCGCGAGACTGTGTTGGAGGCCTTCGCGAGACAGAGCTATCCCTTCAGCCGTCTCGTCAACGATCTTGGCATGATCGAGGCGAAAAACCGCTGCCCGCTGTTCGACGTGGCCCTCGTCTACGAGGGCCTCCAGATAAGCATGCCCGACGTCGGAAACGATATTACGATCACCTTTCGACAAACAGAGGGCGGGGCCTCAGGCCGGATCGAATATGACGGGCGGCTCTTCAGGCAGGAATCCATCGAGTACTTTTCCAGACACTTTCGGAACCTTCTTCGAGAGGCTCTTGAGAACGTGGACACTCCCATCGCCGACCTGGAGATGGTCTGCGAAGATGAACGCCGTCGGCTGATCGTAGATTGGAATGACTCTACAGGTGAATGGCCCGCCGAGCGATGTATTCACCAGTTATTCGAAGAGCGGGTCAGCATCGCTCCGGGCGACATCGCTCTGGTCTTCGAGGGAGAGGCGCTGACTTACATGGACCTGAACGTGCGGGCGAACAAGGTCGCACACTTTCTGCGCCGCTCGGGGGTCGGGCCTGAGAGCGTCGTCGGCCTCTGCATGGAAAGGTCGCCCGATCTCGTAATCTGCGTGCTCGCGGTGTTGAAGGCGGGGGGCGCATACCTGCCTCTTGACCCTTCCTATCCAGGAGATCGCCTTGCATTCATGATTGACGACGCTCGACCCAAAGTAGTCCTCAGTCAGGAGCGGTCTGCGGATGCGCTCGCCGGTTGTAATGCCAACGTCTTCTGTGTTGATACGATAGCGCAGGAGATCGAGAACGAGTCCGTGGACGATCCGAGGTCGGACGTGGCGGCCGAAAACCTCGCCTACGTCATCTATACGAGCGGCTCTACAGGCAAGCCCAAGGGCGTCATGATCGAGCACTCCTCGGTCTGTAACCTCGCCCTCTCTCAGATCTCCGCCTTCGACATCTCTCCTCGCTCTCGCCTCCTTCAGTTCGCTTCCTCCAGCTTCGACGCCTCCGTCTCCGAGATCTTCACGGCCCTGCTCGCGGGCGCCAGGCTCTGCCTTGCCCGCAGGGAAGAGTTGTTGCCCGGCCCTCCGCTCTCAGGCCTCCTCGACCGCCAACAGATCAGCGTCGTGACGCTCCCTCCTACGGCCCTTTCGGCTATGGGAGGGCAGAGCTTGCCGCATCTAAAGACGCTCGTCGTAGCCGGAGAGGCGTGCGGGCCGCAGGTGGTCAGGAGGTGGTCCGAGGGGAGGAAGTTCATAAACGCGTACGGGCCTACAGAGGCGACCGTCTGCGCGACTATGGAAGAAGAGAGCAGGAGCGCGGAGAGGGGGAGCATAGGGCGAGGGATGAGGAACGTGAAGGTGTACGTGCTCGACGAGAGGGGTAGGGTGGCGGGAGTGGGAGTGGCCGGAGAGATCTACATAGGAGGGAGAGGGGTAGGGAGGGGGTACATAGGAAGGGAGGAGGTGACGGCGGAGAGGTACGTGCCGGACCCGTATGGAGGAGAAGGTGGAGGGAGGATGTACAGGACGGGGGACATAGGGAGGTACGTAGAAGGGGGAAGGATAGAGTATCTGGGAAGGGTGGACGAGCAGGTAAAGGTGAGAGGCTACAGGATAGAGCTAGGAGAGGTCGAGGCCGCTTTGCTTTCATACGCGGGCGTTACTGAGGCAGTAGCGATGGCCAGGGAAGACGAGCCGGGAGACAAGCGGCTGGTGGCTTACTTTATCGGAAAAGACGGCGCTAAAATCGCTACCGAAGGCCTACGCAATCATTTGCTGACCATACTTCCCGAGTACATGGTGCCGGGGACTTTCCTTCAACTCGAATCGTTACCGCTTTCGCCCGCCGGAAAGATTGATCGCCGCGGGCTGCCCGCGCCGGGCTCGGCCAGGCGACTCCTCGACGACTCGTTTGTCGCCCCGCGAACCGGCTCCGAGGAATTGCTTGCGAACATCTGGGCCCAGGTGCTTAATGTGGAGAAGGTCGGAATCGACGACAATTTCTTCACCCTCGGCGGCGACTCGATCAGGAGCGTTCAGGTTCTATCGAAGGCCTGGGACGCCGGGCTTGCCGTTTCACTTCAAAAGCTCTTCGAGCTTAAAACCGTGCGAAGGATTGCCGAAGACATCGAGGCAACGGCGCCTCCTGCTCCTGTGCCGGTCAATTCGCCGCCCTTTGAGATGATAGGCGAGACGGACAGGGCAAAGCTGGCCGAAGGGGTCGAAGACGCCTACCCTCTCAGCATGCTCCAGGCAGGCATGGTCTATCACAGCGAATCGCGCCCTGATACCGCCATCTATCACAGTATCGCCAGCATGCACCTGAGCGCCGCTCTCGATGCGGAGGCTTTGCGCAAAGCGACCGGTTATCTGATGAAGAGGCACCCGGCGCTCCGTACCAGCTTCGACATGCTCAGCTTCACCGAGCCGCTTCAGCTTGTCCATAGAGAGGCCGACATTCCCCTGGATGTAATTGACCTTCGGTCCCTGTCTCAAGCGGACCAGGAGATAGCGGTCGCCGAATGGTTATCCAGAGAGAGGCGCAGCCACTTCGACTGGACCCGGCCGCCCCTGTTCCGTCTGACCGTGCATATCAGGTCTGAAAATACTTTCCAGTTCACCTTCACCGCGCATCATTCAATACTGGACGGCTGGAGCGATGGGCTGGCCTTGACTGAGCTTGCGAGAAATTACGTGCGGCTGCTTGGCGGAGAGGACCTAACCGACGAACCTTTAGGGGCGGTATCGTTCAGGGATTATATTGCCCTTGAGCGAGAAGCTCTGAATGATGACCGGAGCCGCGATTTCTGGACCGACGAGATGCGCGACGCCACCATAACGAAACTTCCCAGATACGCGCGACACAAGGCGGGCGGGCGTGGCGCACAGTTCGGCTCGTTTGAGGTCCCGATTCCGACGGAGCTTTCAGCCGGACTTCAAGCCATAGCGCAATCTTCGGCCGTTTCTCTCAAGAGCGTATTGCTTGCCGCGCACGTTCGCGTAATGAGCCTGATGTCGGGCCAGCCCGACGTGATAACGGGTCTGGTGGCCAATTGCAGGCCCGAGCAGCCCGGCGCGGACCGGCTAATAGGATTGTTTCTCAACACGATTCCATTGCGGGCCAGGCTCGAAGGCGGCAC
This sequence comes from Blastocatellia bacterium, assembly GCA_035537555.1. Classification (GTDB taxonomy): domain Bacteria; phylum Acidobacteriota; class Blastocatellia; order UBA7656; family UBA7656; genus DATLMR01. The sequence goes on from DATLMR010000225.1 coordinate 7,017, forward strand.
CTGGCTCGACCTGGCTCGGCAGATGTTCGAAAGCGAAAATAGATCGTTAAGCCACCGGCGTTATCCGCTCGCCCAGATCCAGCGCAATGCCGGGGCCGAAGCCCTCTTCGAGACGTGCTTCAATTACACCCATTTTCACGTCTTCGGAGAGGAGCCCGAGTTAGACCGGTTCAAAGTGCTTGAGACCACGACCGTAGCGGAGACGAACCTGACCTTGCTAGCGCAATTCAGCCTCGACCCCTTTACCGCGCAACTGCGTCTATCGCTTGACTACGATCCGAGAGAGCTTGGCCAGGAGCAGGTTCGCAGCCTCGGCGATTACTACGCGCGCTCGCTCGAAGCCCTGGCCACTTCCCCGCAGGGGAGTTACTCGGACGCGTCGCTCATCCCGTCAGAGGAGGCCTATAGGCTGCGGGTCGATTGGAACGATACGGCAATCGCTTACGACGGGACCGATTGCATCCATCGAATGATAGAAGCGCAGGTCAAGCGTACTCCCGATCTGATTGCCCTCACCTTCGAAGGCGAGAGCATAACTTACGGCGAGCTGAATTCGCGGGCCAACAGGGTAGCGCATTACCTGCGCAGGCTGGGCGTCGGCCGCGAGGCTCTTGTCGGTCTCTTCGCCGAGCGCTCGATAGAGATGATCGTAGGTCTGATAGGTATACTCAAGGCCGGAGCCGCTTACGTTCCCTTGTCCCCTGCGGAGCCGAAGCAGAGGCTTTCTTTGATAATCGGTGACACGGGAATGGGAGTCCTGTTGACGCAGGAGGCGCTGCTCGATTCGCTGCCCGAGACCGGGTCGCGGATCGTCTGCCTTGACGCCGATTGGGAGATCATCGAGTCGGAGAGCGACTCCAACCCTTCGAACTCTGCGGGCGACGTGACGCTCGACAACCTCGTGTATGTGATCTACACGTCAGGGTCGACGGGCAGGCCCAAAGGGGCGATGAACACTCACCGCTCCGTCTCGAATCGTCTGCTCTGGATGGCTCATTCATATGATATATCCGCGAGAGACACGATCCTCCAGAAGACCCCGTTCAGCTTCGACGTGTCGGTCTGGGAACTCTTCGTCCCATTCATGTGCGGAGCGAGGCTCGTGATGGCGAGGCCCGGAGGGCACCAGGACGCCTCCTACCTCGTCGATCTAATCAAGCGCGAAAAGATCACCTTGATGCACTTCGTCCCTTCCATGCTTGAGGTCTTCCTGTCGGAGCCGCGCCTTGATGAGATGGGTGAGCTGGACGGGATCGACAGCCTCAGGCAGGTCGTCTGCAGCGGCGAGGCGCTGACCAGGGAGCTAGTCAAGAAGTTTCACAATCAGCTCGGCTGCGAGCTGGATAATCTCTACGGGCCTACGGAGTGCGCGGTTGAAGTAACCGCGAGGCGATGCGAGAGGGGAGAGGAAGGAGCGGTGCCGATAGGGAGGCCGATCGCAAACACGAGGATCTATGTGCTGGACAAGAACAAGCGAATGGTGCCGACGGGAGTGAGCGGGGAGCTGCACATAGGAGGGCTGCCGGTAGGGAGAGGGTATCTGGGAGGGGAGGATAAGACGGCCGAGAGCTTCATACCGGACCCGTTCGGAGAGGCAGGCAGCAGGATGTATGCGACGGGGGACGAAGCGAGGTATGTAGAGGGAGGGGAGATAGAGTATCTGGGAAGGCTCGATCATCAGGTGAAGATTCGCGGCTTCCGCATCGAGCTGGGAGAGATCGTTGCCGCCCTCTCGCGCCATCCTTCTATTGCGAACTCAGTGGTGACGCTGCACGGCAGCCGAGCCGCCGATAAGCGGCTTGTTGCCTACCTCGTCCCGGTCCCAGAGGCGAAAGTCACAATCAATGAGCTGCGTGATTTCCTGAGAGAGAGCTTGCCCGACTACATGGTTCCCGCATCATTCGTCATGCTCGACGCCCTGCCCCTTTCCCCGAGCGGAAAAGTGGACCGGCGCGCCCTGCCCGAACCGGGCACGTCGCGGCCCGATCTCGAAGAGATTTATGCGCCTCCGACGAATCCAGTGGAAGAGATTCTGTCGGCGGTATGGGCTCGCGTGCTCGATCTGGATCAGGTGGGTATTTATGACAACTTCTTCGCTCTCGGAGGCGATTCTATTCGCAGCGTTCGCGCGCTCGCGCTCGCAAGGGAGAGGGGGCTCGACCTGTCGCTTCAGCAGTTATTCCAGCATCAGACCATAGCGGAGCTGGCGCGCGAGGCTCGACTTTTAGACCTGCCCGGCGGGGGGGCGCCCGTGAGCGAGCCCTTCAGTCTCATCAGGGTCGAAGACCGCGCCAGGCTGCCCCGGTCGATCGAAGACGCATACCCTCTCACGATGCTTCAGGCGGGCATGCTGTTTCACGCGGAGCTGACCCCGGAGAGCCCTGTTTATCAGAACATCAACAGCTACCATTTGCGCGCGCCCTTCGACGCGGGTATTTTTCAGGAAGCCGTGCGACGAGTAGTGGCGCGCCACCCGATCCTGCGAACGTCGTTCGACATGACCTCCTACAGCGAGCCTCTACAGCTCGTCCACGAGACCGCCGCTCTCGAAGTTACGGTCGAGGACCTTCGCCACCTCGCCCCCGCTGAACAGGAAGATAGCCTGAGGGCTTTCGTTGAGAGCGAGAGGAGCCGCCGATTCGACCTCTCCAGGCCCGGCCTCCTGCGCTTCTTCGCGCACCCGCGGAGCGAGGATACGTTTCAATTCACGCTCGTCGAGAACCACGCGGTTTCAGACGGCTGGAGCCTTCACGCCACCTTGAACGAGATATTCAATCTCTACTTCGCGCTCCTGGGCGGCGGGGTAATTCCGGAAGAGCCTCCCCTGTCGGCTTCGTTTCGGGACTTCGTTATGTTGGAGCGAATGGCCCTCGAATCGGAAGAGTGCCGCGAGTACTGGGCGCAAAAGCTCGCCGATTATAGGCCTGTAAATCTTCCGCGCGGAACTTCATCCCTGCCTGTTGAAGGCGGCTCGACCGTCGGCCGGGTAGATGTCCCGATCTCGGAGGAAGTCTCGCTGGGGCTGATCCGCCTGGCGCGGTCGGCGGCGGTCCCTATCAAGAGCGTGTTGCTTGCCGCGCACCTCAAGGCCCTCAGCCTGCTCAGCGGCGAAAGGGAGATCAATACCGGCCTGATAACGCACGGCAGGCCCGAGGTGGCCGACGGAGATCGCGTGCGGGGGCTCTTCCTGAATACTCTGCCTTTCAGTCTGAACCTCGGCCGGGGCGCCTGGAAGGACGTGGTAAAAGAGACCTTCGAGGCCGAGCTTGAGATGTTGCCCCATCGCCGGTATCCGATAGCCGCGTTGCAGAGGCAATGGGGCAGGCAGCCTCTGTTCGAGACGACCTTCAATTTCGTCCACTTTCACGTTGTAGAAGGATTGTTGAGGTCGGGAAGCATAGAAGTACTGGACGCGACCGCGATGATGGAAGAGACGAATTTTCTTCTCGGAGCGAATTTCAGCATGGGCTTCGATCCTCCGCGCATCAGCCTGCTCCTCGATTACGATTCTTCGCAATTCACACCCGAGCACATGGAAGAGATGGCCGGATACTATATGCGCGTACTGAGCGCGATGTCGGCCGACCAGGCGGCGCAACACTGGCTCGATCCCCTGATTCCGGCCTCTGAAGCCCGCCGCCTGCTTGTCGAATTGAACCATACGCGCGCGCCGCTCCCTCAAGACCTGTGCATCCACAACCTGTTCGAGTCTCGGGCCGAGAGCGCGCCGTCATCCCTCGCGGCGGCCTGTGATGACCGGACGCTGACATACGAGGACCTGAACGCGCGCGCCAATCAGCTCGCGAATTACCTGCGATCAGCCGGGGTCGGGTGCGAAACTATTGTCGCAATATGCCTGGGCCGCTCGCTGGACATGCCTGTAGCTTTGCTCGCGGTCTTAAAGGCCGGGGGGGCTTACCTGCCTCTCGACCCCTCGCAACCGGCAGAGCGCCTGGCATTCATGCTGGAGGATGGCGCGGCGATGTTCGTGCTGACCGAACATCGCTTGCGCGCCCTGTTTGAAACCGGCAGCGCGGCGGTCATCTGCCTTGACAGGGAGCGGGAGAGAATTGACCTTTACCCGGACACCAACCCTCGCTCCCCCGTCAGACCGGACAACCTGGCCTACGTGCTTTACACGTCGGGCTCGACCGGAACTCCTAAAGGGGTGCTGGTGTCTCATCGCTCTCTTGTCAACCATAGCCTCGCGGTCGCGAACGCATACGGGCTGAACCCGGCCGACCGGGTGTTGCAATTCGCGTCGATCGGCTTCGACGTCGCGGCCGAAGAGATCTTCCCTTCGTGGTCCTCGGGCGCCGCCGTCGTCCTGCGCGCTGATGGAGCGGCGGACTCGCCTCTCGACCTTCTCCGATATATCGGGCGGCACAAGCTCACGGTCGTCAATATTCCATCCTCATACTGGCACGAGCTTGTGGCGGAGATGTCGCGGGCCGGGGATCGAATGCCCGGCTCCGTCAGACTGATGATCGTAGGAAGCGAGCGAGTCCTGCCGGAAAAATACAATTTGTGGCGGTCGCTCACGGGAGATCTCATCCGGCTTTGCAACGCCTACGGCCCGACCGAGACGACGGTCACGGCAACGATACATTCGGCCGGAGAGACTACCTTTCCGCCGGCCGCGTCTCTTCCTATCGGCCGCCCGATCGCGAACACACGGGTCTACCTGCTCGACGCTTTCATGCAGCCGTGCCCGGCCGGAGTTCCGGGCGAGTTGTATGTCGGAGGGGCCGGGCTCGCTCGCGGCTATCAAGGCAGGCCGGACCTCACGGCGTCTTCTTTCGTGCCCGACGCCTTCGGCGAAGAGCCGGGCAGCCGTCTCTACAAGACCGGAGACCGCGCGCGATATTTGCCCGGCGGCGAGCTCGAATTCCTTGGCAGGACCGACCAGCAGGTGAAGGTTCGCGGATTCCGCATCGAGCCCGGGGAGGTGGAGGCCGCCCTGTCGCTCCAT
>DATLMR010000226.1:0-6012 GCA_035537555.1 Blastocatellia bacterium
TATACGGTCTCGACCGAACACCTCAAGATGGCCCACGAAATGGCGCAAAAGCGAGACGTGCCGCTCGTCATTCACGTGGCCGAGGACATGGCCGAGGTCCGGACCATCCAGGAGCGATACAAGTCCAGCTCCGTGGCTTACCTTGAAAGTATCGGCTTTCTTAACGGCCGCGTGATCGCGGCCCATGTGGTCTGGCCGACCGACGAGGACATAAAGACTCTGGCCGCACGCTCGGTGGGCGTGGCGCACTGCCCTCAATCGAACATGAAGCTCGCGGCGGGCGCGGCCCCGGTCCCGCAGATGCTCAAGGCGGGAGTCGCGGTGGGGCTCGGGACCGACGGCGCGGCCTCGAATAACGACCTCGACCTCTGGGAGGAGATCGACACGGCCGCCAAGCTGCACAAGCTCGTCTCGAAAGATCCCATGACTCTGAACGCCCGCGAGGCGCTTGAAATGGCCACGATTCGCGGGGCGAAAGCCATCCATATGGACAGGGAGATCGGCTCGCTCGAAGTCGGGAAGAGGGCCGATCTGATCATCGTCGGAATGGGCGCCCCGCGCCTCGCGCCCCTCTACAACGTCTACTCGCATCTGGTCTATGCCACTAAGGCATCGGACGTAGAAACGGTCATCATAAACGGCCGCGTCGTCGTCGAGAACGGCCGCGTGCTCACGATCGACGAGGCGCGGGTGCTTGCCAGGGCGGCCGAATACCGCGACAGGATTCGAAAGAGCCTCGGTGCCAGGTAGCCCTCTTGATCGCCCGACCGGCCTTGCGCGCTCGTGACGCTCCGCGAAACAGATCAAACCGGGCGGGCAATTGACAAATCGATCGGCAATGATTAGATTACGCGCATCAATCCGGAGCCATCAGGTAGGAATTTACGCAATCGCAAAGAAGGGACAACGGAGCTAAAGACTATGCCAAGGTTTTGTACGAATTGTGGTACGCAGAACGAAGACACGGCGCAGCTTTGCCAGAACTGCCGCGCCCCCGTAGTGGCCGCCGGGCCGGGGGCTTACCAGGCGAATTATTACGGCGGGCCTCCGCAACAGGTCTGGAAGATGCCGGGCGCGGAAAAGAAGCTCCCCGCCGGTATATGCGGAATTTTGATAGGCGGCCTCGGGGTTCACAAGTTCATACTCGGGTACAATACCGAAGGGCTCATAATGTTGCTGGCGACTATATTGACCTGCGGCCTTGCGGGGATCGTCACGGGAGTCATCGGCCTGATCGAGGGGATCATCTACCTTACGAAATCCGATGAAGATTTTGTAAGGACATACATTCAGAACCGGAAGGGCTGGTTCTGATCGAGCAGTATCCAGAGGCCGCTTACGCCTGCGAGTTTTGCGGTCAGGCGGGAGGCTCCCGATGAGTTCCGTACAGGAAAGCGTTAACTGGCAGCAGACGGCGTGCATTCTTTGCAGTCGCAACTGCGGCATCGAGGTGGAGGTTCGCGGCCCTGAGATGGCGAGGATTCGGGGCGACAGGGCGCACCCGATCTCCACGGGCTACCTGTGCCAGAAGGCGCAGCGATTGAACTTCTATCAGAACCACTCGGACCGGCTCCAATCGCCGCTTCGGCGGCGTGAGGATGGAACGTTCGAGTCCATATCATGGGACCGGGCCATTCAGGAGATCGCCTCGAAGCTCGTCCACCTGCGGGACACCTGGGGAGGCAGGAGCCTGGCATATTATGGAGGCGGAGGGCAGGGCAACCACCTCGGAGGGCCGTACGGGAAGGCGCTCAGGGCCGCCATGGGGACGCAGAATTATTACACAGCCCTCGCGCAGGAGAAGACGGGCGGCTTCTGGGTTGACGGTCGCCTCTACGGCAGGCAGAACTGCCACCCGTCCGAGGACGTTGAGAATGCCTCGGTCGTCGTCTTCATCGGCACGAACCCCTGGCAATCTCACGGCATAAGAAACGCGCGGCAGGTCCTTCAGGAGATTCGGAAAGACCCGCTTAAAAAGATGATCGTGATCGATCCGTGCCGGACGCAGACGGCCGCCATGGCCGACCTTCACTTGCAGTTGCGGCCGGGGACCGACGCCTTTTTGCTGGGCGCGCTTCTTTCGATCATAGCCCGCGAAGGGCGAGAGGACCGGGCCTTTCTCGATGCGCGCACGACGGGCTTCGCGGCCGTAAGAGAGGCTCTGCTAGAAGTGCCGGTCGAAGAGTACGCGCGGCGCGCGGGCGTCGAGCTTGACGACGTTTATTCGGCCGCCCGCATCATCTCCGATGCGGAGAGCTGCGCGGTGCGGACGGACCTCGGCATCGAGCAGACCCTTAACAGCACGCTCAATTCGTACCTTCGGTCGCTCCTCTACCTCATAACGGGAAATTTCGGAAAGCCCGGAGGAAACAACCTCCACACCGCGCTTGTGCCGATCATGGGCCACTCGGAGGAAGGCGAGCGGCAGAAGCGCTCGGCGGTCCTGGGCTTCCCCTTCATCTCGAACCTTCTGCCGCCGAATATTCTCCCGGCCGAGATCGAGACGGAGCATCCGGATCGCACTCGCGGGCTTGTAGTCGACAGCGCCAACCCGGTGGTCACGGCGGCCGACACGCATGCTTACATGTCGGCTTTCGCGAAGCTCGACCTGCTGGTCGTCATCGACGTGGCGTTGACGGAGACGGCCCGCCTCGCGCATTACGTCTTGCCCGCGTCGTCTCAGTACGAGAAGTGGGAGGCGACTTTTTTCAATCTCGAATTCCCGAAGAACGCGTTCCATCTCCGCAAGCCCCTGTTCGAGCCTCTGCCCGGCACGCTTGCCGAGGCCGAGATTTACACGAGGCTCGTGCGGGCTATGGGCGCGGTCCCCGAGAGCTTCCCCGAGCTTGAGGGAGCGGCGCGGCAGGGGCGGGCGGCCTTCGCCGCCGCCTTCCAGAAGACGATGAGGCAGCAGCCTGAGCTCGCGGATTACGCGCCGGTCGTGCTGTACGAGACACTCGGGCGGACCCTGCCGGAAGGAGCCGCGGCCGCCGCTTTCCTCTGGGGCTCCGCGCACAGCTTCGCGGCCAGATACCCGGAGGCCGTCAGGCGCGCGGGCCATATCGGCGACGGGCCTGCGCTTGGCGAAGCGCTCTTCGACGCGTTCATCTCGTCGCGTTCGGGAGTCGTCTTCAGCCTGAACGAATACGAGGAGTCCTGGAATTTCATCCGCCACGGGGACGGCCTCGTGCATCTCGAGATACCTGAAATGCTCACTCTGTTTCGCGCGCTCGGCGCGTCAGAGAGCCCGGCGATGAAGGAATACCCGCTCGTGCTCGTCGCGGGCGAGCGCCGCTCCTATAACGCGAATACCATCTATCGCGACCCGGCATGGAGGAAGACCGACCCGGACGGCGCTCTCAAGATACATCCTGAAGACGCGGCCGCGCTCGGCTTATCCGATGGAGAATGGGCGCGCTGTGAATCCCGGCGAGGCTCGGTCGTCGTTCGGGTGGCCGTCAACGACTCCGTCCGGCCCGGCTGCGTGACGCTCCCTCACGGGTACGGCATGGAGCATCCGTCCGAAGGCGGAAGCCGGCGGCGGACGGGCGCGCACCTAAATTATTTGTCGTCGGCTGAAGAGATGGACCCGATCGCGGGAACCCCGTATCACAAGCACATTCCGGTCAGGCTGGTTCGGGTCGAGTCGCCTGCGGCGGGTCTTTAAGAAGGCCTCTGGCCGGACGTACTAAAAATAGATCCGGAACTGGGTGGAGTGCCCGGGCTCGCTTTCGAGGAAAAACTCGAAGTGGTGCTGGTCCAGAATCTCCTGAACCATAGTCAGCCCTATGCCCTGGCCGTTCTCCTTCGTGCTGAAGAAAGGAGAGAAGAGCCTGGATCGCGCTTCGGGGCTTATGCCGCTTCCCGTGTCTTCGATGACCACGAAGCGGCGCCCGTTCTTTTCACCCGTGCGGACGGTGATCGTGCCTCCGCTGCCGATCGCTTCGATCGCATTCTTGAAAATGTTGACGAAGACCTGTTCCATCTGGCTCCGGTCCATCGCGATGTAGCTCCGGGGCGCTTGAAGGTCCCACACCCATTCGATCTCCCTCCGCGCGGTATCGGCCCTCATCAACAGAGAGATGTCTTCGAGCAGCTCCTCTACATTGCAGGGGAGTAATTTCGGCGGCGGGAGCCTGACGACATCGGCGAAGCTTCGCATGAAAGCGTTGAGGTGGTCGGTTCTCGATATGACGACGCTCAGAGCCATCTCGAAGTCCTTGCGGTCGTCTTCCCGCAGCTGGTCCTTGTAGTTCAGACAGGAGTGAAGGAGGGAATTGGCCGACCCGACCGAGTTGTTCACTTCGTGCGACATCATCCGGATCAGCTTTTCATAAGCCGATTTCTCCGTCTGCCTGAGCTCTTCCGTCAGCTCCTCCATCAGTATGAAGATCCTCGGGAAGCCGCGATCCAGAAACTGGGACTTCTGGCATTTTATCCGCCGCCTGCCCTGCAAGGCGATGACCCTGGAATCGCCCGTCGCGAGCTCGTTCAACTCGAGGAAGAAGGGGGAGTCGAATTCAGAGAGTCTCTTTCCGAAGATGCTTTCGTTGGAAGATTGAAGCATGCGCTCGGCCGCCGGGTTGGCCATCGCGACGCGCCCGTCGAGGTCCAGGGTGAGTATGCCCGAAGGCGAGGCCTTCAGGATCTTGTCGAGGAAGTAGTGCTGCTCCTGCTGCCGCGTGCGCTCCTCGCGCAGGTGATCGACCATTCGATTATAGATGTGAATCAGCCGGTCCATTTCCGGCTGCCCCACCTCCCGAAATCGCGAAGTGAAGTCGCTGTCCCCGATGAACTGCGCGCCGGTGTTGATCATCTCTATGGTGCCGAACAGGCTGCGGATCAACCTTATACCGGCGACGAGCGAGAGGACGAATATGGCCTCGACCGCGAGCAGCCATATGCGGTTGTTAAGCAGCAGGTAGACGGCCACTCCCGCGAACAGCACGTGAATGACGACGAGATAAAGAGCGAATTTAAGGCGCAGGCTCATGTCGGAGGCCAGGGATAACGGCGCTTGATGCGCTTCGGGCGGCGCGGGGCCGGGAGCAGGTTGCTTACCGCAAGATTCGGGCGAGATCGATGCGCCTCGTCGATAAAGGCCTGCGGGCCGGACGCCCGCGCGCTCGGAGTCATAAGCTACCCTCTATATAGAATCCTGGTGAAAGGATCATGAGGACGAGTATCGTCCGTGATCCCTAGATTTCAATTCCGTACTTCTCGAATCTACGATAAAGCGCGGCGCGGCTCAGGCCCAGGGATTCCGCCACCTTTGTGATATTGCCGCCGTAATGCTTCATGGACTTGAGAATCACGGCCTTTTCGATCTCGTCGAGCGTCATCTTTCCGACCTCCGGGAGGCTGTTCCTCCGGCCCTCACTCGATTCCATCTCGATCGGGAGGTTGAAGGTGCCGACCTCAAGCGTGTCCTGTCCGCTGACGAGCACGGTGCGCTCGATGAGGTGCCTCAACTGCCTGATGTTGCCCGGCCACGGGAGGCCCTGCATCCACTTGAGGGCGGAGTCGCTGATCGTCAGCTCATTCCTCCGGTAAACTGTCCTCATGCTCTCCAGAAAGTGCTCGACGAGCAGAGATATGTCGCCCGGCCGCTCGCGCAGGGGAGGGAGGTGGATCGCGATCAGGTTGAGGCGGTATATGAGGTCCTCGCGGAAGCCTCCGTTCTGCACCATCTCGGGAAGATTCCGGTTAGTCGCGGAGATGATCCGAACGTCCACGCTACGCGTGATGCTCGAGCCGAGGATCTCATACTTGCGGTCCTGAAGCACCCTCAGCATCTTCACCTGCGAGCCGGGATCGAGGTCGCCTATCTCGTCGAGGAATATGGTCCCGCCGTTGGCAATCTCGAACCGGCCCTTGCGGTCGTGGCGCGCGTCGGTGAACGCGCCCTTGACGTGGCCGAACATCTCGCTTTCAAACAACGTCGAAGAGATGCCTCCGAGATTGACCTTGAGGAAGGGGCCGTTCTTCCTCCGGCTGTTGCGGTGGATCGCC
>DATLMR010000227.1:0-6417 GCA_035537555.1 Blastocatellia bacterium
TGCGGAGACCTGGAGCCGGACCCCGGGGAGGACTGGATGGGCGCCATCGAGTCCGAGGTCGCCGCCCTCATAGACCGAGGGCTCAGGCCCCTCTGCCTCGGGGGCGACCACTCGATAACATATCCGATACTGAAAGCCGTGGCGAACAGATGCGGGAAGATATCCATACTTCATTTCGACGCTCATCCGGATCTTTACGACGAGTTTCAGGGCAACCGCTACTCGCACGCCTCTCCCTTCGCGAGGATCATGGAGGACGGGCTGGCCGACAGGCTGGTGCAGGTGGGCATTCGCACGATGAACGGCCATCAGAGAGAGCAGGCTGAAAGGTTCGGCGTGGAAGTAATCGACATGAAAGGCCGGCGGGACGATAGAATATTCGAGTTCGATTCGCCCCTGTACATCTCTTTCGACATGGACGGGCTCGACCCGTCCTGCGCTCCCGGCGTGTCGCACAGGGAGCCGGGAGGGCTGTCCGTGCGGGAGGCGCTCGGCGTGATTCAGTCCACGCGGGGGCGAGTCGTGGGCGCGGACGTGGTGGAGTTCAACCCGCTCATGGACCCGATGAACATGACCTCTGTCGTTTGCGCGAAACTGGTGAAAGAGATCTCGGCCAAAATGTTGGCCGCTCCCCCGGCCGCATTTGACATCGGGTAGAATGCCCCATCATGAAAGCTATCTCACTCCGGCCGCTATTGATGTAAGCTCCGGGGAAGGAACCTGTTTCAAATGGAGATGCTCTATGCTTGAAGTAGTATTAAAGCGCTTCGACGACCCTGACGAGGTGCGCGTATTCGATAAGGGGAAATTCGAGATCGTAAGGATCGGAGGCATGACTATAGGCAGAGCGACCTACGAGCCGGGATGGAGATGGTCCGAACACGTCAGCCCGATAGCCGGGACGCCGTTCTGCGAGGTCGAGCACGTGGGCATGGTAGTGTCCGGGAGAGCTACGGCGGCCATGGAGGATGGCGAAGTTTATGAGCTTGGGCCGGGAGCGATATTCTATGTTCCGCCGAGCCCGCACGATAGCTGGGTGCTAGGGGATGAGCCTTACGTCTCGATACACTTTCTCGATGCAGGTAACTACGCGAGGTAGGATTCGCGCTTGCCTTAGCCCCGATCAGCTTTCACTCATACCGCAATGCCACCATCGGATCGACCCTCGTGGCATTGCGGGCAGGCAGGTACCCCGCCACGAGAGCGGTTGCCACCAACACGACTATCGATATCGAAATTGTCACCGGGTCAAACGGGGTCACTCCGAATAGCATGCTCGCGATCAGACGGGCGCCCGCGAAGGCCAGGGGTACTCCAATAGCTACCCCTATCAAGACCTGGGACATGGCTTCGTACAATACCATCCATAAGATGTCGCGGCGTTGCGCGCCAAGGGCCATACGGATTCCGATCTCGTTCGTCCGCCGCACTACGCCGTGCGCCATGACTCCGTACAGGCCGACACAGGCGAGCACCAGCGCGAGCAGGCCGAAAAAGCTCACGAGCTGCGCCATCATGCGCTCCTGCCCAAGGGCGCTCTCAAACTGCTTGCTTAGGGATGTCACACTGGAGATCGTCAATTTCGAGTCGACCTGCGCAATGGCCGCCTGCACGGCGGGCACTGACGCCAACGGCTCGCCCGCCGTTCGTATTTCCAGATTGCAGGAATAAGCGGACCCGTTCTGCACTTGAAGAATCGGTCGATACACGCCGGGCTTAGGCTTTCGCCTCGCGCTGTCGTACTTCGCGTTCCCGATGACACCCACGATCTCAATCTCGTTTTCAGGATCTAATTGACTGCCGAAGGCGAATCGCCGCCCGATCGGGTTCTCACCTTGAAAGAAGTAATCGCTGAAAGCCTCGTTTACGACAGCCACCCTGCGCGATCCGGCCGTGTCTTGAAGCCCGATCTCGCGCCCGAGCAGCAAGGGCAGGCCCAGGGTCTCGCCATATCTCGGCCCGACGAGCATATTGCTGACTACCAGGTCCTCGCCGGGTTCGGGCGTATAGCCCTGCACGAAGACGTTGCTGGTCCTGGAGCTGCCGCTCATGGGGCTGTAGGAAGCCATTGTGGCCGAGCTGACGCCCGGCAGCGCGCCGACTTGATCGAGGAGCTGCTGGTAAAGCCCGTTTAGCTCTGCCGGCTTATACCCGGCCAGGCGCGGCTCTATATCCATCAGTAGAACATTGTCTCGATTGAAGCCCAGGTCTTCGCGCTGTAGCTCGAGCAGGCTCCGCGCGAACAGACCGGCGCCCACAAGCATAACCAGTGACAGGGCCACTTGCGACATTACGAGCGTCGACGCCATTCCGAAGCGCAGGCGCCCGCCGCCTCGGGCTGATTTTTCTTTCAGCCCCGAAGATAGATCGACTCTGCTTGCGGCGAGGGCGGGCGCGAGTCCGAATATAAACCCGGACAGTAATGAGACTCCTATGGTGAAACCTAGTACGGCAGTGTCCGGGCTCAGATCCAGCGGCGAGGTAGGCGCGACCAGCGTTGCGAGCGCTCCTGCGCCCCAAAGGGCGAATAACACGCCGAATGAGCCTCCCAGAGAGGCCAGCAGCAGGCTTTCCGTAAGCAATTGCCGGACGAGCCGTGCGCGGGTGGCCCCCATCGACAACCGGATAAGTATCTCTCTTCTTCTAGAGACGGACCTGGAGAGCAGAAGATTCCCGACGTTCGCGCAGGCGATGAGCAGAATAACCGCGACCACAGCCATCAGCATCTGCAACGGCTCCGAGTAGTAAGAGCGGAGGCCGGAAATCCCCCTGCCTCCGTAGACGGCGTCGATGTAAGAAGCCTGGTTTGTACCCTGGCGGTCTTCTGTCGGCTCCGAGCCCGCCAGGCCAGACAAGAATTGCTGGAGAGCGAGATTTACGCCCGTCTGAGCTTGTTGAATATCGATTCCGGGCCTGAGCCGTCCCATTATATTGAGCCAGTAGGCATCCGGGTCGCTCAGGTACGAATCCTGCATCTCGACCTGTGGCTGAAAGGCAAGGGGCAGCCAGAAATCGGGGCTGCGACGTACGCGCACTCCGAAGAACTCCTGCGGCATCACTCCCACGATCGTAAAAGGCTTTCCGTTCAGCATCACGGATTTATTGAGTATGGAGCTATCGCCGCCGCACCGGTTCTTCCAATATCCATAGCTGATCACGGCGGCCGGGCTTGCCGCGATCATATCGTCTTCGGGCGCAAGCGCCCTCCCGAGGGCCGCATTCACGCCCAGAGTCGCAAAGAAATTCCCTGAAACGAGCTGCCCCTGCGCTCTCTGCGCCGCGTCGCCGGCCTGGCTTCCTTCCATCCGGACGTTCAGGCGCGATTCCCCGCTCCTGAAGGCGCACAACTCCTGGAAGGAGTCGGTCTTGTCGCGGAAGAATTCATAGCTGGAGTATGAAAAAAGCTCCCATTTTCCTGTCGGAGGATCCCCGAGCGATGTGCCTTCGCTTGCCGAGTCGCTGAAGAGGACGAGTTGCTCGGGGTTCTTGACCGGCAGCGGCTTGACGATGACGGCATTGAGAAGGGTGAAGATTGCCGTGTTGGCCCCGATCCCGAGCGCCAGGATGGCTACGACCAGTATTGTCAGCCCTAAGTTCCTGCGCAGCATGCGCGTGGCATATCGTAAATCCTGCAACAGAGTTTCCAGTTGATGTCCCATCCTGACCTCCCGCACTCGCTCTTTGATCTGCTCCGTGCCGCCAAGCTCGATCAAGGCCGCGCGCCGTGCTTCTTGCGCACCCAGCCCCTCTTTCATCTTCTGCCCAATCAGCATGTCAAGGTAAGAATCGATCTCTTCCGCGAGCGTCTGCTCCTGACGCTCTCTCTGTAAGAGGTTGCGCCAAAGGCTGGCCACGAGAGGAAGCAGCGGCATGATCTCTTCTCCCTATGTAGTCTTCAGGGCGCTCCATATTGCCAGAGAGATTTTCAGCCAGTCGTGAGTCGCGGCTTCGAGCTGGCGCTGGCCCGCTCTCGTGAGGCGGTAGTACTTGGCCCGGCGATTGTTCTCTGACTCTCCCCAGGAAGAAACGAGCCAGCCCGCCTGCTCCATGCGGTGCAGCGCGGGAAACAGGGAGCCAGGCATTACCTGAAAGGTCCCTTCCGTAATCTGTTCAATACGGTTTGAGACGCCCAGTCCGTGTAACGGTCCCAGGGCCAGCGCCTTGAGCACCAGCAGATCCAGAGTGCCCTGCAAAAGATCGAGTTTCTTATTTTTCATACCACCTCTTCTATAGCCATTCTGCGGGAGTTTATAGGCCTTCCCGTATAGAATGTCAATAGGAATGCCGGGCGTCGAGAATCGCCCCCCGGGAAAAGCGATAGCCCTGAACGCTCTCGCTTTTCCCGGGCCTATCGGCCGGAAGATCGAGCCTGCGGCCTTTCGGTCCTCTTTCGTCCTCTAAAGCTGCATATTTAATAGATCGACCGGGTTGGATATTAGATCAGTGAATAGTCTCCGTCGGCTCCGGCTCAAGCCACTTGTCTTCAAAGATGCTTTGCACGACCATTAACAGGTCGTAGACTTCGACCTCCATGAAGCCCTTGCGCCAGCTATGCCCCTGGCTTGCCAGGGAGCTGATCGTCAAAGGGACATCGGAGCCCAGAGTGTAAAGAGCAGCGGCCAGGCTCCGGGCTAATTCGGCTTGACCGTTGAGCGAATGAAATATCGTCTTCAAGGCCGAAACGAGTTGCCGCATTCTCTCAGTGCCGGGGTCTTCCCCGTTTCGGACAATGAGCAAAAGGCTATCTCCGTCGGGGCGAGCTTCGGAAATGGCCAGCGCAATCGCTTCTTCTGGAGTCATAATCACCTCGTAAGAATATAACGCCTCACTTCGCTTCACCGCCTCGGATGCATCATGGGAAATTCGCTTAGCGGTATCCGAGAGGGCGAATTAACACATCGCGGCTTTACTCTGATCGTTTCTCAGAGCAAACACTCAATGAATTATCGACATACCGCCCTCAGCAATCAACGCGTTTGTATCCCGCCGATTCGTACAACCAAATCGCATCCGGCTAAAGCATAAGAATCGGCTCCGTTTTTCTGGTACGTGGGCCTGTTAGGGAAAGAGCCGGCGGGCAAGCGACTACTTCACCTTTGCGCCCGGTCCTCGCCCCGTTGCCGCTATCGGAACGGGTAAGTTATAGTATTCAACGTCATGATGAAACAATTCTTAACTATACTGCTGCTCACGCTCGCCGCGTACGCCCCGTTGAGGGCGCAAAGCATGGCGAGCGAGGGCAAGCTGTCGGGACAGGTGGTCTGTTGTGAAGAATGCTGGGCGCGCGCGGACCGCGTGACCGTGCCTTACGGTACCCGCGCGGACATTGAGAAGGCGTCCGAATGCGTCGCGAACGGCGATGCCACCCTGCTCGCCGTCGCCAATGCCGAAGGAGGCCACACGCTTTACGAGCTCCGCACGGGAAAGTACAAGAGGCCGGGCAAGAACTGGCTGGCGTTCATCGGCAAGCGCGTAGAAGTCACGGGCCCAACCGGCAGGAAGAAGGACCGGCCTTACATCCAGGTCGACGCCCTGACGGTCCTGTCCCCGGCGCCCGCGGAATCCGAGCCCGAGATCGATTCGATCGGCACCGAGGCTGAGCTCACCCTGAAGGACCTGTTCGGAGCAGAGCAGCGCTTGAGCTCGTATCGCGGGCGTATAGTGGTGCTGAACTTCTGGGCTACCTACTGCGTCCCGTGCCGCAAGGAGATGCCCGACCTCTCCGCCATTCAAAATGAGTACGCCGCGTTGGGCGTGCAGGTCATCGGCGCGGCCTCGGATAAGATGGCCGACCAGCAGAAGGTGAAGCAGTTCATAAAAGAGACGAAGCTCAACTTTCCCGTGTGGCTCGAAGCGAGCGCCGAAGACATGGCGCGGTTCGGCCTGGGCTCGGCTCTTCCCGGAACCGCCATCATCGACCGCGACGGAAAGATCGTCGCGACTTACAGAGGCGTGATCAAAGTCTCGGAGCTGAGGAAGCGGCTGGAGTCTCTGCTCGCCGCGGCGGAAAAGGAGTCGAAAGGGCAACTGGCATCGGCGAAGGAGAGGCCGGATAAAGCGTCGAGCGTGCCCAGCTGACCTCTCTGACCGGGCGAGGGTCGCGCCGTGAGCGGGACAGAGAATGTATCTTCGTATAAATGGACGCTCGGAGTTCGGGCTCTGAGTAACCAGATCCCGCGCGCGAGCGTAAGGACGACGCTGACCTACAGGCTCCATCCGCGCTTTTCCGTCGGTGTCGAATATAACCCACGGGCGGACGACGTGGGCCTGCTGGCCAACTTCGTGGCCGTGACGGAAAGCGCGCGCAGGCCCGCCTTGATTTTGGGGACGAGCTCAGACCGAATCGGCACGCCAAGCGGCAGGTCCATTTATGCGACCGTTAGCAAATCTCTCTCGGGAGCGGTGAAACTTCCCGTC
>DATLMR010000228.1:0-7450 GCA_035537555.1 Blastocatellia bacterium
TCTCGTTCGTGCCCTCGTATATTCGGGCGATTCGCGCGTCGCGATAGGCGCGCTCCGCCGGATAATCCTTCGAGTACCCGTAGCCGCCGAAGACCTGCACCTGCTCGTCCACGACCCAGGCCAGGGCTTCGCTCTCCCAGGCCTTGATGATCGAGCATTCGACCGCGTACTGTTCGAGCACCTTGAGCACCTGCTGCGGATCGGTCTTGTCCACGAGCGCGAGCGCGTCGTCGATCATGCCGACGGTGCGATACAGGATGGACTCGCCGACATAGATGCGCTTTGCCATCTCCGCGATCTTAAGCTTGATCAATCCGAAGTTAGCGATGGCCTGCCCGAATTGATGGCGTTCCTTCGCGTACTCCGCGGACTGCGCGAGCGCGATCTTCATCGTGCCGACCGAGCGGGCGCCGAGCTTGAGGCGCCCGATGTTGAGAACGTTGAAGGCGATCTTGTGCCCGCGTCCGATCTCTCCAAGGAGGTTTTCGACCGGCACGTGACAATCCTCCAGTATCAGGGCTGTTGTGGACGATCCATCGAGGCCGAGCTTCTTCTCCTCATGCCCGCTCGTGAGGCCGGGGCCGCGCTCGACCAGGAAGGCCGTGAAATGCTCTCCGTCGATCTTGGCGAAGACCGTGAAGAGGTCCGCGAAGCTTCCGTTGGTGATCCACATCTTCTGGCCGTTGAGTATGTAGTGCCGCCCGTCGTCGGAGAGCACGGCCCTGGTCCTGGCCGCGAGCGCGTCAGAGCCGGAGTGCGGCTCCGTGAGAGCATACGCGCCGATCCACTCGCCGCTCGCGAGCCTGGGAAGGTATCTCGCCTTCTGGTCTTCCGTGCCGAAGAAGACGAGCGGCAGCGTGCCGATATTGACGTGCGCGCTCTGCGTGCCCGCGAATGAGGCCTGCAAGGCGAATTGCTCGCCGACTATGGCGGAGCTGACTTTGTCGAGCCCGAGGCCGCCGTACTTTTCCGGGATGTCGATGCTTAGAAAGCCGAGCTCCCCGGCCTTCCGCATCAGCTCGCGCGTGACGCCCCAGTCCTTGGCGTATATCTCGTCCTCGCGCGTGAGCACCTCTTTGCGGAGGAACTCCTCGGCCGCGCGGGCGAACATTCTCTGTTCCTCGTTTATGTCTTCCGGGGTGAAGATTTCAGACGGCGACCTGCCGTCGGTCAAGAAACTGCCGCCCTTGATAGCTTCCGCCTTCTCCATGTCGCTAGCCATACTCGACTCCGTTCTATCTCCGTGCGTGCGTCGAAGCGCGGGGGTCGATTTATCGCTTGCTCTTAAACGCCCGACCGGAAAGAGGGATTCATACCGTGAGCCTAGACAATATCACCGCGGTCTTTAATTTGAAATTTCAAATTCGCCATTCTTAAAGCTCCCGGCCTTCGAACTCGCTCAGGAGCTTGCGGAGCGAGTCCGGCACTCTTACGGGCTGGAGGGTTTGAGGCGAGACGCAGACGTAAATGGAGAGCGCCGTGCCTATCAGCCTCTCTTCGGCCTCGGGGTAGATTTCAAAGTTGAACGTGAGGCTCTTGCTGCCGATGGCCGAGACCCGCGTGTGAATTTCAAGCACCTCGTCGAACGTGGCGGGCGATTTGAAATCCATCTCCGTGCGCGCGAGCACCGTGTCGGCCCCGAACTTCTCGAAATCTTTGTACTCGAGCCCCGCCGCGCGGAAATACTCGGTCCAGGCCACGTCATAATACGTGAGATAGTTGCCGTTGAAGACTATGCCCTGCATGTCCGTGTCGGCGAACCGGACCCTCAGCTTGTGATGGAATCTGTAATCGGTTTTCACGGCTCGGTATCATGCCATAGTTCAGGGGCCACGGGCCAGGCAAGAAGCAGGGATCATTTCAAGCTCGCTTCAAAGAATCCTACAGGCTCGCTCTCCCGCGCGAGGCTCGCCCCTGACCCCCGGCCCCTCGCCTGTGCTATCCTGCTCAGGCCGAATCACCGATCAGGAGGTGAGTCCTTGATAGTTCCGCTCAATGAATTCGATTTTCTGAAGCGCGCGCTCGCGGCGCACGCCACGAAGGAAGCCGTAGTCTGTGGCGATACCCGCCTGACCTATTCCCAGCTTGGCGAGCGCGTCAACGCATGGGTCAATGCCTTCCGCTCGCTCGGAGTCGGGAAGGGCGACCGCGTGGCGATACTTTCGCAGAATTGCCATCGCGTGCTCGAAGCCTTCTTCGCCGCGCCGGTCATCGGCTCGATCCTGATGCCTCTCAATTTTCGACTCGCGCCCGAAGAGTTCGAATACATCCTTAATCATGGGGGCGCTAGAGTATTGATCGTCGAAGAGGGGCTCACGCACCTGATCGAGCCGATTCGCGGCCGTCTGGAATCGATCGAAAAATTCGTGCTCGCGGGCGCGACCGCGAATCCGGCGCCGGACCGGGCCGGCTGGCTCGATTATGAAACCCTGCTGGCTGGAGCGTCGGGCGAGCAGCCCGCGTTCGCGCAGATAGACGAGAACGAGACATCGGCCCTGCTCTATACTTCGGGCACGACGGGCAGGCCCAAGGGCGTGATGCTCACGCACCGCAATCTCTATTTGAACGCGATGAACTCCATATGCGAGTTCGGCATTCACGAGGCGGAAGTCTACCTGCACACGCTGGCGCAGTTTCACTGCAACGGGTGGGGCCTGCCTTACGCCGTCACCGGAATGGGAGGAACGCACGTCATCATAAAGAAATTCGACCCCGCGCTCTTCTTCGAGCTCATAGCGCGCGAGCGGGTGACGTTCGCCTCGATGCCGCCGACCATGATCAATATGGCGTTGAATCACGCGCTCGACGAAGAGACGCTCGGCAGCCTGCCTCCGATGCGCGTGGCGACAGCCGGCTCCGCGCCCCCGATGGCCACCATTCAGGCCGCGCAGGAGAAGCTCGGGTGGCGGGTGATCCAGATTTACGGCCTGACGGAGACTTCGCCTTTTCTCACCGTCTCGAAGATCAAGCCGCACATGCGGGACTGGCCCTCGGAGCAGAAGCTCCGCGTTCAGGCGAAGACCGGATACCCGATGATAGGCGTGGACGTGCGCGTGGTCGATGACGAGGGCCGCCCCGTCGCGCCCGACGGGGCGGAGGTCGGGGAGGTCATAGCGCGCGCCAACGTCGTGATGTCGGGTTACTGGCGTCAACCCGAAGCGACCGACGCCGTGATCGTAGACGGCTACTTTCACACGGGGGACATGGCCACGCTCGACCGGGAAGGATACATCGAGGTCGTGGACCGGAAGAAAGACCTGATAATCTCGGGCGGAGAGAACATCTCGTCCATAGAGGTCGAAGGCCTGCTCTACAAGCACGACGCCGTGCTCGAAGCGGCGGTCGTGGCCGCGCCCGACGAGCGATGGGGCGAAGTGGCGTACGCCATAGTCGTGCTGAAACCGGGGGGGCGGGCATCGGAGTCCGAGCTGATCGAGTTCTGCCGCCGCCGCCTGGCGCATTTCAAGTGCCCGAAGCGCGTGGAGTTCATCGACGCCCTTCCGCGCACCGCGACCGGAAAGATTCAAAAGAACCTCCTGCGCGAAAAGTACTGGGCGGGCGAAGCCAAGCGCGTGAAATGAACCCATTACGGCGAGGCTCGACCGGCCTTCCCTGGGTCGAGCCTCGCCGTAATAATGTGAATTCAACAGGCACAGAGTTGTAACCGCTACGGCCGGGCAGCCGTCTTTGCCCTTCACCAACCTTCTCGATTTGAGAATGACAATTTAAGAATCACATTGAAGGAGATGCTTAATGAAGAGACTATATTCAGTCGCTTTTTTATCGGCCATGTTCCTGCTGGCCCTCGCCGCGCCGCTCTCGGCGCAGGGACGCGAAGCGAAGCTGGTGCGCTACCCGCATTACCATCAGGGTCGCGTCGTGTTCACTTATCTCGCGGATATCTGGACCGCCGATGAAAACGGGCAGAACGTCCAGCGCATCACCGTGCATAAAGCGCGCGACGTATACCCCCGCTTCTCGCCCGATGGCCGCTGGATAGCTTTTTCAAGCGACCGCGACGGCAACCTCGACGTCTTCATAATTCCTGCCGGGGGCGGGACGGCCAGACAGCTGACGTTTCATTCGGCAGACGACTCGGTCCTGGGCTGGTCGCCCGATTCGCGCTCGGTGCTGTTCGGCACCAATCGCGGCGAAGATTTCATGGGAAGGATATACACGGTGAGCGTGGACGGAGGCCTCCCCCGCAGCGCCGGCGCGGACATGGGCGTCTATGCGACTTACTCGCCCGACGGGAAAAAGCTCGCCATCAATC
The DNA here is from genome assembly GCA_035537555.1 of Blastocatellia bacterium. Classification (GTDB taxonomy): domain Bacteria; phylum Acidobacteriota; class Blastocatellia; order UBA7656; family UBA7656; genus DATLMR01. The sequence continues at coordinate 4,274 of DATLMR010000228.1, forward strand.
GCAAGTCGCAGGCTTACTGGCGCAAATATTATCGCGGCTCGTTCCAAAGCGACGTGACCGTAATGGATGTGGCCTCGAAGAAATTCTCGGACGTGACCGACTTCGAGGGGATGGACACGTGGCCGATGTGGGGCCACGACGGGTACATCTATTTTGTGAGCGACCGCGAAGGCAAGGGCCTGACCAATATATGGCGCGCTCCGGAAAACGGAGGCAAGGCCGAGCGCGTCACCTCTTTCAACAGCGGAGACGTGCGCTGGCCCGCGATGAGCGCGGACGGGCGCGCAATCGTCTTCGAGCACGACTTCGGCATCTGGAAGCTGGACGTCGGAAGCAGAAAAGCGACCCCGATCAAGCTCAACATCGCCGCCGAGACGCAAGAGAACGTCGCCGAGGTCCGCGACTTCAATTCGCAGGTGGATGATTACGACCTGGCCCCCTCGGGCCGCCGCATCGCGTTCTCGATACACGGAGAGATCTTCACCGCGCCGGTCGAGGAAGGCGACCTCCGCCAGGTCACCGACGGCCCCGCCCGCGATCAGGACCCCGTCTATTCGCCCGACGGCAAGTGGCTGGCCTTCATCTCGGATCGAAGCGGGCGCGAAGAGATTTATCTTATAGCGAGCGACGGCGCGGGCGAGCCTGTAAAGATCAGCGATATCGACGCGCTCAAGAACGCGATCGCCTGGTCGCCCAATTCAAAAGAGATCGCCTTCACTTCATCCGACAACAGGCTGAGAAAGTACTCCGTCGATACGAAGCAGACGGCCGAGCTGACCTCTTCGAGATACGGCAACATCGGCCGGCCCGCCTGGTCGCCCGACGGCAAGTGGCTCGCCTATTCGAAACCCGATCAGACTCGCAACGGAGAGATTTATCTCGTGCCGTCCGCGGGCGGCGAGGAGCGCAAAGCCACCTTCGATTCATTCAGCGACCTCAACCCGCAATTCACCCCCGACGGCCGCAAGCTCTACTTCGTGCGCAGCGAAGGGTTCACGGGCGCTACGCCCTCCGCGCAAGTTTACTCGATGAGCCTCGAGCGCGAGGAGCGCGACCCGAACGATCCCGAAGAGCGGCCCGAGCCGGCCGAAGGGCAGGAGCAGACGGGCGAGGGCGGCCAGACGGGCCGGTCCCGCTCTATGGCACAGCGGAACCAGCCGCCCAGGGAGATCAACATCGATTGGAGCGGGCTCAAGCGCCGCACGCACCAGCTCACGCGCATGCCTTTCGCCGTCTTTAACTACGCCATCGCGCCCGACGGCAAGACCATAGCCTTCGTTACGTCCGAGCCTTCCTCCACGTCCACTCTGCCGGTCGTCTACTCGATCCAGGAAGACGGCAAGCGCCTTACCCGTATCGTCTCGGGCGGCGCGTCGGGCGAGGGCGCGGGCGGAGGAGGCGGAGGCAGCTTCGGCGGGGGCATATCCGGCCTTGACTTCGCGCGCGACGGCCGCACGCTCTTTTACAGAGAAGGGAACGGCGTCTACTCGATCTCGATGCCTCCGGCGGGGGCCTCGGCCGTCATGGCCGGCTCCGGCGGCCGCGAGGGCGCGCGCAAGCGCATCAGCTTCACGGCGAAGGTGAAGATCGACAAGCCCGCCGAATGGGCCGAGATGTTCGACGATGCATGGCGCACGATGAAGTACAGGTTCTACGACGCCGAGATGCACGGAAAAGACTGGGACGCGATGCGCGCCAAGTACCAGCCGCTTGTCGAGTATGTCGCGGACCGCCAGGAATTGCTCAATATCGTCAACGAGATGATAGGCGAGCTTAACGCTTCGCATACGGGAGCCGCGCCTCCGCCCGCGAGCCGCGCCGGAGGGGTCACGACCTCGCACCTCGGCATCGAGCTTGAGGCGGATTCGCAGGCGAATCGCTACCGGGTCACGCACGTCTATGAAGACGGCCCGGCGGATAAGGATTGGGTGAAGGTCGGCGTGGGCGACTACCTCATAGCGATAGACGGCAAGCCCGTGAAGGCGGGAGACAATTACTGGGAGCACCTCAACTCTCTGCTCAATCGCAAGATCGAGGTGACGTTGAACAATAAGCCCGTCGAAGAAGGCTCGTGGAAGGCGCGCATAGAGCCGGTCTCGACCGCCGCCTACGGCCAGCTCAGGTACGAGCGATGGGTAAAAGACCGGCGCGCGACGGTCGAAAAGCTCTCCGGCGGGCGCGTCGGCTACGTGCATATCCAGGCTATGAACCAGCCGTCGCTCAGGAGATTCGAGAAGGAGCTTCGCGAGAACCGCGACAAGGAAGCCCTCGTCATCGACCAGAGGTGGAACGGCGGCGGTAACATCGAGCAGGAGCTGCTCGCGCTCCTGGTCCAGCGCCAGTACCAGATATGGCAGCCGCGCGGGACTGAGCCGACGGGCCGCCCCTTTGCGGGATTCTTCGGCCCCAAGGTCGTGCTGCAAAACTTCCGCTCGGCTTCGAACGCCGAGATGTTCCCGGCGGGCTTCCGCGCGCTCGGGCTGGGCAAAGTGATCGGCACTCCCACGGCGGGCGCGGTCATAGGCACGGGCAGCTACTCCCTCATCGACGGCTCGACGGTGCGAACGCCCGGAGTCGGCGTCTACCTCGCGGACCAGAAGCGGACCAACATGGAGAACCTGGGGGTGCGCCCGGACATACTCGTCGAGAATACTCCCGAAGACAACCTCGCGGGGCGCGACCGGCAGCTCGAGACGGCCGTGCAGGAGCTGTTGAAAGAGCTCGGTCAAAAGGCGAACGTCGCCGGAAAGCAGTGAGCCGCGGTCAGGCAGGGGCGATATGTTTAGTACGAGAATCTATATATCGCCCCTGCATGGCTAATCATTGCCAATCATTGAGGGACCGTCGGTCGAGCCGGGCAGGGCCGGTCAGGCAGCGCCGGCGTGCTGCCCGAGGCCCTTCTTATAAGTCTCTTCGATCAGCACTCTCATCGCCTCGCCGTCGATGGGCTTCGACAGAAGGTAGCCCTGCACATACTCGCACTTCATTCCGGTCAGCTGAATTATCTGCTCGCGGGTCTCGACGCCTTCGGCTATCACGTCCATGCCGAGGTTGTTGGCGAGATCGACGATGGTGCGGATGATCTCGGAGTTCTTCGGCAGGTTCATTCGAGTCACGAAAGAGCGGTCGATCTTCAAGGTGTCGATGGGGAAGCGGTGCAAGTAGCTCAGCGAAGAG
>DATLMR010000229.1:0-16266 GCA_035537555.1 Blastocatellia bacterium
GAATCAGACTTTGTTACAGCCGTGAGCCTTCCGGCTTAATTCTTGACACACGCAGGCGTGTGTCCTAACATGGCTCTTGTCGACGCGACCGCATGCCCCAACGGACATTCGGTCGTTTTGTTTTTTCCATCATTATAATCTCTGTTTTTTCTCTCCCCCGCCGCTCGGGATGCTTCGGCATCGTTCGCCCCTTTTGCCGCCACCGCAGGCAGCCTTCCGCTTTCGGACGCTTGATCGTCTCCTATGTGAGGGGAAATGCAGTCGAAGACTTTAATCTTTCCCGTCCTGATGGCCCTTGTATTCATCCCCGTCCCCGCTCGCGCCCAATCCGGAGAAGAAGCGGGCCGTTATACGTTGCAGGTGGCGGCGTTTCCGGACCGCGGGCCGGTCGATGATTTCATCAGCCGGGTCGAGCGGGCGGGCGAGATGCCTTTCTGGGGAACGGTCGAGCTGCCGGGCCGCGGGCAGTGGACCCGCGTATTCATCGGCTCCTTCGCTACGATCGCCGCCGCGAGGCGCTACGGCGAATTGCTCGTCGGGCGCGGGACGGTCAAAGAGTTCTTCGTGAGGCAGGCGCGGGAGACGCGATCTCTGAGCCGCCCGCGGATGGTGGCCCCGGCTTCTCGGGGCGACCGTCGATATGAAACCACTCCCGCTACGGCCGCGACAAGGCTCACGCGCCGGAAGGCGGTTGAACCTTCTGAAACCTTCCTCATAAATAAAGCCGCCCTTCACGGGCTCGAGGGCGCGGAGCCTCGATGGGTCTCGGGCGATATGGCTACGGTTAAAGCGAGCGCGCCGAATTTCCGCTTCCTCTCCCTCTCTTCCCCCGTGGGCACTTTCGATACCTCGGAAGTCGCGACCGCCGCCGAGGAGTCCGAATATCGGATCGCGGAGGAAGCGGCCCCAACCGCGAGGGCTCTGCCGGAGGCCGGAGATATGATTTCCTCGCTCGCCGGGGCGGGCGACCCCACCCTCCTTCCCCGCCCGGACCCTGTGCGCGTGGCGTTGAGTCTGGTGGCGAATGAGGCGGAAGCCGGGGCCTTTTTGCGAAAGGGCGGAGGCCTGCGCCTGGGCGGAGATTTAAAGGAGGGTCTCGACCGGCTCCGCTGGATCGCCGGGCCTGAGAACGCGAGCGCGATCCTTGCGGACACCGAGGGCAGGGCTATGATAAACACGGAGGCTCTCGCCAGGGCATCGGGCGCAAGCGGCCTTCCGCCCGCCGCAGCGACTCTCGTGCTCGTCGATTACATAAGCTCGAACGACGGATTCTTGCTGCTCGTGCAGATGATCTATGGCTCGCACAACTATCTCCTGCACATCGGGAGCCGCGCGCCGACGGCCGGGGCGGAGATCGATATCACGGGCAGCTTGAACCTCGACAATAACTTCGACTCGCGCATAAACCCGTACAGGCGGCTCGGCAGGAAGCTCGACCGCGAGCTCCCGCCCGGAGGCTTCGACGCGATGATCGCCATCAATCCGGTTGCGCGCTGGTTCAACCTCCACTCGAACCAGATGGTGCCGGTCGGCAATATTACATTTCACGAGCTGGCCGAATCCCACGCGAAGGTGGCCCTCGGGCTGAATTACCTCGGGCAGGCCTTGCGGCCCGGCGCGCACAACGTCGCTATCGAGAGGGAGCGAAGGTTGAAAGCGCAGAGGCCGTTCCCGGAGATCGTGCTCACGACCGGGTCGAATCGAGTGCTCAGGTCGCCCGAAGAGATCAGGCGCTTCACCTCCGGCACGGCGAGCGTGAGCGGGCAGCGCTAGCCGAAGAGGCCCGGCCCCGGCCGGCGCAGCCTGAACGGTAACGCTTATAAGGCTTTACAGTTCGCGGGACCGTGTGGTAGTTTTTGTAAGTTCAAAAGAACGAAGAATTTTATTTAGTTAGAGGAGAACACCTACAGTGGCTTTGGCTAAGGAAGCTAAGAGTGAGATCATCGGTACTTTCAGGACCCACGGGACTGATACCGGCTCTCCGGAAGTTCAGGTCGCCCTGCTCACGAAGCGGATCAACAGTCTCACGGACCATTTCAAGACGCACGCGAAGGACAATCATTCGAGGAGGGGCTTGTTGAAACTGGTCAGCCAGAGGAGACGTTTGCTCGATTACTTGCGACATAAGAACGCCGACCGTTACCGCGAAGTTATCAGTCGTCTGGGTATAAGAAAATAGAGATCGAGTCAGTCATTGGCCGGGGTTTAAACAAGCCGCCTGGAGCGGCCCGGCCAATTGTCGGTTCTCTGGCGCGTTATAAATCAGTAGCAGGAAAGAACGCGATAACTCCGTTATCGTCAAACCAGAGCGGAAAGCTGATGTTTCAGCGCGCCGCCTTACAGTTCAGACATAACTACTTGTATCTATGGCCACGGGAGCGCGCCGGCTTGCTGCACCGCTCGACGTGGCCTTGTCTTTTGTGGCGCCGGATGGATGCGCGGCTTCCATCGCACATCGCCCTGTGACATCAATCGTTGAAAATTAATCGCGCGCGGATATTCGATTGCATCTGAACGGTCGCCTCCCGTTTACCGTGGTGTATGAAGCAGGCGCGCAGCGGAGAGAGAAGGAGATATTTATGGAGTTGAAGGAATCAGTGCAATTAGGAGGAGTAGAGTTCTCTATAGAGATGGGTAAGGTTGCCAAACAGGCTGACGGGGCCGTCATCGTGCGTTACGGAGATACGATGGTTCTGGTGACGGCCGTCGGAAGCGTACCGCGAGAAGGAATAAACTTTTTCCCCCTTACCGTCGAGTATCGAGAATACGGCTACGCGGCCGGGCGCATACCCGGTAATTACTTTCGCCGCGAGGGCCGGCCCTCGGAGAAAGAGACTCTCACGTCGCGGCTGATCGACAGGCCGATCCGCCCGCTCTTCACCGAGGGGTACAACAGCGAAACGCAGGTGGTCGCGTTCGTGCTCTCGGCCGACGAGAACTACGATTCGGACGTGCTCTCGATCACGGGCGCGTCATGCGCGCTCTACCTGTCCGACATCCCTTTCGAGACGCCGATCGCGGGCGTCCGCGTCGGACTCATCGAAGACCGCTTCATAGTCAATCCCACGTACGACCAGGTCCGCGATTCTTCGCTGAACCTCATCGTCGCCGGGTCCGAAGAGGCCATCGTGATGGTCGAGGCCGGGGCCAGGGAAGTCACGGAAGAGGTGATGGTCGAGGCCTTGATGTTCGGGCATAACGAGATCAAAAAGCTTTGCCGCCTCCAGAAAGAGATGTACCAGAAGCTCGGCATCACCAAGCGCGAAGTCGTGAAGCCTGAGATGGACCCGGAGGTCGTCGCGGAGATCGAAGGGCGCATCACCGAAGACCTGCGCGATGCCCTCGACACCGCGAAGCACGGAAAGCTCAAGAGCTACGTGCTTGTCGATGAGCTGAAGAAGGCGGTCGTAGAGGCCCATCCGCCGGAAGAGATCGAAAAGCGAAAACAGGTGGGCAAGATATTCGATCACCTCAAAGAGAAGGTCTTCCGCGAGGACATTCTGAACCGCAGGCACCGTCCCGACGGCCGCAGGTTCACGGAGATTCGCCCGATCTCGATCGAGGTCGGCTGGCTTCCGCGCACGCACGGCTCGGCCCTGTTCACTCGCGGGGAGACTCAGGCCGTGGTGACCGCCACGCTCGGGACGAGCGAAGACATCCAGTATCTCGACGATCTGGAGAAGGGCGAGGTCAAGCGGCGATTCCTGCTGGCTTATAACTTCCCGCCCTTTTCGGTCGGAGAGACGGGCCGCATCGGCTCGACCAGCCGCCGCGAGATAGGTCACGGCGCGCTCGCGCGGAGGGCCATAGAGCCGCTCCTCCCCGCCGAAGAAGAGTTCCCCTACGTGCTCCGCGTCGTCTCTGACATTACCGAATCCAACGGCTCAAGCTCCATGGCCAGCGTATGCGGCGGGACGCTCGCGCTGATGGACGCCGGGGTGCCGATGAAAGCGCCCGTCGCAGGCGTGGCGATGGGGCTCGTGATGGAGGGCAACAAGTACGCCATCCTTACCGACATCGCCGGAGCCGAGGACCATTACGGAGATATGGATTTCAAGGTGGCGGGCACGAGAACCGGCATAACCGCGCTCCAGATGGACATCAAGGTGGCGGGCATAAATTCGCGAATCCTCGCGGACGCCCTCCAGCAGGCGCAGGCCGGGCGCTTCTACATACTCGATAAGATGGACGCGGTCCTCGCCGAGCCGCGCCAGGAGATCAGCGCCTACGCGCCAAGGATCCTGACCATCCAGATACCTGTCGATAAGATTCGCGACGTTATCGGGCCGGGCGGCAAGATCATTCGCGGCCTGGTTGAGAAGACAGGCTGCAAGATCGACGTCGAAGATACGGGCCGCATCAACATCGCTTCCGCAAATCTCGCGGCCGCCGAAGACGCGAAGCGCATGATCGAAGGCATTACGGCCGTGCCCGAGTCCGGAAAGACCTACCTGGGCACCGTGCAGCGCATCGCCGATTTCGGCGCGTTCGTCGAGATATTGCCCGGCACGGACGGCCTGCTTCACGTATCGGAGATCGCCGATTACCGCGTGGCGAACGTGCGAGACGAATTGCACGAAGGGCAGCAATTGCTGGTCAAGGTTATCAACGTCGATCCTTCGGGCAAGATTCGCCTGTCGAGGAAAGCCGTGCTTCGCGAAGAGCGCGGCGAGACCGCCGACGAGAACGAGGGCCAGCCGCCGAGTGACCGCGACGGGAATAATGACGACCGCCCTCGCGAGGACCGCGGCAATCGCGGCCCCCGCCCCGGAGGCAACCGCGACCGGCGGCCGCCTCGCGGACCTCGCCGCTAATCGCTAACCGTCGAGAGCGCACCGCCGCCTCGATCACAAAAAAGATCGCCGCCGCATGTCCTGAGGACATGCGGCGGCGGTCTTTTATTGCCCGCGCTCTTTATTGTCCGCGCTACGGGGCTCACCCGGCCGCCGAGTCATAAGAGGGAACGACTTCATCGACCACGCGCCCGGGCTCGACCCTCTCTGCCGGCAGGAAATTGCCGATCAGGCCGTCGTAGACGGACGCGCCGATCACGCCGCCCACAAGCGGCCCGACTATGGGGACCCAGAACCAGTAGTTGCCCGCCCGGAAAACCTCGCCGCCCCATCCCGCAATAAAAGTGAAGAGTCGCGGGCCGAGATCGCGGGCCGGGTTGATCGCGTATCCAGCATTGAACCCGAAACACATGCCGAGGACGGCGACCAGCAGGCCGATTATCAGCGGCGCGAGGTTCGCCGAGGGCGCGTTGTTGCGCGCATCCGTAATGGCGAGGATCACAAGCATCAGCAGGGCGGTCCCGACGATCTGATCCACGAGGCCGCCGAATATAGAGAGAAAGGGCTGCGGATAGGTGGCGAATATGCCTGCCGTGGCTTTGTCTCCCGCGACCACCCTCGCGCCGCCGTCGAAGGCGGCGAAGGCTTCGCGATACGTGAAGAAGACGACCGCCGAAGCGAGGAAGGCTCCCGCGGTCTGGGCGAGACAGTAGGGAATTATCTTTCCCCGGGAGAAGTCGCGACGCACGGCGAGCGCCAGCGTGACGGCCGGGTTGAGGTGCGCGCCGGAGACTCCTCCGGCAACATAAATGGCCATCGTAACGGCCAGGCCCCAGGCAAGATTGATCGAGAGATAGCCGCCGTTCTTCTCGCCGCTCAGCACGACCTGGGCTACAACCCCGGTGCCGAAGGCTATCATCACGAAGGTGCCCAGGAACTCGGCGTAGAGTTCCCGCTTCAAGGTATCACGCTGCATATCGAATACAGTCGCCTGTGGTCTCTGGTCATTTGTCCGATTCAACAGCCGATGGCAGAAGGCAAGAAGCCGAAGACCACTCGGGCTCTCCTTTCAGTTTTTCATTCCCGCGCTTCCTTGAAACCCGCTTTCTCGATCCTCTCGCGGCGGGCACTATACTATGCTTAATTATGCGGCCCTTGCAATTTGATCTTGCGCCGTTATCCGCGCAGGCGGGAGGCCGCCCGGCTGCCGGAGGGCTCGTCCCGGAGCCTCACCTGATCTGAATCTCATGCGCCCTGCCGTCGTCGGCGACCTGCACGGCGATGCCGTCCCTGGTCCTGTGCCATCCGTTCTGTTTTTGGCCGTTCTGTTTTTGGCCGACCTGTTGTTGGGCCGCGCTCACGGCCAGCGCTCTTCCGTCGAGCGTTACCTGCCGGGGCGTCAGTGCGGACTTGATGACGAAGACCAGGTTGCGCGGGCCGGGATTGTAGCTGCCTTCGGGTGCGCCGAGAGTCACCTGAAGCCCGCCGCCCGAGCCCTCTACTTTGACGGGCGTGCGGCGGAAGACTCCGCGCCTGTAGTCCGGGCTCGTGCCGTCGTCTTCGTAAAGAGCCGAGGCGGCCTGGCCCTTCTCGTCGGGATAGATGTCGAACGTTATAGGATCGACCGGCTTCTCTCCGACCCAGTTCATCTCCGGCCCCATCGGGATGATCGCCCCGGCGCGAACGAACAGCGGAACGGTGTCGAGCGGCGCGGCCACCTCGATCGTGCTCCTCCCCTGATGCTTCTTGCCCGTCCAGTAATCTATCCACGTACCTTCGGGCAGGTAGACCCTGCGCGCGGAGAGGCCGGGCTTCAGAATGGGAGCGACGAGAAGGTCGCTTCCAATCATGAACTGATCGTCGAGATCGAGGACGTTCTCGTCACCCTGATAATTCAGCAGCAGAGGGCGGAACATGGGCACGCCCGTCCGGTGCGCCTCTTCGAGCGCCGTGTAGAGGAAGGGAAGCAGGCGGTACCGGAGCTTCAGGTACTTTCTGATGATGTCTTCATACCGGTTGCCGAATCGCCAGGGCTCGTGATCGTAGCCCGTCTTCTCCTTGTGATTGCGAAGGAAGGGCGTGAGGAACCCCACCTGATACCACCTGGTCAAAAGCTCGCCGTCGGAGCGGCCTATGAAGCCGCCCACGTCCGCGCCGACGAAGGGCTGGCCCCCCAGCCCGAGCGTTTGAAACATCGGAACGCTCAGGGCGAGCGCGTCCCATGTGCTCACGTTATCGCCCGCCCACATGGTCGAGTATCTCTGGATCCCCGCGTAAGCGGCGCGCGTGATTATGTATGGGCGCTTGTCGGGATTCAGCCTCTCAAGCCCTTCGCGCGTCGCCCGCGCCATCAGCAGCGCGAAGACGTTGCGGTTCTTCGCGTGCGTGGAGTTCTCTCCCTCGTCGTAGCTGATGACGTCCATCTGCGTCTTGCCGGTCTGGTCCACGAAGTCCGCCGGCTCGTTCATGTCGGTCCAGATGCCGGCGACTCCGTTGTCGGTCAGGGCGCGGTGCATATCGCCCCACCAGCGGCGCGCCGCTTCGAGGGTGTAATCGACGTAGACGCTCTCGCCCGGCCATACGCGCCCGACGTACAGCTTCCCGTCCCTGCGCTTCAGGAAATAGTTCTTCTCCACGCCCTGATTGAACACGTAATAGCTCTTGTCCTGGGGCGTCAGGCCGGGATTCGTCTCGGCATCCTTCGCGCCTTTCTCAGGCTTCTGATACTTCACGCCGGGGTCGATTATGGTGACGAGCTTCACGCCCTGCTGCCTCAGCCTGTCGGCGAACTGCTTCGGATTCGGAAAGCGGTCCGTGTTCCACGTGAAGACGCGGTACTCCTGCATGTAGTCGATGTCGAGGTGGAGCACGTCGAGCGGCAGGTCGTCTTTTCGATAACGCGCGACGATGGCCTCGGCCACGCTCTGCGGGTAATAGCTCCAGCGGCTCTGCTGATTGCCCAGGGCCCAGAGGGGAGGCAGCGGCAGGTGACCGGTCAGGTCGGAGTAGCGACCCACGATCTTTTTGATCGACGGCCCTCGAAAGAAGTAGTAGTTCAGCTCGCCGCCTTCCGCCGAGAAGGCCGCGTAATCCTGAGACTCGCGCCCGAAGTCGAAGTTGGTGCGGTAGCTGTTGTCGAAGAAGATGCCGTAAGCCGCGCCGTTCTCCCACCCGATATAAAAAGGGATGCTCTGATAAATCGGGTCGGTCCCTTCGACGTAACCGGGCGTGTCAGAGTTCCACATCGTGAACTGGCCGCGCCGCTTGTCGAGCCTGGCGGCTTTCTCTCCCAGGCCGTAAAAGTGCTCGTCTACCCCGAGCCTCTTCGACGCGGCGACGGCCGCTCCTTTCGGATCGTACATCATCGGGCGCTCGTCGGCGTTTATCACCCCGTGCGTCCGCGGGTCCCGAAACTCTATGAGGAGGGGAGCGCGCCGCACGGCCACTTCCAGCTCGTCCGTGGTGATGAGTATGAGCCCGGACTCTTCCCTGACGTTCCACCGGGGAGTCTCCCACGAGGTCCTGGCTATGGCCCAGGAATGGTCGCGCTCCGGCAGGGGCTTCCTGAAGGAGGCGCGCACGCGCACGAGGTCCGGGGCCAGCACGTGGATTGCCACCTGTGAGTTGTCCCGGCAGCTCAATATCACGGCCGATTCGCTCCTGGAGAAGCTCGAAACGGGGCCGATTGGCTCAAGGCCGTCGAAAGTTATGGCCGCGCCGCTCGCGGGAAATGAGAGCGCGCAGATGAACAACGCGATGAGTTTCTTCATTGGAGAATCCTTACCGGCCGCCGTTTGTCTTACGTTTGTCTTATTTGCCCGCGACGCCCTTGCCTTCGACGATCGTGAGCGCGCGGTCTATGCCCGGGACGCCGACCGTCTCCATCGCCCCGCCGGGCCATTTTATTTCGAGCTTATCGACTCTCGTAGACGGCCCGAGGCCGAAGTGCAGGCGGCTATCGTTTTGAGATGAGAAGCTCGCGCCGCTGATCACGTCGAGGCGCTGGCGCACTTTGCCGATAGTGAGGTAAGCGATCGCGCCCGTGGCATCTCTCGGACTCTTTTTCGCCGCGTCGCCCACGAGCTTGAGGCTGAGCCAGTGGCCCGGCGCTTTCGTGACGTTCCTGAGTATGGTCGGCGCGAGGTCCATGTTATTGATGACGGCATCCACCCTCCCGTCTCCATCCAGGTCGCCAAGGGCCAGCCCGCGCGCGGGGATCGCGACGGCCAGCCCGCTGCCCGGGGCCGCGCCCGCGCGCTCGAACTTGCCGGTCGCGAGATTTCGAAATAGCAGGGGCTGTTGCAGGTAGCTCGTCCCCCATTGCTGCCCGTCAACGCCGGGATAGACGTGCCCGTTCGCGACCAGTATGTCTTTCCACCCGTCGTTGTCGTAGTCGATGAAGCCCGTTCCCCACCCGAGAAAAGGCATGGTCGGCTCGCCGTGCCCCGTCTGGAAAGATACATCGACGAAGTTGCCGTCGCCGTCGTTGTGATAGAGCGTGTTCGAGTCGTCCGAAAAGTTAGTGACGTAGAAATCTACCCGCCCGTCGTTGTCGTAATCGCCGATCCCCAGCCCCATGCCCGCCTGCTCGCGCCCGTTCTCGTTCAGGGCCACGCCCGAAGGATAGCCCAGCTCTTCGAACGTGCCGTCGCCCTTGTTTATGTAAAGCTGCTTCGGGGTCGAATCGTTGACGACGATGATGTCGAGCAGGTCGTCGTCGTCGGCATGAATGAAGGCGGAAGAGAAGCCGTAGTACCTGTTCGGATCGGTGACGTTCGCTTTTGCGCTCGCGTCCTCGAACGTTCCGTCGGGCTTTTGATGGTAGAGCGTGTCGGCCTCGCCTTTGAGCCCGCGAGGGCCGCAGAGGACGGCGATCCCTCGGAAGGTGCAGAAATTCAGCCCGATATTTGCGGACTTGCCCGCTTCCGAAGGGTTCGGCGGCAGGTTGTTCAAATCGAAATCGAGATAGCCGGGAACGAAGAGGTCGAGCCGCCCGTCGCCGTCGTAGTCTCCGAAACTGGCCCCCGTGCTCCAGCCCTTTCGCGCCACGCCCACCTTCTCCGCAACGTCTGTGAACGTCCCGTCGCCGTTGTTTCGGTAGAGCCGGGAGACGCCGAAATTGCCGATGAAGAGATCGGAGTTCCCGTCGTTATTGTAGTCGCCGACGGCGACGCCCATGCCCCACCGGTCGTTCGAGACCCCGGCCTTCTCCGTCACGTCTTCGAACTGCCAGTTGCCGAGGTTGCGGTAGAGGGCCGCTCTCGGACTCTTCTCCTTGCCCTGAACGGCGGCGAAGGTAGAGCCGTTGAGCAGGTAGATGTCGGGGCGGCCGTCGTTGTCGTAATCGAATATGGCGACGCCCGAGCCGGGGGCTTCGAGAATGTAATCCTTATTCGGCCCGCCGGACCTGTGCTTGAAATTCGACAGGGCGGTCCGCGCCGTTACCTCTTCAAACAGGACCGGCGCTTTCGGATCGGTGATGCCGATCGTCCGGCGCGACGTGTAGACGCGCGCGGCCCCGGTGGAGACGCCGCCCGCCGACTCCTGCTGCTGCGGAGCAGGCGTTTGCGCGATGAAGACTCCGGGCGACAGAAATAACAGGCAGATCGAATGGGTGATGAGCCGGGCCAGGTTTCGGCCGCGCCCGCGATTTGATCGCAACATGTTCATAGGTCTCGGATGATTGATTTCGCTCGATTTCAGATGAGCGATCTTAACAGCTACGGGCTCGAAATGTCAGCCGGGAATTCCGCCCGGCCGCCCGTCATTTTTCGGTGATCGTGTGATAGCGGTCCACGGGCGGGTTCTCGATGATCTGAGCGCCCCGGCCCGGCCACCGGACCTCAACGGACCTGACGCTCGATGTCGCGCCGAGCCCCACGATGATGCGCGCGTCGCTCGACGAGAGGTAGCTGCCCGCGTTCGTAACGTCATAGACCCTCTTGCGCCCGGCCCCCTCGGTCACGACGACGCGCGCGCCGAGGCCGCTCCGGTTCGATTTCACGCCCGCGAGCGCGAGCCCGAGCCATCTATTCTTCGTCCCGTTGTTGCGGAGGATTATGGGAGCGCCGCCGCAGACGCCTATCACTATGTCCGTGTCTCCGTCATTGTCGAGGTCGCCCGTCGCGGCCCCGCGAGCCGACAAAGGCATATCGAAAGCCGGGCCGGCCGAAGAAGAGACGTTTACGAAGCCTCTGCCGGTGTTGCGCATCAGCAGGGGAGTCTGCCTGTGCTTGAGATAGCTCGAAGTCTTCTCGATCGTATCGAGCACGTGGCCCTGGGATACGAATATGTCGCGCAGCCCGTCATTGTCCGCGTCGAGAAAACGGGTGCCCCAGCCCGAATAGAGCAAGGTTATCTGGCCGACTCCCGAAGAGTTCGTGACGTAGGAGAAGGTCTCGTCGCCGTTGTTGTGATAGAGCGGGTAGGTTTCGTTCGATAGCGCGGTGATGAATATGTCCGGGTGCCCGTCCTCGTCGAAGTCCGCGGCGTCGACCCCCATGCCGGCGAAGGTCTTCCCGTTTTCGTCATAGCCCACGCCCGAGGTCAGGGCTATATCTTCAAAGGTGCCGTCGCCCCGGTTGTGATAAAGCGACTGGCGCACGCTGTCGTTGGCCACTACGGCGTCGGTCCACCCGTCGCCGTCGAAGTCTGCGAAGGCGACTCCGAGCCCCTTGCCTTCGGGGTCTACTATTCCGGCGGAGAGGCTCACGTCCTCGAACGTGCCGTCGGCCTTCTGCCTGTAGAGGGCGTTCGAGGCGCCCTTGAAATTATCCGGGTGACAGTAGGCGCGAAACCCGGGCCTGTTGTCTCCGCAGTAGATCGAGCCTTTCTCGAAGTCCCAGTCCATGTAACGCGCCACGAAGAGGTCGAGCCGCCCGTCGCGATTGTAATCGAGCCAGCCCGCGCTCGTAGACCACGACGCGTCGGAGAGCCCCGCCTGCTTCGTCACGTTCGAGAAAGTTCCGTCTCCGTTGTTGCGGTAAAGCGCCTGCCCGCCGTACCCGGTGACGAAGAGGTCGATCCTGCCGTCGTTGTCGTAATCGCCCGCCGCCGCCCCCATGCTGTAGCCTTCGCCCTTCACGCCCGCGCGCTCGGACACGTCTTCGAAGGTGCCGTCGGGTCTTTGGCGGAAGAGGCGATTCCAATATTTCGGGTCGCGCTTATCGGGCACCGAGCCTCTGGGCATCGGGTCGTCGATACGTGCGCCGTTCGTGAAGAAGAGGTCGAGCCGCCCGTCGCCGTCGTAATCTAGCATCGCGACACCGCCTCCCATGGCTTCGGGCAGGTACTTCTGAGAGGTTATCGAAGCGTCGTGCTTGAATACTATTCCCGATTGCGCCGTGATGTCCGTGAAGGTGACGGGCGAAGCCGCCTGCGGGGCCGCGGGGGGCGCGGACTTGAGAGGCTCTCCGCTGCTGTAGGACCGCCCGGCCCTCTGCCGCTCTGCTGCCTGTGGTTGCGGAGGCGTCCGCTGCTTTTCCTGGCCCCCGGCAGGGGCGAAGCCGGCCGCGACGAAGAGCGTCACGGCCAGAATGGCCGGAACGAATAATCTCATAATCTGCTCTGCCCGTTTCGGGCTCTCCATCTCGCTGCTGAAAATCCGCCGGAAGATGTCGGCCGAGAGCTTATAGCTTATCCTATTCGGCGGCTCTTTGCATGGGCGCGCGGGCCGCCCCGCGCCCGTGCGCGAGTTGCTCTAAGTGTCTATGATAAACGGGGTTCGCTTTCTTTCTTTCTCTAAATCGAATTGACAGGCGGAAGGATTATATAATAGACTCCGCCCGATTCAGCTTACGTATGACACCCCACCGTCGCCGGTCTTCCATGCCTTGATGTGAGAAGACAAAGGCGCGGGTTCACTAACAGACCCATACGGATTGTTTGAAGTTAACTTCGACGCTCATGGACGGAATTTAAAGATAAGCGGCTAAAAAGCCGACTCATAGGTGAGGCTCATAATATGACGAAACATTGTAAGAATCCCGTGCTGTCAGCATGGGTAAGTGTTCTTGCTTTAGTTCTGATCTTCGTCTCTCCCGCCTCCGCTCAAACCAATAGAGGGACCATAGTAGGGACCGTAACGGACCCTAGTGGAGCTGTGGTTTCAGGCGCGACTGTCACGGTTATCAACGTGAACACGAACGCGGAGCGGACGGTGATGACCGGCGATGACGGGACGTACACGGTGCCGCTGCTCGACATCGGTAATTACAAGGTGACGGCCTCGGCCCCGGGCTTCCAGGCCGTCACTCGGGAAAATATAACCCTGCAGACGGCCGACCGCCTCCCGGTCGATATGGTGCTCCAGGTCGGAAGCGGGGCGGGTGAGAGCGTGACGATCACGGCCGAGGCTCCCATCATTCAGACGGAGACGAGCGAGCGCGGGAGCGTGATCACGGGCCGCGAGGTGACGGAGCTGCCGCTTTCGGGCCGTAATTTCACGCAGCTTGCGACCCTGACGCCCGGCGTCTCGCGCGTGACGATCGGAACGCTCTCCGACGCGCGCGCCAATAATAACGGCGACCCGAACGCGGGGGGGCAAGGCCCCGGCGGCGGCGACTCCAGGGGCTCGACCGAATCCGCGCGCTTCGCCCGTTCGGGCGGGGCCGTGATTTCGGCCAACGGCCAGAGGCCGACGAATAACAATTTCTCGGTTGACGGCGTCGACAACAACGAACCGCAGTTCGGCACGATCGGCGTGTTCGTCAACCCGGATGCCATCGCCGAGTTCAAGGTCACGACCAGCGTACCGCCGGCGGAGATCGGGCGCGCGGGCGGGGCCGTCATCAACACGTCGTTCAAGTCGGGCACCAACGAGTTTCACGGCTCGCTCTACTACTACGGCCAGAACTCGGCCCTCAATGCCTACCATCCGATCCTCAAGCGGAACCGGAACCAGGCGCAGGCAAGCGGCGCGACCGTCCTGCCGACCAAGGCGGTCCAGCAGATCCACGAGTTCGGCGGGACCGTAGGCGGCCCGATCATAAAAGACCGCACCTTCTTCTTCTTCGATTACCTCGGAGGGCGCAACAACCTGCCGACGCCTCTTTCGTCGACGGTGCCTTCCGCCGCCGTTCGCGCCGGAAACTTCGCCGAGTATCCCGGCGCCATTCTCGATCCGCGCACGGGGCAGGCGTTCCCCGGCAACCAGGTCCCGTTGAACAGGCTGAGCCCGAACGCCAGGGCGTTCTTCAACCTCTTCCCCCTGCCTACGGTCGACGTGATTAATCCCGGCCAGTTCAACAACAACTTCTTCTCGCAGCGCGACGTGCGGGAGGAGATCGACAATTTCGACATCAAGATCGACCACCGCCTCACGGCCAACAATGCCTTATCGGGCCGCTACAGCTACCAGGACAACGCGAACGTTCGCGGCTCGTACTTCGAGCAGGTGCCCGCCGGATTCGGCGCGGGCAACGAGGTCAACAACACGCGACAGGTCGTCATCACCGATACTCACTCTTTCAGCCCGACGGTCCTCAACGAATTCCGTTTCGGCTTCACCAAGATCAACATCGGGATCCTCAACTGCGGAGTCGGCGGCGCGTGCGGCATCAGCGAGAACTTCTCGGCCGACATCGGAATCCCGAACGTCAACGACGGCTCGTTCGAGCAATCGGGCTCGATCCTCGTCGGCGGCTTCGGCAACGGCTTCGTCGAGTTCGCCGGGGACGGCGGCCCCTTCATCGTCAACAGCAAGAATCCGTATTTCGCCGATAGCCTGACGATCATCAAAGGCAACCACTCCTACAAGGTCGGCGGCGAGGCGCGCTTGCGCTATCTCGAAACGGTTGACGGGGGGCGCACGGGCGGCCTCAAGGGCAACCTCTCTTTCGCCGATAACGGCCCGGCCACGGGCGCGAACCCGAATTGTCCTTCGGGCTCGGGAACCCCCGCCGCCTGCTTCGTCGATTCCAACGGCATTCCTTTCGGCGGGACCGGCAACGCGCTTGCCAACATTCTGCTGGGAGTCCCCGCGCTCCAGACCTTCCGGGGCAGCGTTCCCGGCGGAGCGTTCAACCTTCGCTCGCAGGAGTACGGCCTCTTCATCCAGGACGACTGGAAGGTCAGCGACAGGCTGACGCTCAACCTCGGCCTTCGTTACGACCTCTTCCCGTCGGCGTCGGAAGCCGATGGACGCCTCGGCAACTTCAGCATCGACGAGCGGCGCGTCATCCTCGCGGACGGCAGCGGCGACCGCCTGGTCGAGACCGACAAGAACAACTTCGGCCCTCGCGTCGGCTTTGCCTACGCGGTCGGACCCGAGAAGAAGATGGTCGTGCGCGGCGGCTACGGCCTGCTCTACACCCTGGACGCGACGGACCGCCCGCCGCTGGTTCAGAATCCGCCTTTCACCAATAGCGTGGGCTTCAATCAGGCTTTCGACAGCTCGACGCCGCGAAGCGTATTCAACCTCGATACGGGCCCGCCCAATGTTCCGACCGTCGATCCGAACAACATTCCGCAGGCGGTCAGGGTCTTCTACGCGGACCCGCAGCAGAAGATAGCTTCGGTTCACCAGTTCAACCTCGGCGTTCAGTGGCAGTTCACTCAAGACCTGGCGCTCGACGTCGGCTACGTCGGCAATCGTTCGAGAAACCTGCTCGCGACTCGCGACATCGGCGGCGGCGGTACCGCTCAGGCCCGCAACAGCCTGGGCCAGTTCATCGCCGCGAGCGCCTACGAGAACCGGGCGTCGGCCCAGTACGACGCGCTCCAGGTCCAGTTGCAGAAGCGTCTCTCTTACAACATCCAGGGACAGATCTCTTATACCTGGAGCCACAACATCGATGATTCGACGGGCGTCTTCGCCGGAATCGGCGAGGGGCGCGGCTCGGTCGGCGGTCCGCAGAATCCGTTCTGCCTCCGCTGCGAGCGCGGCAACTCGTCTCTCGACGTTCGCCACCTGTTGAACGCCAACGCCATCATCGACGTGCCCTTCGGCAAGGGGCAGCGCTTCTTCAACTCGAACGCGACGGCCGATAAGATAGTCGGAGGCCTTCAGCTCAACTTCATCGTGACGGGCCGCTCCGGTTACCCGTTCACGGTGGTTGACGCCGACAACGGCAGCCGCCGCGCGACGCTCATAGGCGACCCGTTCCGGAACGTTCCGGCCGGGCGGTTCCTCAATCGGGAGGCCTTCACCGGTGGGGACAACGCGGTCACCAACGATGCCGGAAGCGTGATCCGCTTCGGCTCGCTCGGGCGAAACACGTTCAGAGGGCCGGGCTTCTTCCGCACGGACATGTCTCTCTTCAAGAACACGGGCATCACAGAAAGAATCAAGACCCAGATAGGTATTGAGTTCTTCAACCTGTTCAACCAGGCGACGTTCACCGTGCCGAACAATAACTTCAGAGACGTCGACGGCTTCGGGCGATTCGATGCGGCGCTGCCCGGACGCGTCATCCAATACCGCGCGAAGATTCTTTTCTAAGCGGTCGATCTTTCGCGGGGGCGCACCCCTTCC
>DATLMR010000230.1:0-14146 GCA_035537555.1 Blastocatellia bacterium
CTCAAACAGCTCAGCAGCAGCGAAGGCGTGACGCTGTTTATGACGCTCTTTGCGGCGTTCAACGCTTTGATCCACCGGCATTCGGGTCAGCGAGATATTCTCATCGGAGTTCCGGTAGCGAACCGGAACAGGGTGGAGAGCGAGGGGCTGATCGGATTCTTCACCAATACGATTTTGCTGCGAACTAGGATCGAATCCGACCCGACTTTCCTGGACGTGCTTGAAGAAGTGCGCGAGACCGCTTTGGGAGCCTATGCCCATCAGAGTCTCCCTTTTCAGAAACTGATCGAAGGATTGCAGCCGAACCGCGGCCTCCGCCAGACGCCCCTCATTCAGGTCGTGTTCATCCTTCAGAACTCTCCTTCGGAGGCTCTGGCTCTGCCGGGCCTCACGCTGGAAACGACGGTGCTGCATAACGGGACGGTCAAATTTGACATCGTGCTGAACATGTGGGAGACGGACCAGGGGCTGCAAGCATGGGTGAGCTATAACAGAGAGATATATAAGGCTGAAACAATCGCCCGCTTGCTCACTCATTACGAGCGCTTGCTGAATAACGTGGTCGAGCGGCCTCGCGCGCGACTCTCCGAGATCGAAGTCCTCTCTGATGAAGAGAAGATGCTGCTCGACAGGCGGATAGACCTGGAAGAGCTTGGCGAAAGCTTCTCCATCCGGGGCTAGAGCTTGAATGCAGGTCCCCTGCAAAGAAGCTCCGCAAGCATATAGCAAAAGTATAGAAAGGCCGGTATGACGGGCATGAGTACAAGCTTCCTCCCGCCGGGCATCGTCGATGCCCGCCTCAAGGCGGAGAAAGATTACTGGTTGGAAAAGTTGAGCGCGGCGCGAGCCGTACCGGCAGTGCCCGCCGACTACCTGAGATCGACGGGCCCGAGGTCGGGGAACGAGACGGTCGAGATCGCTATCGACGAACATACTATAGGCCGGGCCTTGACCATCTGTAACCGGAAGGCTGAGCTGATCCTGGCGCTGCTGGCGGCGACTCTGAAGGCCTGCATACACAGGTGGACCGGACTCGAAGACATAATTATCTGCACGACCATTCACGAACAGTATGGCGATCTCGCGCCACTCAACAAAGTGCTGGCTCTGCGGGACCGGGTCTTGCCTTCATCCATACTCAGAGATTTGATGCACGACGTGAAACGCACGCTGTTTGAAGCTTACGCAAACCAGAAGTACCCTTTCGGGCGCATACTCGACCAGCTCGGCGTGGCCCGGCCCGACGCGAGAGTTCCGATCACCAACGTCGCGATACTTCTGCGAAATATCAACAACAGGGAGAATCTGAACCATCTTAAATTCGACCTTACGTTTCTCTTCTCGCTCGATGGAGAAGCGCTTTCGGGCTCGATAGAGTACGACCCGAAGCTTTTCAGGCCCGAGACGGTAGAGATGATGGCAGGCCATTTCTCGGAGGCGCTTTCGACGGTCGCGGCCGACGGCGAGAAGCGAGTGGGCGAAATCGAGCTGTCATCCCCTCGGGAAAGCGGCCCATTCGAGTCGGAATGGACCGTTCACGGGCCGACCTTCGGCGGGCCTCTTTACGCGGGCTCGCCCTTCCGACCGGCGGCGCTCGCGGCTCACGACTCCGAGACGCCGCCGCTCGAGCGGCACGCCGGCAGGAAATACTTCCCGCTCACCCGGGAACAAGAGGGGCTTTGGAATCTCCATCTGAAGGGGCCCGGCAGCGATTCGGGCAATGTTGTCGCGATCCTGACCCTTTACGGAAAACTCGACCTGACGAGTTTGGAAGAAGGCATCAACGAAATAGTGAGGCGGCACGAGGTATTGAGGGCGACTTTTGCCGCCAATAAAGAGGGGCCCGTCCAGATCGTCGCCCCCCGCGCGCTCGTCGGACTACCCGTCATTGACCTTTCCATGCTTCGAGAAGGCAACCGGGAGCAGGAGACGGCCAGGCTCGCCATGCGGCTCGCCCGGTCTCGTTTCGACCTGAGTCGCGGGCCTTTGTTTGCAGCCTCTCTCGTTTGCGGGGCCGAAGACGTTCATTCTCTGATACTGGCGGCTCACGAGCTTATTTTCGACAGGGCTTCGATACCTGTCTTCATTCGAGAGCTTGCCGCCGCTTACTCGGCCCTCTCGAAAGGGCGCCCTTCTCCTCCGGGCGAGCCTTCTTTTCAGTTCGGCGATTTCGCGCTGTGGCAACAGAAGTGGCTCCAGGAGCGGATTGCAGGCCATTGCCCGGAAAAGATCGGCGGGGCGCAAAACGGTAACGCGCCCGGACTGAGGGCGGGGCCGGGTGATCCGCGCGGGCCGGCCCGGAATGCAGGGGTTTCAAGGATAGCCGTGACCGTACCGGCGGAGGTCAAGAAGGGCCTCGAAGAATTGAGCCGAAGCGAAAACGCGCCATTGTTTATGACCCTGCTTTCGGCGTTCACCAGCCTGCTGTTCCGGTACCGGGCGGATGCCGAGATTGAAGTGGGTGTGCCTGATCCGAACCGCGAGCTGTTTGAGACTGAAGGGATGATCGGCCCTCTCTCCAGGTGGCTTCTGGTCCGCGCAAAGGTCAGCGGCAACATCTCGTTCAGGGACCTGATAGCTCGCGTATCAGAGGCATCGGTCAATGCGTATGCCGGGCGATACCTCCCGGTCGCGAACCTTCCCGCGCAATCGAACGGCAAGGGTAGAGCGGGCGAGAGCCCCGTTCCACGGGCGGTTTTCAACCTTAACCCATCCGCGAACGCGCGGATGGAGGTTTGCTCTTTGACAATCGAGTTGACGCAGGTACTGAGCGGCCCGCGAGGTTCCGACCTCTTCCTCGACCTCTCGGAAAAAGGGGGCGGGCTTGAGGCGTCGATGCTTTACAACCGCGACCTTTTCGAGCCGAGAACTATTGAGATCATGCTCGCCCATTTCACGGCGATGGCCAAGGACGCAGCCGCGCGCCCTGACACGCGATTGATCGATCTGTCGCTTGATGAAAACGTAAAGGCCGGGGCCGAAAGCGCGGCGCCGGGCTTTGAGGGGACGGATGAAGTCGAGCAATTCGACTTTCAGCTCTGAAAAGGAGATAGCCATGTCAGATTGCCTGATAATTGGGTTCAACGACTTCGGGTTCGAAGGGTTTGTGGAAATGGTCAGGTCCATGGGGGCCGATTCCGGGGCCTGCAAAGACCTCGACCTGACCTTCATCGAGTATCAAGATAAGCCCATTCACAGCATGGACATCATCAACCATTTCTATCTCGCGACTAAGGGCGAGAGCCAGAGGCCCTTTCATAATTCCGATTTTCTCTGGCCCGTCGTCACGTACCTGGGCTCTTACCTGTGGAGGAGGGGCTACACCTTTGACTACGTGAATCTCTTCCAGTCGGAGAAGGAAAAGCTCAGAGAGAAGCTTCTCAAGGATGACACGCTGACCATCGCCATCACGACTACGCTCTACGTCTCTCCGTACCCGATCCTCGAAATAGTCTCTTTCATCAGGCAGTACAACAAGTCGGCGAAGATAATTCTCGGCGGCCCCTACATCTCGAACCAGGCCAAGATGGATGACCCCGAAAGCCTCCAGCTCCTGTTCAAGTACCTTGGCGCGGATTTCTATGTCATCAGCTCGGAGGGCGAGGCCGCGCTCGCCGGCATACTCGACGCGCTCAAGAACGGGAGCGACCTGAACAAAGTCGATAACATCGCCTACAGGAAAGGGGAAGACTTTCAGGTCACCGCCCCTTCGGTTGAGTCGAACCCGCTCGAAGAGAACATGGTCAATTACGGCCTCTTCCCGCCCGATGAATTCGCGGGATTTGTCACTCTCAGGTCGGCAAAGTCCTGCCCGTTCTCCTGCGCCTTCTGCGGCTTCCCGCAGAGGGCGGGCAAGTACACATACCTGCCCGTCGAGCTGGTGCAGCAGGAACTGGACGCGATAAAGGCCCTTGGAACGGTCCACACCCTGACCTTCATCGACGACACATTCAACGTCCCGAAGGCGAGGTTCAAAGAGCTGCTGAGGATGATGATAAGAAATAATTACGGGTTCAGGTGGAATTCATACCTTCGCAGCGATCACGTGGACGAAGAGGCGATCGACCTGATGGCAGAGAGCGGTTGCGACGGGGTCTTCCTCGGGGTCGAGTCGGGTAGCGATTTCATGCTCGAGCGAATGAACAAGACCTCCCGCCGAAAAGACTACCTCAGGGTCATACCCCAGTTGAGAGCGCGGGGCATCATCAGCCACGCGTCGCTCATTATCGGATTTCCGGGCGAGACTCAGGAGACGGTCAACGACACGCTTCAATTCGTCGAGGAAGCGCGGCCGGACTTCTTCAGAGCGCAGCTCTGGTACTGCGACCCGACGACTCCCATCTGGAATGAGCGCGAAAAGTACGGAGTGAAGGGGTCCGCCTTCAACTGGCGGCACGACACCATGGACGCGAGGACGGCGTCCGACATCGTGGACAGGTTCTTCTTTTCGGTACGCAACTCGATCTGGCTTCCCCAGAACGGCTTCGAGCTTTGGAGCGTCTATTACCTGCTGAGGAAGGGGATGACCCTCGACCAGATCAAGAAGTTCCTCGTGGCCTTCAACGCCGGAGTAAAGGAGAGGATGATCCACGGAGGCAAGAAACCCGTCTCCCGTGAGCTGATCGAGACGCTCGCGACTTGCTCGCGCTTTGAAGACGGGGTTGAACCGGACCTGCGCCCGGCGGAGGTGTATTCGGGGGCGAGTTTCGTGGAGGCGGAACAATTCTGGACCGGACAATTCGCGTCCCCCTGGCCGGCCTCGAACGTGGCAGAGCTTCGCGAAGGCGAGGGGGCGGGCGATTCCCAATGGGCCGGCGTGCCGCTCCTCGTGAGCGCGGAGGCTCTTGAAAGGCTTGAGTCGCAGCATGAAGCCGATCTTTCCCGCGTCCTGCTCGCGGCCTTCGCGGTCCTGCTTTCGAGGGTAGCGGGGAGAGAGGAAGCCGTCATCGTAGCGCACGTACCCGCATCCGACCGCGCCCGCACCTGTCCGGTCAGGTTGTCTCCCTCGTGGGAAGTCAGCTTCCGGCAGTTTGTCCGGGGCACGGAGGCGGGCGTCGCGGACGCCCTCGCCCATTCTTTGTATGCTTTCTACATCCTGGGCAACGCCCTCCGCCTGGCCGAGCACGGCGTGACGCCTCCCGCTTTCGGGATAGGGTATGCATTCGCGCCCGCATTCGAAGACGCGCCCACGGCCGGGCTGCAAGAAGAGTTGAAATATTACCCCGCGGTCGCCGCGGAGATGAGCCTGGTGCTGAGCGCGAGCAAGGGAGATGACGGCGTGAAATTGCAGCTCGAATACGCTTCCGACCGGTTCAGGCGTGAAGTCGTCGAGAAACTCGCCTCTTGCTTCGAATCGATCATAGCCCAGGTGAGCGACCGCCCCGACGCGCCCCTCGAAGAGATGACGCTCGGTGATGATGTCCCGGGCCGGGCCATCGCGGCCAGGGCCGACGAGAGCGAAGTGTTCAACTTTTGAAGCGCGCCAAGAATCAAACGCGAGGAATAGACTAAGATGAGCAACACGAAACCAGAGATAGTTTTTTTTGATCGGAAGCTGATCGAAGAGCGGGACTACTGGGTGGACAAGCTCGCGGGATTCTCCGAGTCGGAGACCCTCAGATTCGATCATCAGCGCGGGGGACAGTTCAACGGGCGCAACGACGCTATCGACCTGAACCTCTCCGCCGAGCTTTGTGGGAAGCTCATGAAGCTGACGAACAATGGGCCTTTCCTGCTTTACACGACGTTGATGTCGGCCCTGAAAATCTGCCTTCACAGGTACACGGGGAGGGAATCGATTGCGGTCGGCAGCCCCGCCCGGCGGCAGGGCGGGGAGTCCGGCGAGTTCGTCAATGCTCTTGCCATCGTCGATCATCTCGACGACCGCCTCTCGTTCAAAGACTTCTTGCTCAAGCAACGGGAGACGCTGCTTGCGGCCTATTCGCGACAACGGTACCCGTTCCGGCTGCTGCGAGCCGATTTGAAGCTCCCGGAAGCCGGGAATGGCTGCCCGCTGTTCGATGTCGCGCTGACGTTGAGCGACATTCATCACCGGATGTACGAGGCAGAGCACAACATCCATATGGCGTTCGACAGAGATGGCGACCGGGTAACGGGCCGCGTGGAGTTCAACGGGGACGCTTTTGAGCCCGGAACAATCACTGGATTTACCGGCCATTTCCTCAACCTGCTGGAGGCCGCCGTACAGAATCCGGGCGAGCGAGTCGGGAATATCCCGATGCTTACCGAAGAAGAAAGGCACAGGGTTCTCGTCGAATGGAACGACACGCGCGAGCCGATTCCGACCGGCCTCTGCGCTCATCAGCTCTTTGAAGCCCAGGCCGAGCGAACGCCTGACGCGACCGCGCTTGAGTTCGGAAATCAAACCGTCACCTACCGGGAGTTGAACGAGAAAGCGAACCGGCTGGCCCATCACCTTATTAAATCCGGGGCCGGTCCGGAAACCGTGGTCGCACTTTCGCTCGACAGGTCCATCGACCTCATCGTCGCCCTGATGGCTATTCTAAAATCGGGCGCGGCCTATCTCCCGCTCGACCCCTCATACCCACTCCCGCGCCTTGAGTTCATGCTCGCCGACAGCCAGGCCTCCATGGCCCTCACTCAGCCTGACTTCTTACCGCTGTTTTCGGGAAAGGTGAGCGAGGTCATCTGCCCGCAAGAGATTCAAAGCCTGCTGTCGGTCGAAAGCGAGCGTAACCCCGAGGTCGAGATGAGTGAGCAGAATCTCGCCTACGTGCTCTACACGTCGGGATCGACCGGGAGGCCGAAAGGCGTGATGGTTCCGCACCGAGGGCTCTGCAATCTGGCTGGGTGGATGGAAGCGACCAATCCCCTGAGCGCGAGTGACCGGGTGTTGCAGAAGACTCCGATGAGCTTCGACGCGTCGGTGTGGGAAGTGATAGCGCCGCTGACGGCTGGAGCGCAACTGGTGATAGCGGAACCGGGAGGGCATCAGGACAGCAGCTATCTGGTAAGGACGATCAAGAAAGAAGGGATCACGATCTTTCAGGGAGTGCCGTCGATGCTGAAGGCGATGCTTGAGGACCCGGCCTTCAAGGAGTGTACGAGCCTGAGGCAGATCTACAGCGGAGGGGAAGCCCTCCTCCCACATCTTCGAGACGGCCTCCTGGCTCATGGTCAGGTAGAGCTGGTCAACGTCTACGGCCCGACGGAGGCGAGCGTGGATTCGACCAGCTACGTTTTCAGTTCGGGAGATATCGGCTCGGGAGGGAAACAATCGTCTGTGCCGATAGGCAGGCCGGTGTCGAACGCCGTGGCCTACGTCCTCGGGCATTGCCTGGAGCCGGTGCCGGTGGGAGTCGAAGGAGAGTTGTACATCGGGGGCGCGGGGCTTGCGCGAGGCTACAGGGGACGGCCCGACCTGACGGCTGAGAAGTTCATCCCTGACAGTTTCGGAGGGGAAGAGGGAGCGAGGCTCTACAGGACGGGGGACCTGGTGAGGTACGACAGGGACGGGAACCTGGAGTTTGTGGGCAGAATAGATCAGCAGGTGAAGATAAGAGGATACGGGATAGAGCTGGGAGAGATAGAAGGAGTATTGAATGAGGCGGGAGGGATAAAAGAGGCGGTAGTGATAGCGAGGGAGGACGATAGAGGAGAGAACTACCTGGCGGCGTACATAGTGAGAGAAGAGAGCGGGATGATGAGCCAGGGAGAGCTGAGGGGGTACGTGAAAGAGAGGCTGCCTGAGTATATGGTGCCGAAGGCGTTCGTGATGATGGAGAAGATGCCGTTGTTATCGAACGGGAAGCTGGACCGCCGGGCGCTCCCTGAACCTGAAGCCGCGCGACCGGAACTTGAGCCGGGCTATGTTGCGCCTCATACCGCGATGGAAGAAGTGCTGGCCGAGTTATGGCGCGATGTCCTGGGGATTCAGAAAGTCGGCGTTAACACCAACTTCTTTTCACTGGGCGGGCATTCATTGCTTGCTACCCAGTTAATTACCAGGGTGCGCGACACCTTTCAAGTCGAGTTGCCGTTAAAGAAATTCTTTGAGAACCCCACCATCACCGGGCTCGCGGCCACCGTTGCAGAGAGCCAGGCAGAGAAGGCGGATGAGAGCGAAATGGCGCAATTGCTCGTCCAGCTTGAGCGGCTGTCGGACGCGGAAGCTGAACTGCTGCTCGCGGGCCATGCCCCTGTCCCGGGCCAATCCGAGCTGGCGAATAACATCGGCGCGGCGGGCGAGTCCGAAGATT
The DNA here is from genome assembly GCA_035537555.1 of Blastocatellia bacterium. Lineage (GTDB taxonomy): Bacteria > Acidobacteriota > Blastocatellia > UBA7656 > UBA7656 > DATLMR01. Next base: position 8,241 of record DATLMR010000230.1, read on the forward strand.
CCGCCCTGTCAGCCAACCGGAACAGACCGCGGTACAAAGCAAACACATAGGCCTCGCCTGGCCTGGACCTGTTAACAACGAAGGCCCGGATGCCGGGTCGGCAGTTGCTCCAAAAATCGAGGTGCAACCTATGTCAAACCTAGTAACGGACAGTGTACTTTCAGCAATCGGCAACACTCCGCTGGTCAGGATGAGCCGGGTCATGGCGAGCGCCGGCTTCCACCTCTACGCAAAGCTTGAGGCCCTCAACCCGGGCGGCAGCACCAAGGACAGGCCCGCCTTCAGCGTGATCAAACACGGCATCGATACGGGAGACATTGGCCCCGGCACGGTCATCATCGAGTCCAGTTCCGGAAATATGGGAATAGGGCTGGCGCAGGCCTGCGCGTATTTCGGCCTCCGTTTCATCTGCGTCATCGACCCGAAGACCACCCTTCAAAACATAAGACTCATGAAGGCCTACGACGCGGAGGTCGATCTGGTAAAAGACCCGGACGCAACGACCGGGGAATTCCTTCAGGCGAGGATCAAGCGCGTCGAGAGGCTGTTGACCGAAATCCCCAACAGCTTCTGGCCCAATCAGTACGCGAATAAGTACAACCCGATCGCGCACCACAAGACGATGTCCGAAATCAATGAAGCGCTCGCCGGAACTTTGGATTACCTCTTTTGCCCGACCAGCACGTGCGGCACCTTGCGGGGCTGCTCCGAGTTCATTCGAGCCAACGGCCTCAAGGCGAGGATCATCGCGGTCGATGCCATCGGAAGCGTGATATTCGGCGGGCAGAAGGCGAAGCGACTCATACCCGGTCACGGGGCCGCGGTGACGCCCGACCTGTACCAGCACGGCCTCGCCTACGATTGCGTTCACGTGTCGGACCTCGAATGCATCATCGGTTGCAGGAGGCTCGTGAGGCAGGAGGCAATACTCGCAGGCGGGTCTTCGGGGGCGGTGCTGATGGCTGTCGAAAAATATCGGGAGAAGATCGAAGACGGCGCCACCTGCGCGATGCTCTTTCCGGACCGGGGCGAGCGCTACCTGGATACCATCTACTGCGACGAATGGGTGATTGAACATTTCGGAGACGTGTCGCATTACTGGCGGCAGCCTAGAGAGGAGCTACAATGCGCGACGGCGATATAGTCGTACTCAGAGGCCATGAAGTTGAGGGCATATTGAATGGGCGAGAACTCGACATTGTCGATCTCGTGGGCAGGGCATACGTCGCCCACCGGCAGGGAATGACATCCCTTCCTCACTCTTCCTTCCTCCGCTTTGCCGACAGCGACTCGAATCGAATAATAGCGTTGCCCGCGCACCTGGGCGGTGAGTTCGGCAAGGCGGGCATCAAGTGGGTATCGTCCTTTCCCGGCAACGTCGAGAGAGGGCTCGACCGCGCGTCGGCGGTTCTGGTGCTCAACTCGACCGAGACGGGCAGACCGGAGGCGATCCTCGAAGGGTCGGTCATCAGCGCCAGGCGGACCGCGGCGAGCGCCGCCCTCGCCGCCCGCGCGCTCCACGAGCGGGCCGAGACGGACCTGGGCCTGATCGGGTGCGGGCTGATCAATCGCGAGATAGCCCGGTTCGTCCTCGCCGTACGGCCCGAGATCCGCCGCCTCGTCATCCACGATGTGGACCCGCAGAGAGCGGCCGATTTCAAACGAAAGTTCGAGTATGAAGCAGAAGGAATAGTGGTCGAGATAGAGGTGCGTGCCGAGCGCGTGATGAAGAGGACGCGCCTTCTCTCGCTCGCCACCACGGCGATAACCAGTCACATCTCGGATCTCGGCGGCTTGAACGAAGGAAGCACGATCCTTCACATCTCTCTAAGGGACCTCTCACCGGAAATCATCCTGGCCTGCGATAACGTCGTGGACGACCCGGACCACGTGTGCCGCGCGCAGACTTCGGTGCATCTCGCGGAGCAGCAGGTCGGCCACCGCTCGTTCATACGGTGCTGTCTCGCGGACGTACTCACGGGCTCGTCGCCCGCGCGCCGCGACGAGAAGAGTATCGTCGTATTCAGTCCCTTCGGCCTCGGGATACTGGACGTAGCGCTCGGGAAGCTGGTCCTTGAGGAAGGGATCAAGCTAGGCAAGGCCACGGTCATCGATTCCTTTCTGCCATCTTCATGGGCCGGCAGTATGGCCCACGGCCCGCGAACCTGAGATCGGGCCTACGTGGCAAAAGATCCGTCCGGCGACAGGATGGCCGTCGCGCCGTCGGACTCGACTGACCGGAGCCATTTGCTCACGCTGACCGAGGATTGATGATGAGCGATTATTCCACACGTCTGGCGAACCTTTCGCGAGCCAAGCTCCAGCTCCTCGCAAGACACCTTAAGAGCAAAGAAGAGCACTCCGCGCCGCGCCTGTCGTTACGCCGCCGGGAGAAAGATGACCCTTCCGCGCCGCTGTCTTTCGCCCAGGAACGCCTCTGGTTCCTCGATCAGATGAACCCGGGCGACCCCGCGTACAACGTCTCATGCGCCGTCAGCCTCAGAGGGAGCCTGGATGCGAAGGCGCTCGAACTCAGCCTGAGCGAGATAGTGCGAAGGCATGAAGTCTTAAGGACGACGCTCGTCATGCGCGGGGGCATAGCGACGCAGGTCATCCACGAATACGAGCCATTGAGTCTCCCGCTAGTCGAGCTCTCGGCCCTCTCCGAGTCGAGGCGGCAGGAAGAGATGATGGCGCTCGCGGTCGCTGATGACCGCAGGGCTTTCGATCTGGCCAGGGGCCCTCTGTTTCGTTCATGCCTGCTCAAGCTGGATCGATTCGAGCACGTGCTTTTGCTATCGATGCATCACGTCGTCGCCGATGCGTGGTCGATAGGAGTCCTGGTTCGCGAGCTAACCGCGCTTTACGAAGCCTTTTCGACCGGCAAGCCCTCGCCGCTGCCCGAGCTGCCGATCCAGTACGCCGACTTCGCGCTTTGGCAACGAGAGTGGCTGAAGGGTGAAGTCCTCGACAAGCAGGTTAGCTACTGGAAAGAGCGCATCGGCAGCTCGCCTCCGAGCCTTGAGCTGCCGACCGACAGGCGGAGGCCGGCCTTCCATTCGTCGAAGGGTGAAACGCAGACGCTGGTCCTTGGCCCCGACATTTGCGAAGCGCTCTCGCAGCGTTGTCAGCAGATGCAGGTGACGCAATTCGTCTGGCTGCTTGCGACCTTTAACGTGTTGCTCTACCGCTACTCCGGTCAGGAGGACATGCTAGTCGGAACTCCCATCGCCTGCCGCAACCGGGGAGAGATCGAGGGGTTGATCGGCTTCTTCGTCAACACTCTGGTGATGCGGACCGAGCTTTCGGGCAAACCGTCCTTTAGGGACGTGGTCTCCCGTGTCCGTGACGCTGCTCTCGCGGCGCACGCTCACCAGGACCTCCCTCTGGAAAAACTCGTCGAGGAACTTCAACCTGGGCGAAGCCTGAACCGCCAGCCCCTGTTTCAGGTCGTCTTCTCTTTGCAGAACGCTCCGATGCCCGATGTCAGGTTGTCCGGCCTGAGCCTGAAAATGCTCGAAACGCAGAGGTCTACTTCGAAGTTCGACCTGCTCCTGTTCGTCAGGGAAAGCGACGAAGGCCTGGCCTGTAGCATGGAGTACGACACAGACCTTTTCGACTCGGAGACGATACGGCGCATGCTGAGCCATTTCCGGGTTCTTCTGGAAAGGGTGATGGAAGATCCCGACCGGCGAATTGCCGAGGTGCCTTTATTGACGGAGGGAGAGCGAAAAGAAATCCTGTTCGACTGGAACGCGACCTCTTCGCCTTACCCGGCGCACGCCTGCATCCACGAGCTCTTCCAGGCCCAGGCTTCCCTCACCCCCGACTCCATTGCGCTCGCCTGGGCCGATCAATCCCTCTCTTATCGCGACCTCAACTCCAGGGCCAACCAGCTCGCTGGCTTCCTCCTCTCGCTCGGCCTCGGCCCCGACTCCCTGACCGCCGTTTGCCTTCGCCGCTCTCCCGACCTCATCGTCGCTCTGCTGGCCATCCTCAAAGCAGGCGGCGCTTACCTCCCTCTTGACCCCGACTACCCTCTCGACCGCCTAGATTTCATGATGGAAGACTCATCCATCAAGCTCCTGCTCACGCATCAGAGCCTCGCTCACCTCCTCCCCAACCGCTCTGGCTCGCTGCTGTGCCTCGACTCTCGGCAGGCCGAGCTCTCGCTCTTCAGCCCTGACGACCTCAATGTCGAGCTCAGCCCTGACAACCTCGCCTACGCCATGTACACGTCTGGCTCGACGGGCAGGCCCAAGGCCATCGCTATCACGCACAGGGGCGTCGTCAGGCTCGTCAAGGAGAATACCTTCGCCAGGATGGACGAGCGCGAAGTCTTCCTTCAGATGGCTCCCGTCTCCTTCGACGCGTCGACGTTCGAGATATGGGGAGCGCTGCTCAACGGGGGGAAGCTTGTGATGATGGGCGAGCAGAAGGCGACGCTTGAAGAGATCGGGGAGGCGATCGCCGAGTACGCAGTGACGACTCTGTGGCTGACGGCGGGGCTGTTTCACCAGATGGTGGAGAGGAACCTGGAGGGGCTAAGGGGGCTGAGACAGCTGCTGGCCGGGGGAGACGTGCTGCGAGTCGAAGAGGTGAAGAAGGTGCTTGAGGGGTTGGAGGGGATAGAGCTGATAAACGGGTACGGGCCGACAGAGAGCACGACGTTTGCGAGCTGCGAGGTGATGAGGAGAGGCTACGAGGTGGGGCAGAGCGTGGCGATAGGGAGGCCGATAGCGAACACGGAAGTCTACGTGCTGGACGAGCGGATGGAGGCGGTGCCAGTAGGGGTTACGGGGGAGATCTACATAGGAGGGGCGGGGCTCGCGAGGGGGTACATAGGGAGGGCGGAGCTGACGGCGGAGAAGTTCCTGCCGCACCCGCACGCGGTCGAAGGGGGGAGGCGGCTCTACAGGACGGGCGATCTGGGGAGGTATAGAAGAGACGGGGCGATAGAGTTCATAGGGCGGGAGGACAATCAGGTAAAGATCAGAGGGTACAGGGTGGAGTTGGGAGAGGTGGAGGCGGCGCTTGAAGAGCAGGAGGAGGTGAGGCAGGCGGTGGTAGTGGTGAAGGAGGGGGCGGGAGGAGACAAGAGGCTGGTGGCGTACGTGGAGAGCGAAGGGGGCAGAGAGGCAGAGGCAGAGATAAGGGAGAGGTTGAGGAAGAGGGTGCCTGAGTACATGGTGCCGAGCGGGATAGAGGTGATCGAGGAGATGCCGCTGACGGCCAACGGGAAGGTGGATCGAGGAGGGTTGCCTGAGGAGAGGAGGAGGAGGAGAGGAGGAGAAGAAGGGGAGCGGGAGGAGGAGCGTGCGAGGACGCCTGTCGAAGAGCTGCTCGCCGGCATCTGGGCTGAATTACTGGGCGTCGCGCGCGTCGGGGTGGATGATGATTTCTTCGAGCTTGGAGGCCACTCGCTCCTCTCCACGCAGGTCATGTCCAGAGTGAGCGAGGTTTTCAAAGTCTCACTTCCTTTACGCCACCTCTTTGAATCACCCACGGTCGCGGGGCTCGCGCAAAGCGTCGAGAGGGCCATCAGGGAAGGCCGGGGCGTTCACAGGCCCTCGATCAATACCGCCCCCCGAGACGGCGAGCTGCCCCTGTCTTTCGCCCAGAGCCGCCTCTGGTTTCTAAACCAGCTAGAGCCGGATAGCCCCGTCTATAACGTCGGGTCCGGTTTACGCCTGACCGGAGAACTCCTCGTAGACGCGATGGAAAAGACCTTCAGGGAGATAATAAATCGCCACGAGTCCTTGCGAACCTCCTTCACGAGCGTGGACGGCCGCCCTGTTCAGGTGATCGCGCCCGAGCCGCGATTCGACCTGCCCTTGATCGACTTGAGCGAGCTGCCCTCAGGCCTTCGCGAGCGCGAGCTGAACTTACTTGCCGTCGAGGAATCT
>DATLMR010000231.1:0-27403 GCA_035537555.1 Blastocatellia bacterium
GAGGCCCTGTCAATTCTGCTCAAGACGTTGTGGAGGGCAGAGGCACAAGGAGTCTTGAGGTGAGTAAAGCCTAACGGAAAGGTTTCCGATTTGTAGAGCAGCAAATTCTTGGATTCGTGCCCCGCTCGAACGCATCAACAACACGCATAGATTTCTGGTCATAGCGATCTCCTTTCGGGCGCTATGGTAGCTCAACAGTGATTTCAAATATTTAGGTAGGGAAGGGAATAGGCGGGAAAATGAGCAAAACTTGTGAGTAGAAAAGAAAAAGCCGCTCGAAAGCGGCTGTAAAGTGTTCGTATAACAAGTGAGCCGTGGTGGGCTCGAACCACCGACCCGCTGATTAAGAGTCAGCTGCTCTACCAACTGAGCTAACGGCCCGGGTTGAAGTCTTCGTTTGAAACAGTTATGAGTCCCTGGGTAAACTTCATAAGGAACTGTTCAAACGTTTTGTAAAAGAGAAACCTTCCTATCGAATGCCTCTCCCAAAACAGTGAGATTCTACCAGCAAAGTTACAAGGCTTTCAAGAGGCTCGCGCGGGGCAAGCACATCTCGAATTCCGTAATATTTACGCCTTCCCGAGAACAGCCGGGGCCTGCCCTCGCTGACTCACGTATCGAACGGGATGTCGCAAGCGGCGGGCATGGAAGACCGGGAGTATATTTTCCTCAGGGTATTGCAACCCGGGTAAGACGTCACGCGTCGCAGGATAATTAAAGTGAAACAGCATTGAGCAGTATTGACCACAAAGGCCAACGATGAGACTGTTTCAATGGCTCTGCTTAATGGCTTTGTGCGTTGCGCCGAAGATGCCGGACAGGGTTGCCCTCTCCGGCTTGCGCGGAAAATCCGACACCTCCTGTTTTGGAGACAGACGGAGCTTGATATGGATATAAAGGCGTACCTTCAACGGATCAACTACACGGGCTCCTTGTCTCTTGATGACCGGACCCTGCGGGATTTACAACTAGCTCACCTGCTCTCAGTACCTTTCGAGAATCTCAGCATTCACGCCGGCGAGCCTATACTGATTCAAGAAGGGGCCTTATTTGACAAGGTCGTCTCAAGGCGGCGGGGAGGCTTCTGCTACGAGCTGAACGGGCTGTTCGCCGCCCTGTTACGCGAATTGGGCTTTAATGTATCGATGCTGTCGGCGGGGGTTGCAAGGCCTGACGGGGGCTTCGGGCCTGACTTCGATCACATGACCTTGATGGTCTTACTTGAGGAGAGATGGCTCGTAGACGTAGGATTCGGCGATTCGTTCCGCGAGCCGCTGCTGATAGACAGCAGGGATGTACAGGTCTTCGGCGACCGCTCATACCGCATAGACGCGGTGGATGATCGTCTTATCTTGATGGAGAGCCGTCAGGGCGGTGAGTGGAAGCCTCAGTTTCGTTTGACTCTCAAAGCTTATCAGTACCCCGATTATGAAGCGATGTGCCGTTATCATCAGACATCTCCCGATTCGCACTTTACGCAGCAGCGAATCTGCTCGATGGCGACGGAGAACGGGCGAGTGACGCTTAGCGATAGACGCCTTATCACGACCGAGGGCGCCGAGCGGCGGGAGCAAGAGCTTACGGATGAGGGCGAGTATATTCTGGCTCTCAAGAATCGCTTCGACATCACCGTCGCGATGTGAGGGAGGCGAAGCGATCTCGATTGGAACCCGGCCCGTTTCCCGGGCGGGCGCGAAGGCGTTCTTTTGAAGAGAGCAGGGGATAGAGGGTGAAATATCTATCCCCCGCCGGAAGGACTTCACTCATCTCGCGGTCACGATGGACCACGTCGTAGAGCGGCCGTCAGTGGGGTCAACGGGGAACCGCTGCCCTGCTTTGAAAAATACGACGATCGTAGTGTTCCTGTTGCTCTTGTACGGGCCCCCCTTTTGACAGAGCCCGTTCGTAGTACCGCTCGCGCTCATATCGGTCGCGCTCACACTAAATGCACTAGTTTCGCTCATACTAGTTTCTCCTTAAAGTTTGAAGTTATATTCCTACAGTACTGGTGATTCAGTCAGTACTAACGAGATCACGCGAGTACGCCAATCGGTCCCCGGAGACCGCCCCTCTAACGGAGGCCCGCCGGGTGGCTGAGAGTAATGCGACGACTCCTTCGAATATAGACCTGTAATGCTTTTCATCCTGCCCTTCCGAAACCCGGTCTATTGAGCGGGCGACTGGATCATCGGCCGCCATTGCCAGGGAAACGCCAGGTCCTTGATGTGCAGCTCTTCGTTATTCTTCCTAATTAATCTTATATACTCCAGGGGCCTCTGAAGAGGGGCAAATCTGGCGGCGATCTCATCGCGTTCCCGCTGGGACGGCCTCATCAGCTTCGCTTTTTCGCCGCACTGATTGAGGCCTTCGGCCGCTGCCCTCAAGAACTCCATCCCGTTCAGGTAAGGATCGGCGTCCGGGAGCGAATTAGCTTTCACGGACTTCTCCCATGCCTGATATATCTTGTGCATTGCCTCGAACTCCGCCCGGGTCAGCTCGAAGCGCGCGATCACGTTCTCGTCTTTGGAGCCCTTCTTCTCTTCCTCGGTGACCCGGTCGTAAAGCTCGGCGGGGACCGGCCCGAATGCAGGCTCCGTTTTCCCCGCGTCGTCCGTGGACGGTCTGATGCCGAGGGCTTCGACCCTGGTGGCGCGCCCGTCCAGAGTGGTCAACATGGCAAAGGCAGGCCCGCCCTGGCCGGGCGTGTTGCGCGCGGCGAAGGTGAGGAAATACCGCTCGGTCCGCTCCTTGACCCACCGCGTCTTTCGCTCTGTTACGGGGTCGAGAGTGGTGAAGCTGTCGTCGTTATAATCGACTATCTTCAACAGGGTTGCGCCCGCGGGGAAAACGTCATTCCCGCGGGCCGCCAGAAACTCGATGCCTCTGGGCACGGAAGGCTTGTCCAGCTTATAGCGCACCTCCGTTATCATCTCGAAATCCTGAGGCAGAGAGTCGGCGGAATGCTCCAGCAGTGTGACCCATCCTTCCGGCGAGAAGCTGAAAAAGACGGGATTCGATTGGGTCGTCGCGTCCGACCTCCACAGGCCGACGATGCTGAAGGGGCAGGCTTTCTCGGCACCGGCCCTGGCATTCGTCTGCCCGACAGCCGGGCAGGCGAATGCCAGGCAAATCGGGATGAGCAAATAGAGAGAGAAGGCTCGTTTCATCTTCACTGCCCCGCTGATTTTTGCATCTGATGCCCGTACTCGCCAAATTTCTCGTCCCTGATGTGAAGCGATTCGTTGAGCCGCCTCAGCTCCTTGAAATAAAGGAACGGAATATGAGACGGCCTTCTGTTATCAGAGACTTTATCATCCACGCCCCAGTCGAGGTTGTACAGCTTGATTCTTTCACCGCATTGATTGAGGCTCTCGGTCAACTGCTTCACGAGCAGGATATTATCCATGAAAATATCCGGATATAAGAGCTCGCTTTCCATGACCCGTCTTTCCCAGGTCCGCAGTATCTTCAGCCCTCTTTCGTATTGCGTCCCCGTGATTTCGAGGCGCAACATCACGTCCGAGCCGTTACCGGGCTCTTTCATGAACTCGTTATAGGTTTCAGGCGGTACCGTGCCAAAGATTGGAGCGTTCCTGATGGCATAAATGCCCACGGCATCGACCTGTGTCTTTCCCTCATCGATCTTGAGCAGCATCGGGAAGGCCGGCCCGCTGCGGTCGTAAAACGTTCCGCTCCGCCCGACCAGGGCGACGAAGTAACGATATGGGTCTACCCTGACCCACCGTACCGGCCCGACTCCGGGCCTGACGCAGGTAATGGAAACGTCATCGTACCCGGCTATACCCATCGAGGTCGTGCCCTGCGCGAATCCTCCACCTTCCCTGGCCGCTTTGAAGGTGATGGCCTTGGGAGCGCCGGGGTCATCCAGTTTATAAGTCGCGGTGGCGATCTCTCGCATCTCCGCGCTCTGCTCCGGTCCCAGGCTAGACAGCACCGTGACCGTAGAATCCGACGAGAAACGATATAGGACGGGGCTTGCTCCATCGGGGCTTGCCGCTTTCCATGTCCCGACGATATTCAACCGGCATCCCTTCTGGCCGAAGGCCTCCGGGGTCGTTATGAGGCAAATAAAGATCGACGAAAAGAGCAACGAAGCTAAAAGAGCGGATCGTTTCATGCAGCCCTCCTTGGATCAATTGGCCGAGAATAGAAGTCGCCTTTCGGCAACCCCTACTCTCGGTCTCAAACGGCATGGCTATCGAGGGGCGAAGGCCGTTGCGGCCCCTCGCCCCTCAATCCTCGATCAAGTCGTCCGGCGGTAGCCATACGTCTTCACTTCTTTATCTATCCTCTTCTGGAGAGCCTCGTTCTCCTCGACGACCTTATTGAACGGCTTGGGCGAGTTCGTCCAGGAGATGTGTTGCAGTACCGTATAGAGGCTGGCCATCGGAGTGACCTCGTTCCATCGGTTCGACGCGTCGTTGATGATACGGAGCATGGACGTATGCGAGTCGAGGTCCGTGTCAAACTTTATGTGGTCCCATCTGAACAGCTTGAAACGGATGGTCTCGATATCGTAGGGGTCGCCGGTCAGGAAGGTCCAGCCCGGCAGCAGCGCGCCGTGCATCTCGGCGAAGCGCCTCAACGCCGCCGGATCGTCGTCTTCCGGTTTTATCGAGATGGAATACATGAAAAGGTCGCGACCCATCCGATCTTTCAAGGCCTGGTGGACCTTGATCATGTTCGAGGTGGTCACGGGACAGACACCTTCACACGAGGCATACATCAGGTTGATTATCACCTGTTTGCCCTTGATCAGGTCATCGTAAAACCTGACCTGCTTGTCTTCGTGGGTGCGGAGCAAGGCATTCGTGAAGCCCACCGCCCCGGGTGACCCGACGTGTGGCACGCGTGGCGCCTCGTCGCGTCCGACGCTCGGGAATAAAGCTCGTCTCTTCATTAGCCCAACTCCTCTTTGCTGTATATCGGCGCGACGCCTTCTTCCGCTCGCCTCTGCGCGATCTCTCGCCTCTTCTCGCGCAGCTGAGCCAGCGTCTCGACTATATCCCACCGCATCATCATGAAGTTGTCCTCGTGGTTCATGTTGTGGCAGTGGATCAGGTACCGCCCCACGAAGTCTCTGAACCGCTGCCTGAGGACCACCGTATGCTGGCCCGGGAGCGGATAGACGTCTCTTCTCCCCAGCTCTTCGGGCAGGAGCGTGACCGGCACGTTCAAACCAGGTTGATTTACAGGGTCCGGCCTGGTCGTCCGGCTCTGAATCCGGCCCTCCTCGAAATGAATGTGCACGGGGTGGACCCAGTTGCCCGCGAGGACGTTATTCCTCAGAGTCCACTCTTCAGTGCTGCCCTTCAAGACCGCGTGATCAACCCGATTCGGGTCGAACGGCAGGCCGTTGATCTTGAACTGTCCGGCTTCGAGCGTGAAGCGCCACTCGAAGGAACCATCCGGCACCGGCGGGTCGGGCATTTCGACCAGATCTGCCGGGACCGGCGGCGTGTCGGGAATAATGGTGTTGCCGACGACGTCAAACCGCATCAGAACGTTTGTCATGGGCAGCCCCGGCGCGGGGTCGGGAAGCGCCGGGCCACCGCCGGTGACGTTCTGCGGAGCATTCTCTTTCAAGTAAACCGACGTGCCGACGGGGAAGGCTGCGAAGTCGATGATCACGTCAAACCGCATGGCCACGAATACGTCGAGCGTGCGGGTGCTCAGGTCGAACGGATGCTCAAGGAAGTTGGCATCGACGGCGACGACCGTGATGGTTCCCTGAGTCCCGTCGGGCTTGATGAGGCTCAGGTTGAAGGTCTTCGCCGGACCGGTGTTCAGGATGCGGAAGCGGTACTTGCGCCTTCTGACCGCAAACTTGGGCTGGATCTTGCCGTTGACGACCCACTTATCTCCGGCCGGAGCCGCGTTCCCTACTACCTGGAACATCTCGTTGCGCCCGTTGGCGGCGGCGCAGAATCTCTTTTCGGTAAGGATCAGAGGGATGTCGGTTATGCCGTAGTAGTTCGGCAGACGGAGCGAATCCGGCGTGCTGAACTCGTGCCCCGGGTCCTTTTCGTCGTACACGAAATACATGCCGTTCAGGCCCAGGTAGTTGTTGTTCGCCGTCTCGCCCGCGTGGTGGTCGTGAAACCAGAAGGTGTGCATGGCTTCGCGGGGATCGCCGATCCCTCCGAAGTCGTCGAGTCCCGCGTAGATGTTCCCGTAATGATTGTCTTTGAATAGTCCCGGGGCGAAGAAGTCCTGCGCGAACCCGTCGCTCTCAGGGCTCGTGTGCCCGTTGTGCAGGTGGATCGTGATCTCCGGCGTGCCGAAGCTCGTGGTAGTTGTCGGGAGGCTATTCTTGAATCGCACGATCGACGGCAGGCCATAAGCATTCAGGACCGTCGGGGCCGGGTACTTGCCGTTGAAGGCCCAGGCGTAGGACGGCAGCAGGTTGGAATGGAACTGATGGGTCGCGGCCTTGGCCTCCATCTGGTACGTGATGGCCGGCGTCAACTGCGCCCAACGTTGATGCGGCGCGCGGGCAGCCTCGCCCCCGGCGGTGTTGGCGTTCTCCGTCGGAGTAGGGCTCAGGAATTGGGGTACCGCCGGCAAGGGTATCGGAAGATTGTCGAGAAACGGCGTGGTCGCCGGACTGACCGGGACCGGAGTCGGCGCGCACAGCACCGGTTCCGCCACTGCGCCCTGAGCGAAGACAAGCGACTTTTTCGACGTCAGAAGGGTCGGCCCCAAAATGGTCACGGCCCCCGCTGCGGCCCCCATTTTGAGCATGTCCCTTCGGCTGATATCAGATAGCTTCTTTTCCTTTAGCTTTTTTTCTATTGCCTTGTTTCTCGGCATAAGAATCTCCTTTCACCCTCAATGGGGAGTCGTTTGAGAAACCTTAATGCTGTTTCTTGTTGCCCGCAGGCCTGCCTGGTTCGATTAATTACGCGCCGCCCAGGCCACGGTGTTGATAGCAGCGTGGTTATGTATCTGAATGTTGCTGAGGATCAGAAGGGCCGCCGGGTTGATAAGGGAGTCGCTCTGCTTACTACTGACAGATGACGCCCGGCCCGGCAGACACACCAATCCTACAAAAAACTATCCACTGATTCTAAGATAGGATTGTCCTCTGGTCTTTTACGTGAGGAGAACTTTCTAATGAGCCCTGATAATACTTCCCTGAGTTTGCTCTCTTGCCAATGTCAGATTGACTACCGTTCCAAATTGCAGGGTAATCAATAACACTTCGATTTGTACAAGTCAAGAATAAAGTTATTCAGCCTACGAAAAAAAGAGGGGACGTTCCGGTGTATGAAAATCGGGTCTTGAGCGAGCGGCGGCGAGAGATCAATAGTAAAAGAGGGGTAGTTTTTTGAGTGGAGTATTCATCGGCCGCGCCCGCGAGAGGCGCGGCGTCGATATCGTTAATTGAACAGGCCTTTCATGGCTTTGCCGAATCCCTTGACGCCTTTCCCGGCTTTCTTCCCGGACCAGACGGCCGAGTTCTTGCCTGCGATCCCGAAATGTTTGAAGCCGCTTCCTATGTTCTTGCCCGCCTGCATCATCTGGCCTCCACCTCTTTTCAGGTGACTGCCCGAGCCTGAGCGTCGCGCGGCTCTCGCCCTGAAAGTGGGTGTAGCCGAAGGAGTGACCCGCCTGCCGTCATCCGCGGACGCGTTTTCAGACCCGCCCGTATATTCGGGAGCGCGGTCCGTGGCGCGCGGCGTCGAGCCCGCGACCCTTTCACGCGTGTGACTCTTTGGGGTCAAGGAGCCCAATGAGAGAGAAGAGAAGTGGACGGATTCTTCGGCGACGGTATTCCCGGCACCCTCCTGTGTCGCGGGCTGCTCGCTCGCAACAGGGCCGGAGCTTTCGATGGGCTGTGAAGATGGAGCCGCTTGCGTCTCGTCGGGAGGCGTCGTTTCCGGCTTCGCGTCGGACGCGCTCACGACCCCTTGCTCGATGCTCGGCGCGTCATCGGAGCGGGGCGACTTCGGGGCGAGCAGCACCAATGATCCGAGTATCACCCCGGCCAGGATTACCCACAAAAGGGCCGGGAAATTACGGCCGCCCGCAGGTTGAGCCGACTGAGGCGAGGCTGCCTGCTTCATCGCCGAGGGCTGCTCGCGAAGCCGTGCATCATCGGGTAAATCGTACGGCTTGCCGGCTCTCGCGGGCTCACTCGGCGCGGCGATCAGAAGGTCGCCGGCCGTCTCCCGGAGATTTCGGTCTTCCGTATATCTCGAATCCGATTGCGCCGGAGATGCTTCTCGTATCTCAGGAGCGGCATTTGCGGAAAGGCTCGTGCCGGAGAGCAGAGAGGCGCCCGAAGCTCCATCGGCGCGGTCCGCCCGCTCACGCCGGATCAGCCTGTTTGCGATCCCCGCGAATTTCCTCGGCTCGAAGGGCTTGGCCAGATAGATATCGACGCCCGACTTGCAGGCCTGCGCCTGGTTCATCACCTCGAACTGGCTGTCCACCAAAATAACGGGCATGCGCCGGTGCCTGGCGCTCTCTCTGACGTATTCGCAAAGCTCGTAGCCGTTCACGCCCGAGAGCGAAATCTCCGCTATGAGCAGGTCGGGATCCAGTTCGTTTATAAGCTGCCGGGCTGAAATGCCGTCGCTCACGCAGGTGACCTCGGCTTCTGTCGACGAGAATTCTTGCGGAAGCAGCTCCTGTAGACTTATCGATTCGGCGGCGAGTAAGACCCTGGCACCCATAATCACGCACCCCCAGCTACCCATTGATATGCTCGATATAAACGACCCCTCGGCTTTGCGCCTTTGCATCCACTAGCTAAAAGTCTACTTCACCGGTGTTCTCGCGGGCAAGCGGGCGCGGGTCACGCGCGTCGCGTCAAGAGGGCTTGCTCTCGCCCAGTATGCCGAGGCCTCCCTTGATCACGACCGCGTCCTCGGCGAGGCCGAGCAGAGGGTCCGGCAAGCTCGACTCCTCGCCTATGTTTCGCCTCAGGTGGTAAAAGCCGTACGCTCCCGCAATCGCCGCCAACCCCCCGGCGACCGCCCCGATGTCGGCTCTCCCGCCTTCCGCCGCGCAAAGGACGCCTCCGCAAAGCGCGCCCGAGACTATTCGCGCCGCGAGAGGCCCGGGCGCTATGCGGGCGGGCGCTACGGGAAGCTTGTCTACGATCATCTCTCCGAGGGCGAGGCCCTTGAGCAGGGTCGCCGTCTTCGGATAGGCCAGGACTTTCAGGGGCGTATCGGAGCTTCCTTTCGGATGAGTGCGGACGAGATGATTGCTGACCAGGGCCGGAGCTGACATGCTCCTCATCCCGGCGATCACCCCGATGCCGATTGCTTTGAGGAGCGCGCGTGTGCCATTTGACGGCATAATTCATTACCTCTTCTTTCCCGGCGTCCCTCAAAGACTATTACCTTCCGCGAAGAAACTGGCAAGCTCAAAAAGAGCATCGATTACAATCTCGTGTCAGGCGACCGGAAAGGTGATGACGAAGAGCCCGCCGCAACTCAGTCTGCCCGAACCCGCCCGAGGTCCGTCAGGGCTTCAGGCTCTCTATGAAATCTCGATCTTTCGTTCCCTGGTGGCATACGATGCATGATTGCTGGCCGCGCTCTTCCAGGTCCGATACCAGGGCGTAGGTCAGCCCCCGGTCCGACCACGTGATGACCTTCAGGCCGTCGATCGAATCGTAGTGAAAGGTGATTCCCTTGGAAGCTATCTCTTCGCCGCCGGATGGGTGGGCCACGGCGTCGGACGTTACGACGAGGCTGATCTGCCGCCTGTGCATCTGGTAGGCCACGTACGCCGCGTAGTCCTTCTTGTACCCGGCCAGCCGCGCGCCTTCGAGCTGGTATAGCTTCTCCTGGCCGGAGAGCTCCTGGTAGTTGGGCAGCTTCAATGTGAAAGGGACCTTGCCCGCGAACCAGGCGGAGATTTCCTCGGGCACGCCGGACGCTATCTCGAGCGGAAGCTGGCCCCGCAGGTACCTCTGGTGAGTCTCTACGGCCATCATCGCGAAATCGGATGGGGGTTTCGGTCCCAAAGTGTTCGCGTACCTGGCCAGCCCCCAGAGGGCCGCGATCAAGGCGAGGGCGAGCAGAGCTCCGATCGACAGCGCGCGTCGAATATCGATTGGCCGGGAAGCGGCGGCGCCGTCGCGGGAGAGGCTGCGCTCGATTCGCTGAAGCAGCTCCCGAGAGGCCGCGTGTGGCGCGGGCGCTTCGCCGAGCACGTCTTCCACCCGCGCGCGAAGCTCGGGCGTCGCCCGGTAAAGGGGGCGAGCGCTCCGGATGATCTGGAGGAATCGCCGTTCGCTTTCGAGCATCTCGCGACATGGCCCGCAGGCGCTCAAATGCGTTTCGACCGCCGCCCGCTCGTCGCCTTGCAGCTCGTCGTCCAGATAAAAAGCCATCTGGGCCAGGATTTCCTTACATGAATTCATACTTAATTCGCTTGAATCGTCCTTGTCGCACTCGAGGTTTGCCACTCTGCGAGCAATCGCCGCAGCTTCTCTCTCGCCCGTCCGATCCGAGACATCACGGTGCCCGCCGGGCATCCGAGTATGGTCGCAATCTGCTGATAGCTGAACTCTTCAATGTCGCGCAGCACTATGATCTCGCGATGCAGGCGCGGCAGGCTCTCTATAGCCGCCCGCACCTCTTCTCTTTCGACCTTCCTGAGATAGATCGCGTAAGGATCGCTTGCCATGTGATCGAACCGGTTGGAGTGGCCCTCCTCTTCGGCGTCGAGCTCTACGAATCGAGGCCCGCTGCGCGCGTGGCGAAGCTGGTTGAGCCACGCGTTTCGCATGATGGTAAAGAGCCAGCCCTTGAGATTGCTGTCGGGCATCAACTGGCCGAAAGCCCGCACGGCTCGCAGGTAGGTCTCCTGCACGAGGTCTTCGGCTTCCGTCCGGCTGCGCGCCAGCATCATAGCGTAACCGTACAGCGCGTCTATGTGCTCGAGCGCCGCCTGGCTGAAGATCGCATCCTGATCGGTAGCTTCGTTCATTGCCTGTCTTCACGTCCCTCTACTCGTGACTGACCTAGAATAACACGCCCGGGAAAGAAATATTCCCCGCCTTATATAATTTTTGCGGAGATGGAATAAGCCGGGCTCCCGGGTGTTATTACCTCTGCACAGGTAGTACCCAGGCTTAGTATCCAGGCTTTAAACGCCGCGCGAGCTTCTATCGCGCCATGGAAGGTGAGTGGCCGCCCGGCTCCGCGACCCCTGTTTCGCACGATCGGCCCGGAGGCCGGTGGTGAGATAACCGGATGAATCGGGGCTCATTCAAGAAAGGAGCATCATGTCCATCTCAACGAGAATCAAGATTGTCGTGACGATAGTCTTCGCCGGGACCGCCCTGACCGCCTCCGTCGTAAGCCCCCGGGCCAGCGCCCAGGAGGGCTCGAACAGACAGCCACAAGGCAATCAGCAGCAATCGTCATTTACTCCCGTGGTCGAAGAGCCGCTCGCCGTCGTAGTCAGGCGTGACAAGGCGGCGAAATCGCGGGTTATGGCAGAGCACCAGAAGCGGCTCGAAGCGCGCTACGACCTGACCCGCCGCGTGGACGCGAACGTGAAGATGACACGGGGCAAGCCTATCCCCGTGGGGCCGACAGTCAGGCTCGCAAGCGGAGTGACCTGGGAGCAGCTCGGTCGCATGTCGCCTGAAGAGATCAGAGATAAAGGCGTCTTCCCGTACCTTCCCCTGCCGCACGTCGTCCACGCGGTCGGCGGCATGGTCTTTCCACAGACGGAAGTCAAATTGCTGCCGAGGCTGGAAAGGTTCGACATGGATTTCGATCTGCCCGATCATTTCCTGCCTGAGTTTCCGCCCGCTATCTTTCTCACCACGCGGCCCGACCTGGGCGATGTCTCGAAAGGGCAGGTTGTCACGATCGATAATTTCTATGACCTGTTCAACGGAATACTGAACCCGAAACAGCTCGACGGGCTGCGCCTGCTCGTGACCCAGTTCCCGCAGCAGCAGTTCAACGGCACCGCGGACCGCAAGACCGAGAAGCCCGACGGCATGAGAGGCGTGACCTGCTTCGATTGTCACGTGAACGGCCATACCTCCGGAGCCATGCATCTCGTCGGAGACATACGCCCGCAAGAGAACCGCCGCCGCATCGAGACCCCCTCGCTCAGAGGCGTCAACATCCAGCGCCTCTTCGGATCACAGAGGGCGCTCAAGACCGTCGAAGATTTCACCGAGTTCGAGCAGCGCGCCGCGTACTTCGACGGAGACCCGGTCCTCGCCACGAAGAAGGGGCTGAACATCCTGGACCGCGGTGCGCAGGTTCACAACATGTCAGAGTTTCAGGAGATTCTCGATTTTCCGCCCGCTCCCAGGCTGAACCTGCTCGGCCGCCTGGACCGAACGAAGGCGTCCGAAAGCGAGATACGCGGCGAAGAGCTCTTCTTCGGGAAGGCTAACTGCGCCGCCTGCCACACTCCGCCTTTTTACACCGACGGGCTCATGCACGACCTGAAGGTGGAGCGTTTTTACAAGCCCCGGATGGAGGGCGGCATGATGATAACGGCGCAGGGGCCGATCAAGACCTTCCCCTTGCGCGGCATCAAGGAATCGCCTCCCTACCTCCACGACGGCAGGCTTCTGACGCTCGAAGATACGGTGGAGTTCTTCAACCTCGTCATGCAGCTCAGCCTTTCGCCGCAGGAGAAGACCGACATGGTAGCGTTCCTGCGCGTGTTGTAGAGAAGTGCTGTAGGGCGAGACACGGTACTTTCGAAAAGGCGGAGGCGGCTCTTGCCTCCGCCGCCGGGTGGGCCGGGCCGCGCAGTGCGCGGGGTATCTTCTGATGCCCTGCGCGTGAAGACGTGAGGCTCTTCGCGCGGCCCCGGTCCGGCATCTCCTCAGCGAGAGGGGAAGCGGGAAGATCATGATTCCGATCTTCCCGCTTCGGGTCACTCTTCGTATTCGTCGGAGCCCTGAACCCACATGAATGATTGAAGGTCGATCGTGTCTTGCGGTTTCAGGTCTCGAAGATCGCGGCGTATAACTTCGGCGAACTCAAGCAGGCTCGCGTAAGTGTCCCACGAAGGGCGCGACTCGTACCGGAAGTCGAAGCCGTATTCGCGCGCGGCGGCGCGCGTCACGTTAGGCTTGAGGAAGATGTGCGCCTCCGGCTGCGCGATGAACCCGAAGACGGTCACCAGGGGCCACGTGAGAACTCGCGTCTGCTTCCGTGGC
Organism: Blastocatellia bacterium; assembly: GCA_035537555.1. Taxonomy (GTDB): domain Bacteria; phylum Acidobacteriota; class Blastocatellia; order UBA7656; family UBA7656; genus DATLMR01. Next base: position 13,187 of record DATLMR010000231.1, read on the forward strand.
AGCGCCGCGACGACCTCTATCCAGCGCCCGAATCTGCGTTCCGCGCTTCCGGCGCCGTGAAGTAATTCGTAAAGCCCCTCGGCGAACATGCGCGCCCCTTCCGGAGACTTCAGAGCGTCGCGCAGGGCCATCTTCTCGAAAGAGAAGAGGAGATTGGTCTTCGACTCGATCTTCACGGCCGCCGCCGCTATCTCGGCGAATTTGCCCGCTCGAAGGAGCGAGCGGTAGGCGGAGCGATTCAGAGTCTCTTCCCACTGCTCGTGGGCCTGCCACTTGTAGCCCCGCTCCCAATCGATATACGTCTCGTCGCGAAACCCTCGCGGAAAGAACCGCAAAAACTTGCGGCGGCAGTTTTTCGCGCCTTCCGATGGCTGGACTGTTCGTATGGAACGGGACGCTGCGCGTGCGGTGGTCGGTTTGCTGCCCATTATCTTGATCAGGCTCCCTTTCAAAGAAACAGGCGCCACGACTCCCATTTTGACTTAAGGGGAGGACTGGATCAATGCCGCATTCCGGTATTCCGGCCAGGGGATTGCGCGAACAATGACTCCGACGCGATAATTCTCGATTGTACGATGGCCGCGCACGGACGGCTTCGAGGTCTGCCGCGAGGTACGGGAGCCCTTCGAGTAGAGTGTCTCAGGAATTGAGGAGTCATGAATAAAGAGATCAAGGACCGGGAAGCAAGAAGATTCGGAGGAGTCCGCTACCTCTTCGCTCTGCTTTTAATAATAGTCGCGGCCAGTGGAATCACCGTCTACCTCTCCAGGGCAGCGCGTGTCAGGACGATGGCCGGAGAAGCTCGCGGCAAAGACAGGGCGTTCGACGGAGGGACTTTTGAAGCGTCGGACGTGACCGGCGTCCCGGGAGCGGGCGGGGTCCTGTTCGTCGATGACAGCAGACCGGGCGAAGTCTTCTGGATGCGTCTGGACCGCAACGGCGAGCAGAGCGGCCCGATCCAGCCCGTCAAGCTGGGCGTCGATATCCAGGATCTCGAAGGCATAACCGGCGACGGCAAGTACTTCTACGCCGTCAGCTCGCAATCGAGGAAGGGAAGCGACGGGCCCGGCATCGTGAGGTTCACGTTCGATCCCGAAAGCGGGAGCGCGGGGGGAGTCGAGGCCCTGGGCGGCCTGAAGAGATACCTCGTCGAAAATGTGAGCGGGCTCGGGAGCGAGGGGGGCAGGAAGGGGAAAGACGACGGCCTCAATATCGAAGGGCTTGCCTGGGACCCCGGGCGAGAGCGCCTGCTCCTCGGCCTGCGCTCCCCGCTCGCCGATGACCAGGCGCTCGTAATCGCGATGAAGCCGCGCGACCCGCGCGGCCCCTTCTCTTATGAGAATATCGCGGCGGGAGAGACGGAGGTGATCCGATTGCCGCTCGGCGGCCTGGGCATCCGAAGCATCCAATTCGACGATCGCTCGAAAACCTTCAAGATAATCGCGGGGGCGACTGAGAGCCAGGACAAGACCGACTTCATACTCTGGGACTGGAACGGAGACTCGGGCCATCCCGGGCTCAGGGAAGAGGCCCGGTTCGGCCGCAGACTGAAGCCCGAAGGCGTCACGCGGGCGTCGGTCGGCGACAGCGATTTCACCTTCGTCGTGTTCGACAACAGCAGGTATATGAAGATGGACCAGTAGCGATGCGCGCGCCCGGCTCGGCTCCGGATTTCGAGAATATAAACGGGAGCCGGAATCAAGCCCCGGCGTTCGATTATTTATTATTGACACCCCTTTCGGTCGATGTTACAAAGGAACCCGTCGCAAGGTCGGTCGAAATTCCGTCTCCCAGGCTTTGTGCGATGCGAGGTTCGCGACCGGTTACGGATCGAGCTGTAGCAATCGCAGCCAGTGCCCCTAGCAAGCTGTTCTGCATCTGTCGTCGCACCACCCCCCTGAATGTCTTCTCTCAGCACGGGCGAAAGCCTTCTTTACCGTTGGGCTGTTGGCTCTCACATTGAAGTTGCTAGACCCATTTTGAATTCTTCGGCGGACTTTTATCGGGCGTCCGAACTCCTGAAAGGTTCCGGTGCCAGCTTCTTGCTCGGTACGAGCGGGGCGGAGCATTTGTGTAATTATGTCGGCAAAATTGGGCGAGAGCCTTCTTAAAGACAACCTTATAACACCTCAGCAGCTCAAGGAGGCCCTCGATTATCAGAGAGTCAATGGCGGGCGGCTCGCCTCGACTCTGGTCCGGCTCGGCATGTTGTCCGACGAGGAAGTGACGGCCGTGCTCAGCCGGCAGTATGGCGTCCCCTCGGTCAATCTGGACCTCTTCGAAGTCGACGCGAGCGCGGTCGCGCTCGTGCCGCAGGAGACCGCCGAGCGGTACAACGTGCTGCCGCTCTCCCGGGTGGGCGCGACGCTCACGCTCGCCATGGTCGATCCGACCAACGTCTTCGCCATCGACGACATCAAGTTTATGACCGGCCTTTCGGTCGAGCCCGTCGTGGTGAGCGAGACCACTCTGTCTGCCGCCGTCAGAAAGTATTACGGCACGTCGCGCGAGATGGAGCTCGCCCGGGTCATGGAAGACCTCGTCGCGGAGACGACGGGGCAGCACGATTACGGCGACGACATAGATCAGCTCGACATCGACGACGAGCAGGAGATCGACCTCGAAAACCTCGAGCGCATGGCCGAGGACGCGCCCGTAGTCAAGCTGGTCAACGTCATCCTGGTCGACGCGCTCAGGCGAGGCGCTTCCGACATACACATCGAGCCGTACGAGAAAGATTTCCGCGTTCGCTTCCGCATGGACGGCGTGCTTTACAACATAATGAACCCTCCCATAAAGATGCGCGACGCTCTCACTTCGAGATTGAAGATCATGGCGCGGCTCGACATCGCGGAAAAGCGCCTTCCACAGGACGGGCGCATAAAGATCAAGGTCCGCCTCGATAACCGCTCGCGCGAGCTCGATTTCCGCGTCTCGACGCTGCCGACCATCTTCGGCGAGAAGATGGTGCTCCGCCTGCTCGACAAAGAGAACCTGCGCCTTGACATGACCAAGCTCGGCTTCGAGGTCGAGAGCCTGGAGAAGTTCCAGCGCAACATATCCCGGCCCTACGGCATGGTTCTCGTGACCGGCCCGACCGGATCGGGCAAGACCTCGACGCTCTATTCGGCGCTTCAAAGCCTGAACACGCCGGAGACGAACATAATGACGGCCGAGGACCCGGTCGAGTTCAACCTGCCCGGCATCAACCAGGTGCAGATGAAGGAGTCGATCGGACTCAACTTCGCCGCCTCGCTCCGCTCCTTTCTGAGGCAGGACCCCAACATCATACTCGTCGGTGAAATACGCGACTTCGAGACGGCTGAGATCGCCGTGAAGGCCGCGCTCACGGGACACCTCGTGCTCTCGACTCTTCACACCAACGACGCGCCGTCCACCATCAGCCGCTTGATGAACATGGGCATCGAGCCCTTCCTGGTCGCCACTTCGGTGAACCTTATTCAGGCCCAGAGGCTCGTCCGGCGAATATGCAAGGAGTGTAAGACCGAGGTCGCCACGCCCGCCGAGGCGCTCATCGACATAGGCTTCCCGGCCAGCGAGACGAAGGATATACGGACTTTCAAGGGGAGCGGATGCCCTGTATGCAACGGGACCGGGTACAAAGGGCGCGTCGGGCTCTACGAGGTTATGGAGATAACCGACGAACTGCGCGAGCTCATACTGGTCGGCGCTTCGGGGCTCGAGCTCAGGCGGAAGGCCGTCGAAGAGGGGATGCTCACGCTCAGGCAGAGCGGCCTCGAGAAGATCAGACAGGGGCTTACATCGATTGAGGAGATCGTTAGAGAAACGGTGAAGTAGCGATGAGAGAGAGGCCGGAGCGAGGGCTTTGAGGCGGGCCGGCCGCGACTCCATCCCGGAGGAACTATGCCAGAGATCGGCTTGAGTGATTTGCTGAGAAAGATGATCGAGCTGGGCGGGTCCGACCTGCACATTACGACGAACTCCGCGCCGATGGTGCGAGTGCACGGAACGCTCCGTCCGCTCGAGTACCCGGAGATGACTCCGGCCGAGACGAAACAGCTCGCCTACTCGGTGCTGACCGACGCCCAGAAGCACCGGTTCGAAGAGCACCTGGAGCTGGACTTCTCCTTCGGCATCAAGGGGCTGTCGCGATTCCGCGCCAACCTCTTCAACCAGCGCGGGGCGGTCGGGGCCGTCTTCCGCTCGATACCTTACGAGATCAAGACGTTCGAGGATCTAGGGCTCCCTTCGGTCATCACGAAGCTTTGCGAAAAGCCGCGCGGGTTGATTCTGGTCACCGGCCCGACCGGCTCCGGCAAATCGACGACGCTCGCCGCCATGCTCGACAAGATAAACCGCGAGCGACACGAGCATATGATCACCGTCGAAGACCCGATAGAATACCTCCATTCACACAAGAGCTGCATCGTCAACCAGCGCGAAGTCCACTCCGACACGCACTCGTTCGCGAACGCCTTGAGAGCCGCGCTCCGCCAGGACCCGGACGTGGTGCTGATCGGAGAGATGCGCGACCTGGAGACGACCGAGACGGCGCTTAGGATCGCGGAGACGGGCCACCTTACCTTCGCGACTCTGCACACCAACTCGGCCTCGTCCTCGGTCAATCGCATCATAGACATCTTCCCTTCGGGGCAGCAGGCGCAGATCCGCACGCAGCTCTCGATGGTGCTCGAAGGCATCATCACCCAGTCGTTGCTGCCGAAGATGAACGGCCAGGGCCGCGTGCTGGCGATGGAGATACTGGTGCCGAACGCCGCCATCCGAAACCTGATCCGCGAAGACAAGATCCACCAGATCTACTCGATGATGCAGACGGGCCAGGAAAAATACGGGATGCAGACGTTCAACCAGGCGCTCGCCACCCTCTATTTCAAGAAGCACATCTCGCTCGAACTGGCCATGGCTCGCTCGTCGAACCCGGATGAGCTGCAGGACCTGATCAATCGCGGGATGGGGCTCTCTCAACAACCGCAGCCTGGGCGCGCTCCGGGCGGGCCCGCGCAGGGCGGGCGGCCCATATCTCCGCTGGGCCGCGTCGGCAGGTAGGCGCGCGCTCCGGTCGACAGGCCAGGGACCGAATGATGCCCCCGAGTCATCAAACAGCAATCGTAAAGGTGCAAGATGCCAACTTATGTTTTTAAGGGCCGCAACCGTCTGAACGAAATCGTCGTCGGCGAGCGAGCGGCAGCCGACCGCGCGGCGCTTGAGGCTATGCTGCGGCGCGAGCAGGTCATACTCACCAGCGCGCGAGAGAAGGGACGAGACATCAGCCTGCCCAAGGTCGGCCGCGAGAAGGTGAAGAGCAAGGCCCTGTCGCTGTTCACGCGGCAATTCTCCGTCATGCTCGACGCGGGCCTGCCCCTCGTCCAGTGCCTGGAGATACTCGGGCAGCAGCAGGACAACAAGCATTTTCAGAAGGTGATTTTCCAGACCCGCGCGGACGTCGAAGCCGGTTTGACCCTTGCCGACGCCATGGCGAAACACCCGAAGGTCTTCGAGCCTCTATACACGAACATGGTGGCGGCGGGCGAGACCGGCGGTATTCTCGACATCATCCTTCAGAGGCTATCTACCTTCCTCGAAAAGATGGTGAAGCTGAAGAGCGACGTCAAGAGCGCCCTGATCTACCCGGTAGCGGTCATAGTCATCGCGATCATAGTGATCTCCGTCATCATGATCGTCGTAATCCCGGCCTTCAAGAATATCTTCGAAGGGCTGCTCGGGCCGGGAGAGAAGCTGCCCTGGCTCACGGAGCTGGTCGTCTCGATGTCGCAGTTTATGGCGGGCTACTGGTGGCTGATCGTCATAATGGTGGGCGCGGGCACCTTCGGCATGAAGGCCTGGTACAAGACCGACAGGGGCGAGCACGTAGTCGACGGGATGACCCTGAAACTCCCGATCCTCGGGCAGATCATGAAGAAGATCGCCATCGCGCGATTCAGCCGGACCCTCTCGACCCTGATGAGCTCGGGCGTGCCGATACTCGAATCCCTCGAGATCACCGCGCGCACGGCAGGAAACATCATCGTGGGCGAAGGCATCATGAAGGTCCGCTCGGGGATCGAGCAGGGCCAGACTTTCGTCGAGCCTCTCAGGACGCTCGACGTGTTCCCGGTCATGGTAAGCCAGATGATCGGGGTCGGCGAGCAGACGGGCGCGCTCGACGCCATGCTCGCGAAGATCGCGGACTTCTACGAGCAGGAAGTTGACGCGGCCATCGCGAACCTGCTGAGCCTGATGGAGCCGGCCATGATCTTGTTCCTCGGCGTCACCATCGGCACGATAGTCATCGCGATGTACCTGCCGCTGTTCACGCTCATCGGCAAGCTCGCGGGCGGCCAGTAGGTCACAAAGTCAGTAGGTCACAAAGTCAGTAGGTCACAAAGTCAGCGGACGATATATGCGCCCACATGCCTCATGACCCGTCGTGAGGCATGTGGGCGCAAAAACTTGGACGGATCGCCGGGCCGTTGAAAGCCTTCGCGTTCGAGAGGCCCATCGGACCCTGCTTGAAAGCTCTCCCGACGACGCTCCCCGATCGACGGGAGTACTCCTCCACGCTCATACCTTCATGTAGGATGCGATGAATAGCTCGATCGCGCCGGATTCCGCCTCGCCTATCCGCACGAATTCCACGCCCATCCCGAGCCCCGGAAGAACGTAACTGATGCGCGCCGTGGCCTTGACCACCTCCCCGGTGGGGAGGTCGAACTCTATCTCTATGGTCGATCCGGCCGGCAGGCCCGCGACCACGTTAATAAAAGCGCCCCGCGCGCCCAGGTCGAATATCTTGCCGCGCAGGGTGATCCTCGGCGAGTCCAGCTCGACGGAGACTTCCCGTATCACGGGAACTCGCCGCCCTGCCCGCCTTTCCGCTATTGAATCCATCACACGGCCCCCATGCTTCTTCCCGAGAGAAGCCAGAATTCTGATGAGGAATTTATGCGTGAGGATTCTTCGTAGGAGTACGGGCTCGAAACTTTTATTCAGAGGGCTCGGCTCGCAATATACAGCAGCTCCTTCTTCAATTCAATTATTTCTTTTCGCCGGGGCGGGCGCTGTCGGAGAAGCGCCGCATGCACGCGGGCGGGTTTGAGAGGTTTTATGCCCGTCGAGGCCGGTCAATCGCCTTTCAGGCGGCTGGCGACGCTGGCCACTATGGACGCGAGCGCCTCCGGCTCTATGGGCTTGGGGATGTGCATGACATAGCCGGCCTCAAGGGCGCGCAGGCGGTCTTCTTCGCGCGCGTAGGCGGTGAGGGCGATCGCGGGAATCTTCCACCCGCGCTCGGCTTCCAGGGCCTTCACCCGGCTGATGAGCGAATAGCCGTCTTCGCCCGGCATGGCTATGTCCGAGATGATGAGGTCGATCTCTCCCTGCCCGATCTCCCGCATAGCGTCGGCCGCGGATGAGGCCAGGCGGACCCTCGCGCCGAGCTGCTGGAGCATCAGGCTTATGATCGCGCGCGCATCTTCCTCGTCATCGACCACGAGCACTCCCAGGCCCCTGAGCGCCCTGGCCATCTCGGGCTCGGCCCATTTATCCCCGTTCGACAGGGCCGCGAGATTCGCTTCGTCGCCAGGCTCTTCTATCAGGGGAAGCGTCACGGTGAAGGTCGCGCCCTTTCCCGGCCCCTCGCTTTCAGCCTGGACCGTCCCGTTATGCTTCTCCACGAGATGGCTCACGATTGCCAGCCCGAGGCCTAAGCCCCCGTGGGCGCGCGTGGTGGAGCCGTCGGCCTGGCGAAACCGGTCGAAGGCATAAGGCAGGAACTCCGGGCTCATGCCCTGGCCCGTGTCCTTGACCCGGATCAGAATCTGGCGGTCGCGGCGTTCGAGGCCGGCTTCGATTCGCCCGCCCGAGGGCGTGAATTTCACCGAGTTCGAGAGCAGGTTCGACACGACCTGCTGCAAGCGGTCGGGATCGCCCATGACCGTTCCGAGCCCTCCCCGCGAAGGCGGCGGAGAAAAATGGAGCGCGATCCCCCTGGCTTCCGCCACGGGACGTATGGCATCGAGCGCCGCTTCGACGACCGCCGCCGGATCGACCCGAAGCACGTTGAGGCTTATCTTTCCGGTGATGATTCGCGAAACGTCGAGCAGGTCTTCTATGAGCTGCGCCTGCGATTTCGCGTTGCGCTCGATGGTCTCCAGGGCGCGGTCCGCCTCGGCCGGCTCGATCCTGCCCGTGCGCAGCAGGCGGAGCCATCCGAGCATGGCGTTGAGCGGCGTGCGCAGCTCGTGCGATACGGTCGCAAGGAAATCGTCCTTGAGGCGATTGGCCTCCCGCGCCTCGCCGTAGAGCTTCTCGAGCTCCTTGACCAAACGCTCCCGCTCCGCTTCCTCTATCTTTCGCTCCGTGTGATCGCGAATGACCTTGCAGTAGCCCTGGAGCGATCCGTCAGCGCCTTTGAGCGCGGTCAGGACCACGCTGGCCCAGAAGCGGGAGCCGTCCTTGCGCACGTTCCAGTGCTCGACCTTGAAGCTTCCGTCGCGGGCGGCCACTTCGAGCTCCCTCTTCCATAGCCCGCCCGCCCGGTCCTCGGGCAGGTGAAAGATCGAAAAATGTCTGCCGATAATCTCTTCTTCGGAGTATCCCTGAATCCTCTCCGCGCCGGAGTTCCAACTGGTCACGACGCCTTCAGTATTCATGAGGAAGATGGAGTAATCTACGGCGTTCTCTACGAAGAGCCGGTAGCGGTCTTCGCTCTCGCGAAGCCTCTGCTCGGCCTGCCTGCGCTCGGCGCGCTCGTCAGCCTCGCGCAGGGCGCGTCGCACCGAAGGGACCAGGCGGTCCAGGCGGTGTTTGAGCACGTAATCGGTCGCCCCGCTCTTGAGCATCTTTATCGCCATCTCCTCGCCCAGAGCGCCGGAGACGAAGATGAACGGGACATCCGGGCAGCCCTCCCGGGCCATCTCGAGCGCCGATATGCCGTCGAAGGAGGGAAGCGAGTAGTCGGCGAGTATCAGGTCCGGGCAGAGCGGCTCGATCGCCGAGAGAAAATCATCCCGGGTCTCGACTCGGACGACCGAGCTTTCGATGCCGGCCTCTTCGAGCGTGGCCAGTATCAGCTCCGCGTCCAGGGGACTGTCTTCGAGGTGTAGTATGCGCAATAATCTCACGATGGTCAGGGCTTTCTTTTGAGAACCGGTCAGCAGCGGCGCGGGCTCAGCCCAGGCGAGAGACGCTGCCCGGGGGCGGCTGGTTCAGGACCGCCCAGAAGAGGCCGATCTCTTTCAACGCCTCGACGAAATCGAGAAAGTCCACGGGCTTGACCACGTAGGCGTTGACTCCGACCATGTAGCTCCGCTTCAAATCCGGCTCCTCGCGCGAGGATGTGAGCATGACGACCGGTATGGTTTTTAGCTCCGGGTCGGCTTTGATCTTTTCCAGAACTTCGAGCCCGTCGACTTTCGGCAGCTTCAGATCGAGGAGCACGACGGCCGGATGGCCCTCGGCCCGGAGCTTGAAAATGCCCCGGCGGTAGAGGTAGTCGAGCGCCTCCTCGCCGTCGCGGACGACGACGACCTCGTTGGCGAGGTGGTTCGACTCTAACGCCGAAAGCGTCAGCTCTATATCGTTGGGGCTGTCTTCAACAAGCAGGATTCGCTTCAGTTCTTCCATGATCTCCCTGTTCCCGGTATATCGACAATGAAAAGTAGAATGTCGCACCGGCGTCGAGCGCGCCCTCCGCCCACGCGCGGCCGCCATGACGAACGACGATACGCCTGACGTTGGCAAGGCCTATCCCGGTGCCCTCGAATCGTTCCGCGCTGTGGAGCCGCTGAAAGACCCCGAACAGCTTATCGACATACTTCATATCGAACCCGATTCCGTTGTCGCGGACGAAGAAGACGGTCTCGTCGCCCTCTGCCCGGCTCCCGACCTCTATCCTCGCCTCGGCGCGGTCGCGCGTGTACTTGACCGCGTTCGAGAGCAGGTTGCGAAAGACGAGGCGGAGCATGGCCGGGTCCGCCTGGACCTCCGGCAACTCTCCCAGGACCCAGCTTATCGCGCGGTCGCGCGTATCGATGCTCAGCTCCTCTATGACCTCTCGCACCATGGCGTCGGACCGGACCAAGGAGCGGCGCATTTCCGCGCGGCCCATGCGGGAAAAGGCGAGCAGGTCATCTACGAGCGTGCCCGCGTACCTGGCCGACTCGGAGATCGTTTTGAGATAGCGAAGGCTGCTTTCGTCGAGCGAGGAGGCCGCCCTCTTCTGGAGCAGCTCGGCGAAACCGCTCACGTGGCGCAGAGGCGCGCGCAGGTCGTGCGAGACGGAATATGAGAAGGATTCGAGCTCTCTGTTGGCTTCTTCGAGCTGGGCGGTTCGCTCCAGTATCCTTCGCTCCAGGGATTCGTTCAACTGCCGGAACTCCTCCTCGACCCATTTGCGCTTGATCCCCTGCGCGAGGATGTTGGCGACCGAAGCGAGCGCGTTCGCGGTGTGGTCGCGGAGCTTCTCTCTCGAAAACATAGCCAGCACTCCGACCACCCTCTCTTCTATCGTCAGAGGGTAGCCGGCGAACGAGACCATGCCTTCGCGCTTCGCCCATTCCTGGTTGCCGACGCGCGGGTCGCCGATCACGGAGTTCGTGAAGTGAGGCAAGCACTCCTGAGCGATGAGGCCGATCTTGAATTTCCCGACAGGCACGCGCGAGTGCCCTCCGTCGAGGTGCGTGTACATGCCCGCGCTCGCCTTCAATTCGAGGACGTTCTCCGCCTGGTTGAGCGTCCAGATGCGCGCGAAAGCGGCGTTGAGGTGCCTGACTATGGCTTCCGTACAGCGTTGCAAGGTGTTGGTCAGTATATCGGTCTCGGCCATCACGGCCCCGATTTCGGCTCCGAGGGCGGCCTCATGCACCCGCATGATCAGGGCCTCCTGCGCTCGCTTGCGCTCGCTTATGTCGCGAACGATGGCGGTAAACATGTGGCGGCCGCCTCTTTCGAATTCTCCGAAGGAGAGCTCGATAGGTATCTCCCGCCCGCTCTTGTGAAGACCGGAAAGCTCGACCGGCTCTCGCGCCGCGGGCGCGTCGCCGATCACGGCGCTCGCCACCTCGACGTAGCGATGGTAATCGGGCATAAGCAGGGAGAGCTTCTGCCGGATCATCTCTTCGGGGCCGTACCCGAATACTTTCCCGGCGGCGCGATTGACGAAGATTATGGAGCCCTCTTGATCGATCGTGATGATGGCGTCGGATGCCGTCTCCGTCACCGTGCGGTACTGCTCTTCGCTGGCTCTGAGCGCCTCTTCCATCCGCCTGCGCTCGCTCACCTCGCGGGAGAGATCTTCGATCTTTTTATTCAGCTCGGCGAGCCGGCCGCCTCCCGGCTCTCTCGGCTTCAGCCTGAGAAGGAGAATGGCCGGGGGTTCTTCAGTCCGGGGGCGGACTGCCGCGCCTTCACACCTGAAGACCGGATTGCTCCCGTCGCTCCTTCGCGAGCATAGAGCGCCGAGGACTATCTGCCGGCTCTCCGCGCACGCGCCGAGGTACTCTCTGATTTTTTCGGGCGGGTTCGAGACTTTGTCCAGGAGATTCGCCTCGCGATAGGCTTCCTCTTCAAGCTCCAGGGCCTCCAGCGCGGGAGGATTGGCGGCCAGAATCCTCCCTTCATCTGAAACCAGCAGCATCGGCTCGGGCATAAGCCGCGCCAATTGCATGAACTGCTCGGATGTCACTACCAATATTCTCCCTTGAAGTAGCCTTAGAGGTTAATGGCGGAGGAAGCCTCCCGGAAGAATCGCGTCTATATAGTAGGATGATCGCGCCCACGCAGGTTCAAGAGGTCGTACGCTTCGCCACTCTGAAGACATGTCTGAAATCAGCTTATGATCCGATGACAAGCGACTCGCTTCTTGAACCTGAATGGGCGAGAGAAACTGCCGCCCTGCGCGCGGACGTGCCTGTCGCATTCGATAGTCGAGTGCGGACCTTTCCGGCGCGACGATCGCTTCGATGTCGCGCGCCGATCGAAAGATGCGTGCGGGACGCCCGCGCTCCCAGGTTTTACGTTCGCAGGCTGCGCCCTTTTATGAGCCTGTAGGCAGCCAGCAGGATTATCGCGCCGATGACCGAAAGTAACAGGCTCATCAAGAACCCCGGCTTGCTCACGTCCCCGACATCGTTGGCATTTCGGCCGTAACCGAATAGCGCCTGCCCGATGAATCCTCCAAGTATCGCGCCGATGATACCGATGATTATCGTGACGATGACCCCGCCCGGGTCTTTGCCGGGCATGATCGCTTTCGCAATCACTCCCGCGATCAATCCGAAAATTATCCATCCCAGAATCGAAATCATGTTCTTTTCTCCTTCATTCTATTCGTTAGTGTACCGAATCCATATAAGATTCCGTATAAGAAGCCATTTTGTGTATCGATCGCATACCCGGGCGATCCAACCTAAAAATAAGTGCAAAGCAAGGGCCGCACGGCAGGATCGAGCGGGCCTCGGCTCGCGGAGGCTCAGACCTGATCGGCGAGCAAGGACGCGACCATGCCCTGGACTCTGGTGAACAGTCCCCGGCGATGCCAGGCATCAAGCTCGACCCTTTCGCAGATTTTGAGGTCGTCCAGGAAGATATCGCGCAGCTCCGCGACGAGCGGCTCATCGTAGAAGCAGACGTTGTTCTCTTCATTGTGCGCGAAGGAGCGGCTGTCGAAATTGGTGGTCCCGATGGTCGCCCAGACTCCGTCGATGACCATGGTTTTGTGATGAAGCATCGTGTGATTGTACTCGTGAATCTCGACGCCGGCTTCCAGCAGCTTGCCGTAGAGCCTGATGCTGTTTTGTCGCGCGAGCCGGTTGTCGTTATGTATGCCCGACACCATGATCTTTACGTCCACGCCGCGCCGTTTCGCTTCGATCAAGGTGTCGATGGCGGCCTGGTCCGGGACGAAGTAAGGGTTCGCTATGTAGATGTACTCACGCGCGCAGATGATCGAGAGATAATACATGATGCGCACGGTTGAAGAGCCGGTCTCGGGCGAGCTCATAATGGTCTGAACGGCCACATCTCCGGCGGCCTTCTGAGGCGGGTAGTAGGCGTAGCCGCTGGCCAGCTCGCCGGTCGTCTGAAGCCAGTTACGACCGAATCCCGTCTGGAGAGGAGTCACGCCGGGCCCTTCGATTCTGATCTGAATATCGCGCCAGTGAGCTGAGTCTTCGGCCTTGCCGAGCCAGTGGTCGGCTATCCCGGCGCCTCCCGTGAAGCCGATGCGGCCATCTATGATCAATGATTTCCGGTGCGTGCGATTGTTGAATCTGCCGATGGTGTACCAGTGAATCGGGTTGTACCAGGCGAGCTGGCACCCGCCCGATTCGAGAGTCTTGAGGATCTCTTCGCCGATCGTGGCCGAGCCTATGGCGTCGAGCAGGATCTTGACCTTCACTCCCTCGCGCGCTTTGGCGGCGAGAGCCTGCGCGAACATCGCGCCTATCGTGCCCGCCCAGTAGATGTAGGCTTCGATGGTGATCGATTCTTCGGCCTCGCTTATGGCCTCGATCATCGCGGGATAAAACTCGTCGCCGTTGTTGAGTATATCCACGCGGTTTCCTTCGGCGAAAGGGACGCTCGTCGCTCCGGCGACGCTTGCCAGGAATTCGTCGGAAGCGGCGGCGAATTGGTGGTCGAGGCCGTAGCTGGGAGGGTGCTCGCGCGGCGCGACGAGGTAGGTCAGGAGCGCGACGATCGCGAGGCCGATGGCCGTGCCTTCCCGCCCAATGTAGAGCATCGAGCCGGCCGCGACCGCCCAGGGCCACCAGGACCATAAGAGCCTGCGCGCCCGCGTCTCCAGGTCCGGCACCCCCTTGGGCTTGCGAGTGAGCGGGTCGGGCTCCAATCGGTGGCGCCAGCGTCGAGGCACATTTTTCTGCCGGAATCTTCTGGGTTCGCTTTTTGGTGGGCGCTTCTTATGCTTGACCGTGTCCATAGGCTGATCTTAAAGACTCGTACCGCCAACCTCCGATTCCATCAATCTTCCGGGCACGCGTTTGAGCGCGATGTCCGGGAATGCAAGTCGAACGTTCTCTATCTTCGGACCGCTCAGCGCGCCATTATAGCGTAAGGTGATACAGGCCTCGCGCGGGCTTTGCGTTCAAGCGGCTCAGGACGCCATGAAGTCATGAAAATAACGGGCCACAGCCGTTCAGGGAATCGGGCCGAGGCGACAACAGGACGGGCTGCGGGGTCCACGCGGAGAGCGCTCTC
>DATLMR010000232.1:0-16650 GCA_035537555.1 Blastocatellia bacterium
CGATAGCTTACTTCATTCTTACACGCGTGCTCATTTCTTACCATGGTATTGATTCTGCGTTGGCCAGGGCTCTGGGTAAGGACTTCAAAGGCAAGGTGTCGATGGTATTTTATGCAATGGCAATTCCGCTTGCCTTTGTGAATTCCTGGCTGGCCTGTGCCCTGTATGTTCTGGTCGCGGTGATGTGGCTAATCCCTGACCGTCGCATTGAGGTGGCGCTCGCCGAACCGACGGCGTGAGTAGAGGGATAAGGAAATATGTTTTATGCAGTTGTACACTACCCCGACATTGATACTCATCTTATAAATCGATTCAGAAAGAAATATGACCCGCAACATCATCTGATCGAGCCGCATATAACACTGGTTTTTCCCATCTCTGACTTTCACGACGAGAGTGATTTGATCCATCACGTCGAGAGCGTAACGAAAGATTTAGAATCATTCCCTATTCACCTGCAAGGCTTGCAACGATCAAATGATAATTACTTATTCTTGCTTCTTGCGGAGGGAAATGCGGACATAATCAACTTACATACAGAATTGTATACAGGAATACTGGCGGCCTATAGGAGGGAAGATTTGCCATACGTTCCGCATTTGACGCTCGGCTCATTTTCCGGGAATGCAGATACTTACTCGGAAGTATTAGAAGAGGCAGAGCAGTTGGGATTGGATTATCATTGTGAGTTGGACAGTGTACATATTCTGAAGATCGACGACCGGAAGACGCAAATAGTATGGAGCAGAGAATGCTTGCTAAAAGGGTAGCCTTGAGGGCACAGGAATAATGCAGGATCTTGCTAAGGGTATCGACAGGAACTTAAGGCCACCGCAACGGTGGCCTTAAGTATTTCTAAAGATTGGTGGAGCTAAAGGGGATCGAACCCTTGACCTCATGACTGCCAGTCATGCGCTCTCCCAGCTGAGCTATAGCCCCTTCAGAACTTTTGAGTCAACCGCGCCTCTCGACGCGAAATGCAATACTAGCAAAGCCGGTTTTGCGGAGTCAACCTTGATCCGGATCGCCTAACTGCTATGCCCGGACGAGCGGCGGCCCTTATACGGCTCTCCAAGGTATTTCTCGATAGCCTGCTGCGCCCCGTTATACTTGATCCCCGTCTCTCTGGCCTTGTTGTATTCTGCTACCGCGCGTTCGCGATTGTTCTCGGCGTCGTAAGCATTTCCGCGGTAGATGTATGACCACACCTCGACCCAGGAAGGCTCAAGGTCGCCGTTGAGAGCTTCCGTGAAGGCCGTCTTCGCGCTGCTCCAGTTGCGCTGCTCTATGTAGAGCAGGCCGATGTTATACCAGGCCCACGACGAGCGCGGATTCAGCTTCAAGGCGGCGCGGAACTGCTCTTCCGCTTCGGCGTACTCTTCTCGCTCGAAGTGCTGAATGCCTCGACGAGCCACGACCGACGTTCTGATCGCGTCGGATATTCGGAGGTAGCGATTCGACGGGTCCACGACCACGTCGAGCGGCTTGCCCTCCGACGAGATGTCGAAATCAGCACTGGTGCCTTGAAGATCGACCGTCGTTCTCGCCTCTCGTCCCCCCTCGGATTCGAGCGCCAGCTCGACCGGCCCCCTGAAAGAGTCTATGTTCTGCCGCACGGTGCCCCGCACTTTGAACTTCCCCTCTTTGGTTCGAATGATGGCGTAATCGACCTTGAATTCGGGAACTCCCGTCGAGTCGACCCAGAGCCCGAAGAAGCCTCGGAGGTTGGTCCCGGCGACCTTGTCGGTGAGGCCCTCGAAATCGTCGATCCCGGCGTTCTGGCCTTTGAAGCTCGAGTAGTAATTACGAATCAGATTGAAGAACTTGTCATCGCCGATCGTGCTTCGCAGCATGTGATAAACGTAGGCTCCCTTATAGAACACGACCGAGCGGTAGGCGGGAGTCTGATCGTTGAGCTGCGCGGGCGCGCGCGCTATCGACGCTTCCTGCTCGAAGGCGAGAGCGAGTTCTATCACCTCAGACAGGGTGCCCAAAAACTCCGCCTGGCTCTGCTGGGATTCGCGGTAGAGCACCGAGGAGTATTCGGCGAGGCCCTGAGAGAGCCACGCATCATCGAATCGCTTTAATCCCACCGCCTGTCCCCACCACTGGTAGGCAACTTCGCGGGCGATGTCGTCGACGGGCAGGTCTCTTTCCGCGACGAGAGTGCTGTGAGGCAAGAACATCATGCCCGCGCCGCTATAGGAATCGAGGGTTTCGTCATCGACCTCGGCGACCACGAAGCGGTTCCCGAAAGCGTACTGGCCGAATCTGGTATTGTAAAATTGAAGGACCTGGGCGATCTCTTTTCCAAACTCATCGATCCTGGCTTCGCTGCCGGGCAGCACGAAAAGGTCGATCTGAAGGCCTCCCGCGTTGATCGTGCGCGTGATGAATTGCCCGGCCGCGAAGGACCCGGCAAGGACCGGCTGCGTCTCGACGAAGGTGAAAGCCTTCCGGCCGTCTCTGGTCGCGACCGGCGTGACGGGATTGGCGCTGTGGCCCGCGACGCTCCAGTTGCCGGGAACCGTGAGCGTGATCTCAGACGTCATGCGGTCGGCCGCATAGCCGTGGAAAGGGAACCACCTTCCCGCATAGAAAAGGTAGGATCCTTCATTGCCGATGTAGGCCAGGCGACGGTCGGGCACAGGGCCGCCTTCGGGCGATACGAGCGGTCCCGCGTAATCGAAAGTCAGAGTTATCTCGCTCCCGGCGGGGTACAGCTGCCCGAGATTGATCTTGACGGTATTCTCGTTGACCCTGTCCTGGATGAACTGAACGGGGGTCTTTCCGTCGGGTCCCTTGATACTCGAAATCGTTAACTGGCCGTTCATCTCGAAGACTGCGGACTGCGTCTGCTTCAATGCCTTGAAAGAGACGAGCGCCTGCGCCTTTAACGATTGCGTCTCCGGGAGCAATTCGGCGTTGATTTTATACCGAGTGACGTCGATTGTACTGCCTTCTTCCGCCTGGGCTCGAATACTTTGCGCCAGACCGGGGGCGAGCACGAGGACCAGCGTAGAAAGCACTATATTGCGAATTCGTTTTGCTACCATTCTTCTTGTTTTCCTTCTGCTCTGATACATCGTTCTGATTCCAGATTATAACACTCCGTTCGCCCTGCTTGCCAGATGAGCCGATTTCTCAAAGGATCAGCCCTCCCAAGGAACGAATGCCGGCCAGGGGCGTTCTTGCGTCGGATCGCCCGCCCCGCGGGCGCGGAGCGCATGCCCGGATGGGCAGCCCGGCGAATGGGCGGCCGATCTCTTGCCCTATTCCGCCCGTATAAATCATACTTGAATATTCCGAAGAGCCCGTGAAGAGTCGAAGGAGATTATGGCGAAGTCCAGAGGGTCTAAAGTCGTCTTCGTTTGCCAGCAATGTGGAGCGCAGCAGCCCCAGTGGATGGGTAAGTGCCCGGAGTGCGGGGAGTGGCACTCTCTTATCGAAGAGAAGCCGGCCGCGTCCCGGCCCGACTCCTCTCCGCGCGGCGGACTCTTCCGCATGAGAGAAGTCTCTCCCCTCGCTTACAATGAAATCGAAAGCCAGGACGAAGCGCGGGAGACCTCGGGCATCGCGGAATTCGACCGCGTGCTCGGGGGCGGGATAGTCCCGGGCTCTCTGGTCCTGATCGGAGGCGATCCCGGCATCGGAAAGAGCACGCTCCTGTTGCAGGTCTCCGACAAGCTGACCGGAGCTTATGGGAAAGTCCTCTACGTCTCGGGCGAGGAGAGCGAGCGCCAGATCAAGCTCAGGGGCGAGCGCCTCAATATCAACCCGGGCGGGCTGTTCCTGCTGGCTGAAACCTGCCTCGAGCGCATCTTCGAAGAGATCGACAGGCTGGAGCCGCAGGCCATAGTCGTGGATTCGGTGCAGACCATCTTCTCGATGAAACTGGAATCGGCGCCGGGGTCGGTCTCACAGGTGAGAGAGGTCGCGGGCCAGTTCCTGATGCTTGCGAAGAATCGCACGATCCCGGTCTTCCTCATCGGCCACGTCACCAAGGAAGGGACGATCGCCGGCCCTAAAGCCCTCGAGCACATCGTCGATACCGTCCTCTATTTCGAGGGCGAGCGCCATCACAATCATAGGATCATCCGCGCCGTGAAGAACCGCTTCGGAGCGGCGAACGAGCTCGGCATATTCGAGATGACCGGGCGCGGCCTCGTCCCCGTGGGCAATCCGTCCGGCCTTTTCCTCAGCGAGAGGCCGATCGGAGTCTCGGGCTCGGTCGTGACCGCGTGCATGGAAGGAACGCGGCCGTTGCTCGTTGAGCTGCAGGCTCTCGTCACGTCGAACAAGTACGGCACGGGCAGGCGGATGACTCAGGGCGTGGACGGAAATCGCGTCGCCTTGCTTATGGCGATGCTCGAAAAGCGCGTGGGCATGAGCGTGCTCTCGGATGACGTGTTCGTCAACGTGGCCGGCGGCATGGCGATCGACGAGCCGGCGGCCGACCTCGGCATCGTGGCCGCGATCGCTTCCAGTTTCCGCAATCTCTCGGTCGATGAACGCGCCGCCGTATTCGGAGAGGTGGGACTCGCCGGAGAAGTGCGCGCCTCGAGCCAGGCCTCAGTCAGGGTGCGCGAGGCGTACGCGATGGGGTTCCGCCGCTGCATCATCCCTCACGGCAACCTCGTAGGGCTCGAGTACGACGACGGAATAGAAGTAATCGGAGTCCGCAACGTCGCCGACGCTCTCGAAGCCCTCTTCTAATCCGAAGAGCGCGAACACGTCGGTCGAATTGTCATCTGTTGGAGTGATCGGGCGGGAGGTTCATGGAGCCCTCTAGAAATACGCCGAGGGGAATGGCGGAGCCCCCGTTCCCCCACTCCCCTCAGCTTTGTTGTACGCTTTGTCTGTCGCTTCTCTCAGTTATTGTGGCGGCCGACGGAGCCCCCGTTCCCTCGGCCGCCACTTTACTTTTCCAAAGCTACGCTATTACCTTTGGCAAGGTGCGTGCCACGGCTATTACCCCGCGCAGGTAGCTGTAACTCTTCTATTTGAAGCACGCCATCCCGGGACGGTGCCGGTAGCTTACAAAACTTGTCATTCTCCGGGTGACACAAAGCGTTAGCGCGTGAAATCGATAGATCGAACGAGATTGGCTCGGACAAAATTCTTAATTGGAGGTGGTTTGCAAGCAAAATAGATAGCAAATCCGGCGAGTTCGGCTATAATGAAAAACGCTCGGATACAGCTGGCAGCCTATCGGGGCCGCGGGCGCAGTTCATTCGTTCATATCAATATCAGGCCCGTTGCCCTGAGTCCGAACCGGCTCTTTTTTCAAGAGTGCCCGGACTAACAGTCAGTTTCAGGAAATATTAGGCTGGACCGGCTTCTTCACGGCCGCGAGTCGTGAATAGATCTTTTACAATCTAGCTTAACTATTCGCAGCGTCGTGTAGCAGGGACGGCTCAAGCGATAGGTAAGACGTACGGAGGTTTTATGCGATTCGACGTTACTTTGATTCGTATCGTCTTCATCGCGGCGCTTGTGAGTGCTGGCTATTTCCTTAAGCCTTTTTACGGCAGGCCGGGTCTTTCGGCGGTTATCGGCGCGCTGATTGCCGTTTCCACGATCTTCTTTGAAACCCGCATACGCAAGGCCACTCTAAAGACTCTCATCGGCGGAGCGGTCGGGTCGATACTCGGAATAGCGGCGGCAAGCCTGATCGGGTGGGTCATCTCCGCGCAGAACGGAGCCCAGGCCGAGATCTACGGCATACCGGAAAATTTTAAGACGTTCCTTACACTCACTCTGATGCTTTTCATGGGGTATGTTGGATTGGTAGTTGGAGCGGTCAAGGGTGACTATCTCGACCTTACAGCTCTCGGCGGTATTTTCATCGAGAAGGGCGCAAGCAAATCTCACCCTCTGATCCTCGACACGTCGGTTATCATCGACGGCCGCGTGGCCGATATCGCTGAAACGGGCTTCCTGGCCGGAACCCTCGTCATCCCTCAATTCGTGCTTCGCGAGCTGCAACAGATCGCCGACAGCGCCGACTCGATAAAGCGCAACAGGGGGCGGCGCGGCCTCGATATACTCCAGAGGCTCCAGAAGAAGAAGGGGAGCTACGAGATCGTAATCAGCGAGGCGGATTTTCCGGACATCCGCGAAGTGGATCACAAGCTGATCGAGCTCGGACGCCAGCTCGAGGGCAAGATCGTGACGAACGATTTCAACCTCAACAAGGTGGCCCAGCTTCGCGGAGTTTCAGTCCTGAATATCAACGAGCTTGCGAATGCCTTGAAGCCGGTCGTCCTTCCGGGCGAGATCATGCGCGTCTTCGTCCTCAAGGAAGGGAAGGAATACAATCAGGGTGTCGCCTACCTCGACGACGGAACGATGGTGGTGGTCGATAACGCGCGCCGCATGATCGGTAAGAACGTCGACGTATCCGTCACCAGCGTCTTGCAGACCACGGCGGGCAAGATGATCTTCGGCCGCTTCAACGAGGACGGGCGCGCCGTCGCCCCGCGACAGACGACAGCCTCGCAGTGAGCGACCGCAAGCTTAACATCGCAATCATTCCGGCCGCCGGCATCGGTACACGCATGCAGGCGGACCGCGCCAAGCAGATGATCGAGCTCGGCGGCGTGCCGCTCCTCGTCCACACTCTGAGGCGGTTCGAAGATTGCAGCGCGGTAGATCAGGTCATCCTCGTCTTGCAGCCGAGCCTCACGTCCGAGGTTCTTGCCTTGATCTCTCGACACGGCCTCAAAAAGATCGCGCGCGTGGTGGCGGGCGGAGCGGAGCGGCAGGATTCCATCTACCGGGGGCTCCAGGTCATCAAGAAAGAAGACGCGGGCATCGTGGCCGTTCACGATGCCGTTCGCCCTTTCGTCCGCCCCGAGGATATACGCTCCGTAATCGAGCGCGCCCAGAACAAGGGCGCGGCCCTCATGGCCATGCCTGCGATCGACACCATCAAGCAGGTGAAGAAAGGCTCTGTCACCCGCACCCTCGACCGGCGACTCATCTATCAAGCCCAGACGCCCCAGGCTTTCCGCTACGAGATAATTCACGAAGCCTACGAGCGCGCCTACGCCGACGGGATCGTCGCCACGGACGACTCCCAGCTCGTCGAACGGCTCGGCCAGAGGGTCTCGGTCGTCGAGGGCTCACACCTGAACATCAAGATCACCCGGCCCTTCGACTTGCAGATCGCCGAGGTCATTCACCGGGAGTTCTTCAGCTGAGTCGCGAAATAACGATAGATCCATATGAATGAAGCGAGACGAATCGGAATAGGGTATGACCTTCACAGGCTGGTCGAAGGCCGGAAGCTCATACTCGGCGGGACCGAGATACCGTTCGAGAAGGGGCTGCTCGGCCACTCGGATTCGGACGTATTGACTCACGCCATCTGCGACGCGCTCCTGGGGGCCGCCGCCCTCGGAGACATCGGCTCGCATTTCCCGGACACCGACCCTCTGTATCGAGGCGCGTCGAGCCTGGACCTCCTTTCCGCCGTCGTCGATTTAATCTCCGAGCGCGGCTTTATCATCTCTAATGTCGATACGATAATTATGGCGGAACGCCCGAAGCTCGCGCCTTATATTCAGCCCATGCGCGAGCGGCTGGCCGATATTTTAGGAGTCGAGCTCAATCGTGTGAGCGTCAAGGCTAAGACCGGCGAGGGTCTCGGATCGATCGGGCGCGGAGAAGCCATGGCCGCGCAGGCAGTGGCATTATTGAAAGTGGCGAGCGACTAGCGACGTAGGGCGCTGGCTTTCGAGGGGCGCGGGTCGAGCGAATTCAACAGGCACGCCGGTTAAAGCCGCGGGCGAGGCACCCGCTATCCCGGGGTATTCATGCGAGCAATAGACATAATTGCGAAGAAGCGCGACGGGGCCGCTCTATCGCGCGAGGAGATCAAGTTCTTCATCACCGGGTACACGGAAGGCGAGATAGAGGATTACCAGATGTCCGCGCTGCTGATGGCCGTCTTCCTGCGCGGGATGTCGAATGAAGAGACCCTGGCCCTGACCGAAGAGATGCTCTATTCGGGGGCCGTGGTCGATTTCTCGGATTTGAACCGGCCTCGCATCGATAAGCATTCGACCGGAGGGGTCGGAGACAAGACATCCCTCGTGATCGCGCCCGTGGTCGCGGCGGCCGGCATCCTGGTCCCGATGATCTCAGGCCGCGCGCTGGCCCATTCGGGAGGTACGCTCGACAAGCTCGAATCGATACCGGGGTTCAGGACGGGGCTTTCGCTCGACGAGTTTCGCTCGACCCTCGCGCGCGTAGGGGCCGCGCTGATCGGGCAGACCGCGGAGATCGCCCCCGCCGATAAGAGACTCTACTCGCTTCGCGATGTGACGGCGACCGTTCCTTGCCGCCCGCTCATGGCGGCCTCGATCATGAGCAAGAAGATGGCCGAAGGTATCAGCGGCCTCGTGCTCGACGTGAAGGTCGGAAGCGGGGCATTCTTGAAGACGGAAGACGAGGCCCGCGCCCTCGCGTCCGTCATGATCGACATCGCGCGGGGCATGGGTAAAGATTCGGTCGCTCTTATCACCGACATGAACCAGCCGCTCGGCAGGATGGTCGGGAACTCCCTCGAAGTCGTCGAGGCCTTCGACGCGCTCAGAGGCGAGGGGCCTGAAGATTTCATCGCCTTGTGCAGGGAGCTGTCCGCCGAAATGATCCTGATGGGAGGCGAGGCCTCGGACCTCGAGGAGGCGCGCCGCCTCTACGATTCGCTGATAGAATCGAACGCCGCCCGCGAAAAGATGTCCGAGATAATCGAGGCACAGGGAGGCGACCCCTCGGTCCTCGACGATTATTCGAGGCTGCCCCACGCGAGCCTCGAACAGGTCGTCGAAGTCGGGACCTCGGGCTACGTGCAAACCGTCGATACCGAGGCCATAGGCCATGCGTCGATGCTTCTCGGCGCGGGCCGGTCCCGCCTCGATACGGCGATCGATCTGAGCGTCGGCATGCGCATCGAGGCCCGCATCGGAGACAGGGTAGAGGCGGGAGACGCGCTCGCCACCCTGTTCTACAATGATCCCGGACTCGCCTCCGATGCCGCCCGCGAGATACGTACGGCTTTCGGCATCGGCCCGGAGCCCGTCGAGCCTCCTCGGCTCATCAAGGCGGTCCTGCGCTGAACCCGGCCTTGTTGCCGGAGCGCGCGGTCGGCTAAACTACCAGGCAAAGGTTTAGAGAGATTCGATTCATCACTGCTTATGAAAAAGATTACGGTCGTGATTCTGCTCGTATCCGCGCTCGCCTCGTCGGGCTGTGGCCGTGTGTTCGGGAGCAGAGACGAGGCGAACGGGCAGATGCGCGTCGGCATCGTCTTCGACATCGGCGGAAAGGATGACAAGTCTTTCAACGCCGCCGCCTGGGAAGGCGTGAAGCGCGCGGCGAGAGATTTCCCCATCACTCTGCGAGACGTCGAGCCGGGCGACCCGACCTCCATCGAGCCGTCCATGCGCGCCTTCGCCGAGCGCGGGTACGACCTGATAATCGGCGTCGGCTTCGCCCAGGAGCCGATTATGAAGCAGGTCGCGGCCGACTACCCGAATTTGAAGTTCGCGATCATAGACGGAGTCATCGACCTGCCCAACGTCGCCTCGCTCATCTTCGAGGAGCACGAGGGCTCGTTCCTCGTCGGCATGATCGCCGCCCGCACGACCAGGACCGATAAGATCGGCTTCGTCGGAGGGATGGACATTCCTTTGATTCACAAGTTCGCCACCGGTTACGAGGAAGGCGCGAAGCACGCCAACCCGAAGGTCCAGATCTTCAAGAACTATGTCGGCACGACCGACTCGGCCTGGAACGACCCGAGCAAAGGCAAAGAGCTGGCGAAAGCGCAGATCGAGCGCGGCGCGGACGTGGTGTTTCAGGCGGCGGGCAACAGCGGTCTCGGAGTCTTCGACGCGGCCGAAGAGACGGGCAAGCTCGCCATAGGCGTCGATTCGAACCAGAACTGGGTCAAGCCCGGTCACATACTCACCAGCATGATCAAGCGCGTGGACGTGGCGGTTTACAACGCCGTGCGGGAGAGCCTCGAAGGCCGGTTCGCCGGAGGGATTCACCTGTTCGGGCTTGAGAACGAGGGCGTGGGCTATGCGCTTGACGATTACAATCGCGCCCTGATTCCTCAGTCCGTCCTCGATGAAACCGAGCGCGCCAAACAGGAGATCATCGCGGGCAAGATCAAGGTCACGGACGCGATGGCTCCAAAATAGAAAGGCTCGAATCAACCGATGATGCTGGGTTCGGCAGACTTGGCGTCGGCCAGCCTTTCGATCTTCGCCTCCAGAATCCTGTTTCCGGAAGTGGCCCCGACCGTCAGCCGCAAGCCGTTGTAGGTTACGACTTCACCCTCATTCAATATCCTGCCCGCCCGGGCCATCATGAAGCCCGCTATCGTGTGATAGCTGTCGGATTCCGGGAGTCCCAGGTCGAGAACCCGGTTGGCGTCTCTGATGGAGAGGGACCCGTTGACCTTGTAGATGCCTTCGCCCTGCTCTTCTATCTGGCGGACGGCGGCCTCGTCGTGCTCGTCGCGAATGTCGCCTACGATCTCTTCGATCAGGTCTTCAAGCGTCACCAGTCCCTCGATGCCTCCGTGCTCGTCAACGACGAAAGCCATGTGGGCGCTGGATTGGCGCAGAGTCGTGAGAGCCTCGTTAAGCGGCACGGATATGGGAATGTAGACGGGAGGCCTGATGAGCTTTTCTATATTTATTTCCCCGCCGCGCCTCACGCGCCTGCTCAGATCTTTATGCAGGATTACTCCAAGCACGTTGTCGATGGAGTCGCGATAGACGGGCATGCGGGAGTATCCCATGGTCTCGAAAATCTCCAGCATCTCGAGCGGAGAGATCTCGATATCGAGCCCTTCGATTTCGGTGCGCGGCACCATGACGGACTCGACCGTCGCCTCGGTGAAGTCGAAGACGTTGTCGATGAGCCGCCGCTCGTCTTCGATCAGGTGGCCGCTCTTGTGACTGAGAGAGATGAGATGGCGCAGCTCCTCTTCACTGTAGGACGCCGCGTGTTCGGCCGAGGCTTTCATGCCGAATATTCTGAGCACCCAGATGCCCGAGTAGTTCAGCAACCAGATGGGCGCCTTGAATACCTTGTAGAAAATCTCCATCGGGCGGGCGACCGCAAGCGCGACCGCCTCCGCGCGCTCGAGCGCCAGGGTCTTGGGCGCCAGCTCGCCGAGCACGATGTGAAGAAAGGTGATGATGGTGAAGGCCGCTCCGATGGCGGCGCTGTGCGCCGCGACCTCCGATACGGATGACGGAAGGATGAAGTGAAAAATGGGAGTGAGCAGGTGCGCGATGGTCGCTTCGGCGATCATGCCGAGGGCGAGACTCGCCAGGGTTATTCCGAGCTGCGTCGCGGAGATATAAGAATCGAGATGCTCGACCACCCGCAACAAAGTGCGCGCGCGCTTGTTGCCCTCGGCGACGAGAGAGGCGACGCGGGACTTGCGCACGCCCACGAGGGCGAACTCGGAAGCCACGAAGAAGCCGTTTGCTAAGACCAGCAAAAAAACCGTCGCCAATTTAACGACAGTCATTAGAACCGACGAAGTATCCATGGCTGCAGAAATTTTACCAACCATGGCCGGGGATGACCAGCCATCCGCCGTCGCCTCAGCGGTCTTTGGCCGGAACGATCCAGTTCGCGGCGCGCCCGACTGCGCGCGACCAGCCTTCCATCAGCCGCTCCCTGTCGGAGCCATTCATGCGCGGCTCGAACGTTCGCTCGCGCTTCCAGAGCTGCTTGAGCTCGTCGAGTCCGGACCAGAAACCGGTCGCGAGCCCCGCGAGATAAGCCGCGCCGGCTGCCGTCGTCTCCGTGTTGGCGGGGCGCACGACAGGAATTCCGAGTATGTCGGCTTGAAACTGCATCAGGAAATCGTTGCGCGAAGCGCCCCCATCGACGCGAAGCTCGGTCAAAGGGATTCCCGAATCTTCCCTCATGCTGATAAGCACGTCTCGCGTCTGGTAGGCGATGGATTCGAGAGCGGCGCGGGTTATGTGCGCCCGCGTCGTGCCGCGGGTCACTCCCACGACGGTTCCCCTCGCGTACTGGTCCCAGTGCGGGGCGCCGAGGCCGACGAAGGCAGGAACGAAGTAGACCCCGCCATTGTCTTCGACGCTGGCCGCGAGCGCTTCCGATTCCGCGGCCGTCTCTATTATCTTTAGCCCGTCTCGAAGCCATTGCACGGCCGCGCCCGCGATAAAGACGCTCCCTTCGAGCGCATATTCGAGGGGCTGGCCGCCGAGCTTCCATGCAACGGTAGTCAGCAGGTTGCACTTCGACCAGACGGGCTCGCGCCCCGTATTGAGCAGCATGAAGCAGCCGGTCCCGTAGGTATTCTTCGATAATCCCTCGGCCCAGCAGACCTGGCCGAAGAGCGCCGCCTGCTGGTCTCCCGCGACGCCCGCGATCGGAATCGCGCGGTCGAATACCTCTCTATCCGTCTCGCCGATCACCGCGCTCGACGCAGAGATTTGGGGCAGGATGCTGCCCGGCACGTTGAGGGCGGTCAAGAGCTCGTCGTCCCAGCCGCCCGTCTCGATGTTGAAGAGCAGGGTGCGGCTGGCATTAGAGGGATCGGTCGTATGTATTCTTCCGCCCGTCAGCTTCCAGATCAACCAGGTATCGACCGTGCCGAAGGCGAGCTTGCCGCTCTCGGCCAGGCCTCGCGCGCCGGGCACGTTATCGAGCAGCCACTTTACCTTCGTGCCGGAAAAATACGCGTCGACGACGAGCCCGGTCCTCTGTTGGAAGAAGTGCGCGAGCCCTTCGCGGCGTATTCTGTTGCAGTCTTCCGCCGTCCTGCGACACTGCCACACGATCGCATTGTGGATGGGCTCTCCCGTCTCGCGATTCCAGATAATGACGGTCTCTCTCTGATTCGTGATGCCAAGCGCCTTGACCTGCTCGGGCCTCACGCTATTTTCAGACAGGACGCGATGAGCCGCGCTCATCTGGGAGTTCCATATATCTTCGGGCCGGTGCTCGACCCATCCGGGATGCGGGTAGAGCTGCTCGAATTCCTCCTGGGCTATGGCGAAAGGCTGTCCGGCCCTGTCGAAGAGAATGGCGCGCGAGCTTGTGGTGCCCTGATCGAGTGCAAGTATGTATTCGTGTTCCATGTATTTCTCCGGAAGAATCTGTCCGAATCAAGATACGACGCGACATAATATCACCAAATCGCCATTTCACATCCGCCATAAAGGATAAATCGGCGCGGCCTTTCGACGTGCCCGGTTTTTCGCATTCCATAGCTGGCCACGCTCTTCTCAGATGACTTGATCGATCTTTCCCTCAAGGTAGAGATCAAGGAGATCGACCGCAGCACGGAAACCTGACGCCTTCCTTGCCCGTCGAGTTCTTAAACAGTCGCTCGCGCCTGCGGTTGAATGAGAGGACGGTCCTGCTTGGCGTGAACGGCAACTGGCAGGGGACCGGCCGCGAGCCCGCGTCGTCTCAAACCGGCGAAGGGAATGCCTCCCATCCGGTCGTACCGCTCGCCGCTCGCATGGTCGAATAAGCCCTCCGGAGAGCGTCGGGCTTACTGTCAGGTTGGCCCGGGCGTTTCGCCAGGTTCCGCCTCGTGAATTCTATTGCGCTCGCCTCGTCGAGATGTGAGAGAATTCTCACGGATATTTAAAAGTCATGAGGTGGAAAGGCTGCCATGGATTTCATTTCTACGCTGGCGCTGGGGCTGGGGTCGGCCTGGGTTTCAGGCATCAATCTTTACGCGGCCGTGGCTGCGCTCGGGCTGCTCGGGCGCTTCGGTAATCTCCCTCTTCCCGGAGACCTGACCGTCCTTACGAGCGGCTGGGTCATCGGCGTTGCCTCGGGCCTATACGTGGTGGAGTTCGTCGCGGACAAGGTCCCTCTCGTCGACAGCGCCTGGGACTTCATCCACACGTTCATAAGAGTTCCCGCCGGAGCCGTGCTGGCGGCAGGCGCTTTCGGAGACTTCGACAGGAGCCTGCAAGTGATCGCTTTTTTGCTCGGAGGCACGCTTGCCCTCGGCTCCCACGGGACGAAGGCTACCGCGCGAGCGGCGATCAATACGAGCCCCGAGCCCTTCTCCAATATCGGAGCGAGCCTGCTCGAAGACGGCGTCGCCGTAGGCTCTATATTCCTCGCCGCCTTTTTCCCGGTGCTGATGCTGATATTGCTTCTGGTCTTTACCGTTCTGGCGATCATCTTCCTGCCCAGAATCTTCGCATTCTTTCGGAGGCAGATCGCGCGAGTAAGGGCAAAAAAGGGTGGCAGGCCGGGCACGGCCAGGTCTATCTTGAGGCGCTGACCGAAAACTCACCTGGCCCCGGACGACCGGCCCCGGTGCTGGTCCCACTCGTCGAGGGGTATGACCCTTCGCGCGGTCAGGGGAAGCGCCTCCGGTCTGAATTTTCTGGCATAGGTCCAGACATAGTTTCGAAGAGTGTAGTAGTAAGGCTTGAAGCCGACCTCGTCCATCTCCTTCAAGGCCCTTTCAATCTTCCATCCCTCACGGTCGATCCTATAAATCGCGCTCATCTCGCCCGTGCGATGCATCCCGTCAGAGCAAAAAACGAAGAAAGGCCCTTTGGACCGGTCCGCAACGATAGAAAGAAACCTCTTAGCCTCGCTATCGGAAGGCCCGTACCAGACGCTTAGCGGCACCCGGTGATAGCTCAGGCCCAATCCCTCTGCCGCTGCCTCTATCTCTACCGTGTGGTCGTAGGCGGAGCGTAGGTCGACGAGAGTCCTGATCCCCAGCCTCTGCAAAGTCTTCACGCCCCGGACGGAGGGAGCCGCGCCTCTCGCGTAGTCTTCGTTCAGGCGATGGAAGAAGGGGAGGCTGGATTTAACCTCGGGGCTCAGGTCGTTCAAAGGCCCCGAGTCGGCAACCGCGACCGTGCTCTCGGCGGAGCTTTTCGCCGCCGGCCGTCCGGCCCCTTTGCGAATCAAGGCCGGGATCGCGATGCTGAGAGACAGGACGCTCAGTAAGAGAGTGATTAAAAACTTCTTTGTGTACACCTGCTGCCGAGCCTTTTCACTTCAAATCTAAGGCCAACACGCTCCATTCATTTATACCGCGCGGCCGCCGAAGCCGTAAAGTCGAAAGACCGGGAAGCCAACCGATTCCGGTCTCGCGGGTGTTCTCTCATTATGACCGAACCCGTTCAAGCAACTTGATCGATTTGACTGGTGATGGCCCTCTCCGACCATATCTTGATTCCGGCTATCCCAATCACTGTCAGGTAATTGCGGGAAATAGGGATCAATGGAACGGGGATAGCCTTGAAAGTCCGGATTAGAGAACTAACAGTATGCAGCCTAGTAATTCAAGGAAGTCTCCTGGAGGGCAAAAGCCCGGGCAAGAGGGCATAAGCCTGAAAATTTTCAGAGGGCTGATTTCCGGCCTCGGCCTCTGTGTGTTCGCCTTCTCGGCCTTCAATGTCTTAAGTGCGGAGATTGATCCTGACTGGCTTCTTCTTGCGCTGGTTACCGTCCTGGTAGTCTCACGCATAGAGACATCCATCTTGAAGTCATCCAGGGCGATGACCCTCTCTGATACTTTCCTGTTCACTTCGGCGCTTCTTTACGGCCCTTACGCCTCGGTCCTGCTTGCCGGGATCGACGCGACCATAAGCGCGGTCCAGCAAAGGAAGCGAAATGTCCTGCTCTTCAACATGGCCCAGAAGAGCCTGTCTATCTTTGCGTCGGGGTCGCTCGTCTATATCCTTATCGATTTTCGCGGCCCTGGCATGGACGCGGGGCGTCTCGCCCTGGCAGCCGCGATCCTCGGCCTCCTTCACTATATCCTCACTTCGTGGATGAGCACGATGGCGCTCGCACTCGAACAGAGGCGCAGCCTGATGACCATCTGGCACGAGTCCTTTTTATGGACCTCCGTGCTCTATTTCACCGGAGCGGCCGCGGCCTTCCTGATGGTGAAGCTGATAGCCGTCATCTCTTTCTACGCCTTTATCGTTTCCGTGCCGATACTGACCATCGGCTTTTACGCTTACAAGGTCTACCTCGACAAGGTCGAGTCTTCAAACCACCACGCCGAAGAGATGGCCGAGCTGCACCTGCGTACCATCGAGGCGCTTGCCATCGCCATCGACGCGAAAGACGAGGTCACTCACGATCACGTGAGGCGCGTGCAGATCTATTCGACGGGCCTTGCGCGCCTGTTTGGCCTCTCTGACGCGGAGATCGAAGCTCTGAAGGCCGGGGCGCTCCTGCACGATATAGGGAAGCTCGCCGTGCCCGACTATATTCTCAACAAGCCCGGCCATCTCACCCCCGCCGAGTTCGAGAAGATGAAGGTTCACACGATCGTCGGGGCGGAGATTCTCGAGCGCGTGGGCTTCCCCTATCCGGTCGCCCCCGTGGTCCGCCATCATCACGAGAGATGGGACGGGCGAGGCTATCCCGACGGCCTGAGGGCCGACCAGATTCCGATCACGGCCCGAATATTGACCGTGGCCGACTGCTTCGACGCGGTACGCGAAGACCGCCAGTATAGAAAAGCGATGACGCAGGAGGAGGCGATCAGGTTCCTCAGGGAGGGCGGCGGGACCGTCTTCGATCCAAGTGTGGTCGGCGTTTTTCTAGACCATCTCGACGAGTTCGAAGCCGAAATTCGCG
>DATLMR010000233.1:0-16391 GCA_035537555.1 Blastocatellia bacterium
AGGACGCTCAGATCGAGCAGTTCCTCTCCCTCACCAGGAATAAAGCCGATGGTCCCTTTTATATTCACTGCAAAGGCGGACGCCATCGCACGGGAGTCATGGGCGCGGTCTACCGCTTTACCTACGACGGCTGGACCTACGACCAGGCCTACAAAGAGATGAAAGATTACGACTACTATTCGCGCTGGGGACACGGCGCGCTCGGAGAGTACGTCGAAGATTATTACAAGAACATGCAGACACGCTCGGTCAACGCGTCGTCGGGCACGGCTTCCTCCAACCCTAACTAATAACCCGAGCCTCTTTTCGACATAGAAGGCCGCTTCTTGCTGAGAAGCGGCCTTCGGTCTTTATACCACTCTTACCGGCGCGCGTCACAGACTCCTGAGCTGAGCCATCCTCTGCCGGAGCGCGCGGACGTAAGCCTCCATCGTATGACGGTCGTAGCCGGCGGCGCGAAAGGCGTCGCGGAGCTGGTCATTAGACACGCGGGCGAGCAGGCGTCCGAGCCAGCGCGCGTGCTCTACCGGTATGTCTCGCATGTCTTTCTCTTTCTTGACCTCGCCGAAGTAATAAGGCGGGTAGAGGATCGAGAGAGTTCCGATCCCGGAGGGGCGCGTGTCGTAATCGAATACGACCACGCCCTCCTTTACATCCAGCACGAACCCGGTCGAGAGGAAGTCTTCCAGATTATTCTTGGAGCGAGTTCCGCCCATCCCTCCGGCCCGGCCGAGAGTCGCGCCCAGGTCCGTCACGACGTAACGGGCTTCCCAGTCGCCTCGCGCGGCGTTGCGGGTGAGCAGCACGCGGTTATTGGCCTCGCGCGCGTCATAGTTGTTGAGCAGGATCATCAATATTTTAAGCCCGCTCAATTCCCGCCTCGCGGCGAAAGGGTTATCGTGCCAATCCCACGTGTCCTCGCGCCTGACGCCCGGGCGGCGCGGCTCGAATCTGGCTCCGAGCACGGTCGCGCCTTCGACATAATCCCTTCCGCGAGACAGGTGGGGCAGACGCTCCACGCGCACGCGGTCGAAATAATAGGACTCTTCGGCGAAGTACCCGACGGCCCAGAGCAGGCGAGTCGCCACGGTTTCCGCCTGCGCTTCGGGGCCGAGCTTGACCGACCATTCGACGTTGCGGGCATCCTTCACCTTGAATTTGGGAGATTCACCCTCCTTATCTTCCTTCAGGAACCTGAAAGGAGGCGCGGGCGCGAGCGCGGGCGCGCCCGGCCCGTAGCGCAGATTCTTCGCCTCGATCCTCCCCGGATCGCGCCAGAGAAAGGCCGGTATGCGTTTCGGCGGCTTCAAGCTCTGCCTCGCCTCGATCATCGTCGTTTCGAGAGCGAAAGGCAGTATTAACCCTAAGAGTATAGACTTCCCGATAGGCCGGATCTTCATGAAGAGGCTCCTTTTCCGACCAGTCCCGGCGTGCGTTCATTAAACCAGGCGTGTCGGCTCGTTCGGCTTGGGATCGCCTATGGGCAGCGGATCGGGCTCGTTCTCAATATCAGGGGGCTCCTCAATCGGGGCAGGGGGCTGCTGATCGGGGGGCACGGGGGGTATATCGACATCGGGATTCTGGCCTCCGCCCGGATTAACATCCGGGTTCTCCACGTCGGAGCCGCCGTCACCTCCGAACGGGTCTTCTATATTCGGATTGTGTCTGAATACTCTTCCTCCCATTAAACCCTCCCCTTTCAAGCTTGCGAAGCGGTCCTGATCCACATGCCGCCCGGCAGGCCTTACTTGACGCTTACGGCACCCGCCGCGTCGAGGATCTTTCTGGCCTGGTCCACGCGGTCATCGTGCGCATAGACGCCGACGAGTATTCCGCCTCTCTCGATCTCCTCGTTATAGAACTTGGCCTCGTGCTCGGGCAGACCGAGCCCTATCAAAGCGCCGGTCAGCCCGCCGGCCGCCGCGCCCGCTCCGAGCCCCGCGAGCGTCGCCACTATCGGGCCTGCCGCAACGAGCCCGAGCCCCGGCACCGCCAGGATACCGAGCGCCACGAGTCCCGCCGCGACCGCTCCGAGCACGCCTCCGATGGTCGCTCCGGTCGCCGCGCCTTCGGGCGCTTTCGTGGCCATCTGCATTCCGAATTCGCGCCCGCGCGTGGCATCCGACATAAGCAGACTTATATCGTCGCGCGTAAAACCGTAATGAACCAGATCTTCAACCGCGCGGTCCGCGCTCGAGCGCGAATTGAAAAGCCCTGTTACTAACGTAGCCATAACCGATCCTCCCAGAATCTAGATTGCAATCGAATTGCTTTAAACGCGTGCTGATAGAGCAACGGAAGGGCCACGAGACGGGGCTTACGGGCAGGCGGGCTCCGCCTGCCCGTAAGATTATGAAATTGGCGCGTGCTGCTATCGAGGATCGCCGCCCGGCGGGCCATGCCAGCCTTTCACGACCGGGCGGCAAAAGTGAGTCCTCGTCTTTTTTTAATACAGGACGAAAAAGGCCTGTATCGATTTTGAACTCTCAGTTATGGGAGGGGATCAAAGAGATTTCATCTCCTCGATCCTTGCCTTTAAGGCATCGGTCAGGACGTGAATCTCCTGCTCGGTGTAATTTCCGGCTCGGAACGCATCCGTGATCTGGTCGTCGGTCAAACGCGATATGAGATTCGCGGCCCATCTGACATCTTCGAGGGTGATGTGCTCGAACAGGTCTTTGTGCTTCCCGTTGTAATTGAACCTGACGTAGTTGCCTTTGACTCCGTTGATGAACTTCGCCTTCGCGTAATCTTGCGGCTTGTTTCGCGTTCGGGAGATAAAGCCCCCGGTCTTGCCGAAGGTCGCGCCGAGGTCGCTTATGATGTAGAGCAGTTCGCCCTCTCCGGTCTCCTCGTTGCGCGTGTAGAGGATCTTGTTATTCTCATCCTTTATGTCCCAGTTATTGAGCAAGAGCATAAGGACCTTGAGCCCGCGGAATTCCGGCGTGTCGACGAAAGGATTCCTGTCCCAGCTCCACTCGCCCTCCCGCTTTATGTTTTCCGGCCTCGCTTCGAACCTGATATTTTCGAACGAGCCTTTGGGCTCTATGGTCACTTTGGGGATGAGGTACGAGATCTCCGTGAAGTAGCCGATTCCCCACAACAAGCGGTTGGCGACGGCTTCGGCCTGGCTCTCGGAGCTGAGTTTCGCTATCCAGACGCGGCCCGAGCCGTCGTGCACGCGGTACTTTTTCGAGTAGCTCCCGCCTTCCTGATCCTCTATGTAAGTGACCTTGCTCAGGTCGGGCTTCATCGCCTCGCCGCCCGGCCCGAGGTAGAGGTCGCGCGACGCGATGTCGGCAGGCTCTTGCCATAAGACGGCCTTGCCCTCGTGCTTCTGCTTTTCCTTGTTTTTTTGCGCGGGGACCAGAGGTGAAAAGCTCAAGGCCAGAGCCATTGAAATATTTACGAGCCAGAGTAGCCGCTTCTGTTTAAACATTTTCGTGATCTCCATTATTACGGTTGTTTAATCGACCCGCCGCTGCCCGTTATCCCGGTCGAGCTTCAAGAGGGTAAAGGGGCGGCTCACTTCACGAGGTGATACCTGGTCTGACGTTCGAGCACCCAGGAGGCGCGGCCCGAGGAATCGAGCACGGCGTCCTCTTCGAGTCCCACCCACAGCTCTCTGCCGTCCCATTCGGGAATGGGGGTCGTCGCGGAGAGCTCGATCGAGAACCAGGAGTCGGGCAGCAGCAGCACGTCTCCCCGGCCGGGAACGCCCTGCTGGCGGTCCCAGAGCCCGATCAAAGGCCCTGCGCCGTGGCCGTGGTCGCCCACGGGATGCGTGTAGATGGTGCCGTTTATGCCTTCGGCCTTCATGGCCGCAAGGGCGTCCGCGAGCACGTCGTTGCCCGAGCGCCCCGGTTTCATTCGCTCCAACAATAGATCCTGTAGGCGGTTTCCGTTGGCGAGCGCGCGCTTGAGCCCGGCGGGCGCGTCGGTCTCGCCCTGGCGAAGGACGTAACCCATGTGCTGCGTGTCGGTATTGAGGCGCATCGCCGTTATCCCGAAATCGACGTGCAGCACGTCTCCGCGCTCGATCACGACGGGAGCCTCTTCGGCGAGCAGGTTCACCCCCGCTTTTTGCGCTTTCTGCACGCGCACGGAAGGATGGAACCACGTGCCGAGGCCCCGGGTGTTCACCTGCTGGCGCAGCCACCACACCACATCCTGGTCCGTGGTACTGCCCGGCGTGATGACCTCTCGGGAGAAGGCGCGCCCGATCAGATTATGAACGACCTCCATCATCTGCCTGTACGTCGGGAGCATCTCCGGCAATCGCTGCGCGATGTATTCGAGCGCGAGATTTTCGGCGCGCACGACCTTCTTCAGGTGATCGGGTCCGAGCGTGGCTTCGAGCTTTTCGCGCTCGCCCGAGGAGAGGCCGTCAGAGAAGGCGTGCGTGTGCGAGACGTTGATCGCGATCGAAGAGGGCTTGCGCTCGTCCACCAGTTTTCTGAGCAGAGCCCACTGGCCCTCTCCGTATATCTCGCGGCCCTCGACTTCCGGGTCGCGATAGACGGCATAGAGCCCGCCGTTCGAGCCGCCGCCGAGTGCGAGCCGCTCCACGCCCTTCTCGTCCCCCCGGTCATAAAAGACGTAGATGGTCCGGCGCCGGGCCGCGAACGTCGTCGGAGAGACGAGAGAGAAGAAGGCCGGGTCTTCGTTGTACTCGCGGCAGATGACGAGCCACATCTGCACTCCGTGCCTGCGCATGAGCCGGGGAAGCACGCGCTCAAGCCGGAGCTTGAGCCATTGCTGCTGTATCGCGGCCTGCTCGCGCAGCGGAGGAAGCATCGGCGGCTCTTCCGCTTCTGCCGGGCCGGAAGGCAATAGAGAGAAGGAGAGTAAAAGCGTGAGGAGGAGACGCGCGAGGGTTCGGAGGTCCATCTATTATCGCCTCTAGTCTGCTGCTTCGAGAATCGAATCGTGAGAGCAGTCCACCCGTATACTTTGCAACAGCCCTCAGGTCCAAGTCTAGCTCCCGATCAAACCTTTCGGCCTTTTTTGCCGGGCGCGGGCAAACGAACGGGGCAGCCATGTTGGCTGCCCCGGGTTAATTACGATCGCTTCTTACGCCGTGACCTTGCGAGCGGTTTACTCTCCCTGCACTCCGAGCTGCCAGAAGAGGAAGCTCATTTCGTCCGTCAGGTCGTCGATCACCTTGTTCACCGGCAGCCCGCCCGAATGTCCCGCCTTCGTGTCGTAGTGCAGGAGCACGGGCCTGTCTGAGGCGGTCGCCGACTGCATCAGGGCCGTCATCTTGCGCGCGTGAAGCGGGTCGACGCGGGTATCGGCATCGCCCGTGACGAACATGACGGCCGGGTACTTCGTGCCCGGCTTAACGCGGTGGTACGGCGAGTAAGCGTGGATATACTTGAACTGCTGCGGGTCTTCGCTCGATCCGTATTCAGGCACCCAGAAGCGGGCGACGAGGAACTGGTGATAGCGGACCATATCGAGAAGAGGGACGGAGCATACGACCGCCTGGTAAAGATCGGGCCTCTGGGTCATCGCCGCGCCGACGAGCAGCCCGCCGTTCGAGCCGCCGGAGATGGCCAGCTTCGACGTGCTGGTGTACTTGTTAGCGATGAGCCACTCGGCGGCCGCGATGAAATCGTCGAAGACGTTCTGCTTCCTGTCGAGCATGCCGGCCCGGTGCCAGTTCTCGCCGAACTCGCCGCCCCCGCGCAGGTTGGGCATGGCGAATATGCCTCCGCTTTCAGCCCAGAAAGCGGCCCGGGCAGAGAAGGCGGGCGTCATATTGACGTTGAACCCGCCGTAGCCGTAAAGCAGGGTCGGGCGGTTGCCGTCGAGCTTGACGCCCTTCTTGTGAATGAGGAACATCGGCACCCTGGTCTTATCTTTTGACTCGTACCAGACTTGCTTTACCTCTATCTCCTCGCTCTTGACCGGGACGCTGAGGCGCGCCCAGACGTCCTGCTTCGCGCTCGACACCTGGTAGCGATAGATCGTCGTCGGGCGCGCGAACGAGTTGAAGGTGAAGAAGGCTTCGTCGCTATCCCACCTGCCGAATATGCCGGAGGCCGAGCCGATGGACGGGAGGACGATGTCGCGGACGTGCTTGCCCGAAGGCTCGAACACCTTGATCTGCGAAGCGACGTTCTCCAGATAGCTGACGAAAAGCTTCCCGCCCGCGAGCGAGAAGCCGGTCATCACCGACTTGCCTTCGGGGATGACGGTCTTCCATTTGTCCTGCTCCGGGTGCTTCAGGTCGATAGCCAGGACGCGGCCGTTGGGGGCCTCCCAATCGGTCGAGAGGTAGAGCTGGTCGCCCACGACTTCGCCGGAAAATCCCGCGTTGATGTCTTTTACTATCGGCTTGATCGGGCCGTTGTTCGCGAGGTCCTTCACGAAGAGATCGACCTTGTCGCCCGACGAGCCGTAGCTGACGAAGAGGCTCAGCCAGCGGCCGTCTTCCGACACGGCCGCGCTGATGATCTGCCCGGGGCCGTAGCCCTCTCCGAATATCTGCTCGTCTTTCGAGGGGTCCGCGCCCATCGCGTGATAGTGAACGCGCGAGCCCTCTTGGCCGAACCTCGTATAATAAAAGCCGCTCTTATCGGGCTTCATCGAGATCCCGAAATAGCGGGCTTCGGGCAACCGGTCGGCGAGCTGCTTGCGGCTGTCGACGTCGAGAAGGAAGACGGCGACCTCGTCCTTGCCTCCCTGTCGCACCCCGTAAACCATGACCTTTCCGTCCTGGGAAATGTCCTGGATGCCCACCGACGTCGTCTGGTCCGGGCTCATGGAGTTGGGGTCGATGAGCACCTCGTCCTTGCCGTTCAGACCGTTTCTGACATAGATGACCGGCTGGTTCTGGCTCACGCTGCGCTTGGTGAAGAAGTAGCGGCCGCCCCGGGCCGTCGGCACGCCTATCGTCTCGACCTTCAGCAGCTCCGTGAGGCGCTGTCGGATCCGGTCCTTGCCCGGAAAGGCGCTCAGCATGGAATCCGTGTATTCGTTCTGGGCCTTCAACCACGCGCGAGTCTCGGGGCTGTCTTTGTCCTCGAGCCAGCGGTACGGGTCGGTTATCGTGGTGCCGTGTAAAGTCTCTGTCACGTTGTCAACTCTAGTCTTAGGCGGGGCCTTCCGCTCCTGAGCCGGGGCTAGAAAGCCCGTCTGAAGACCCATAAAAGATAATAGCAATAACGCTGCCGCTTTAAACCTGAAGCCAATCTTGATCAATTTCATTACCTCCTGCGGAACTATTCGAGAATTGTAACATCGCGCCGGAGCGCGCGTAACAAAAAGCCGCCCGCCGGGTCCGCGCGCCCGCTCAGGGCTTGCCTTCGAGCAAACGGGCGGCCGCGTCCACCTGTGCGGCGAGCCGTTCCAGCGCGGCGCCCGCGCTCTTCATCTGCGGCTCGACCTCGTCCCAAAGCTTCTGCTCGATCGCCTCGCGCACGCCGGGAATGGTCTTTACTCCGTAGCCCGTATAAAACCCGGGCGCGTAAATCTGGTGCTTGAACCAGGGGCGGCGCGGCAGCCCCTGGTCGCTCGTGAGCACGCGCTCCGATTTGTAGAGCAGCTCGTTGAGCGCCTTCAACTGCTTCACGCCCTTGAAGC
The DNA here is from genome assembly GCA_035537555.1 of Blastocatellia bacterium. Taxonomy (GTDB): domain Bacteria; phylum Acidobacteriota; class Blastocatellia; order UBA7656; family UBA7656; genus DATLMR01. Next base: position 7,591 of record DATLMR010000233.1, read on the forward strand.
CGGCGGCGCCGGCCTTGCCGAGCGCGGCTTCATACCTGTGCGCGCTTTCGCCGAGCGACTTCGCGCCGGCCCTGAGCCTGTCCAGGTTTATCTCTTTCGGAGGGCCGCTTCGCTTCGCCAGCTTATCGAGCTCGTCTATGTAGCGATTCACCGTGTCGGACATGTTGGTGAACTCGAAGGGCAGCACGTCCGCGTCCGCCAGCCTCATCACGACGGTGCCGTTAAACTGCGAGAGCGCCCGCCCGTATTCGAACGTCCCGTCTGAAAACTTCGTGTACCAGTAGAAGCTGTCGTAGATCGAGTGGTAGACGCCGCCCCCGCCTTCGCCTCCGAAGCCCGTATCGAGAGAGGAGATGCCGAGATGCTGGATGAAGGGCGTGTAGTCCGAGCCTGACCCGAGCGCGCTTATGCGAAGGTCGGCGCGCGAGGCGAGCTCTTTTTTATCCTCGTCGGTCCTCGCCGTCTGCACGCGCCGTTCTTTCAAGGCCTCGAATACGCTCTTACCGCGCTTGGGATCGGAGACGTCCCGCGCCACCTCGTTCATGAAGCGTTCGAGCGAGTGCGAGCCCCCCATGCTCAGCCAGCCTTTGCCGGTGCTGTCGGAATTGAGATAGGCGACGGCCTTCTGTTTCAATTCGTCCGAGTGCGCTTCGGCCCATTCGGTGGACCCGAGCAGCGAAGGCTCTTCGCCGTCCCAGCCGCACAGGATGATCGTGCGCTTCGGCTTCCAGCCCTGGCCGAGCAACTCTCCCATCGCGCGCCCCGCTTCCATGACCGTCGCCATGCCGCTCACGGGATCGGACGCGCCGTTCACCCACGCGTCATGGTGATTGCCGTACACGATCCACTCGTCGGGGTAGGTGCTGCCCTCGATCCTCGCGATCACGTTGTAGAGCGTGTGGATCGACCAGTCGAAGGCGAGCTTCAGGCGCACTTTCGCGGGCCCGGGCCCGACGTGATAGGTGATCGGGAGCGCGCCCCTCCAGGGCTCGGGCGCGACAGTTCCTTTGAGCGATTTCAGAAGGGGCAGGGCGTCCGCGTAAGAGATCGGCTGCACGGGAATCTTCATGATCACGTCCGCCTCTTCGCGCGCGAGGCGGCGCGCGCCCTTCACCGCGCCCCAGCCGGGAGTGAGCGGGTCGCCCGGGTGGATCGGCATGTCCATGACCGAGCCGCGCTGGACCCCCTGCTCCGGGCGATAAGCGCCCTCCGGGAAGACGTCGCCCTGGTAGAAGCCGTCGTCGCGAGGGTCGGAATATATCAGGCAGCCGATGGCCCCGTTCTCGTACGCGACCTTCGGCTTGATGCCGCGCCAGCTCGCGCCGTAGCGGGCGATGACGATCTTGCCTTTGACATCCACCCCCATCTTCTTCAGCTCCTCGTAATCGGACGGGATGCCGTAGTTCACGTAAACGAGCTGGCCCGTCACGTCTCCATCGGCCGAGTACGCGTTGTAGGTGGGAAGCTGGCCTTCGTCGCCGGAGTCGGGGTCTTCCGGCAGCGCGGGCTCCGTGAGCGACGCGCGGAACTTAGCGGGCTCGATCATTTCGAGCAGGCGCTCTTTCGGAGTGGGAAAGAGCACGTCGAACTCTTCGAGCTTCGCGTCGAATCCCCACGACTTGAACTTATCGACCATGTACTGCGCGTTCTGCTTGCCGTAGGCCGAGCCGATATGATGCGGCTCGGCCGACATGTGCTTCACGTACTCGCGCAGGAGCTCGGGATTGGGCACCTGTCGCATGCGCTCTTCCCATTCGTGCTGCGTCTTCAAGCTCGCTTCCGAGTAGCCGCGAAGCGGGCCGGCCGGGCCTTTGCCGTTCGTCTGGCCGAACGCCACGGGCGCGAGGAACTGGACGAGCGCGAGGCTCGTCGAGAGCAGACCGGTAATTCTTTTTCGAGTGTAATGGCGCATAATTTATCTCCGGATTGTGAGGAAGAGTATATACATCGCCCGTGTTGAGGCGCAATACAGGCGCGAAAATGTGAGGCAAATATGAGTGAAACGTGAAGGAGATTTGAAGCCGCGAGCGGCAAGGGCTTCTCCGGGCGCTTGACTCGCGGATCGGTTTCGGATAATCAAGACGCCTGCATCTCAAATCTCGAGCTAAGGCGGCACCTCATGATGATCCGGAAGCGCGCGAGTATGTCACTCCTTTTGTTGCTCTCCCTCCTGGCCTATAACGCGCCCGCGTTTGCGCAGGCCGAGCCGGTCACGGCCATCAAGTGCGGGAGGCTGCTCAACCCGCAGGATGGAACGATCGCGCGAAACGCCGTCATCATCGTGCGCGGCGAGCAGGTCGAGCGCGTGGGCGTCAACCTTCCCATCCCCGCGTCGGCGAAGATCGTGGACCTCTCCGGCTACACGGTCTTGCCCGGCCTTATCGATTGCCACACGCACGTTCTGCTTCAGCCCGAGGATGAGGTCGGCCCCCCTCCGGTCGTGACCAAATCGCAGGCGTTTCGCACGGTGCAGGGAGTCGCGGCGGCAAAGAGAGACCTGATGGCCGGATTCACGACCATGCGCGACGTGGACAGCGAAGGCGCGGGCTTCGCGGACGTGGCGATCCGCGACGGGATAAATCAGGGGATAATCGAAGGGCCGCGCCTGTTCGTCTCCACCCTCGCGCTCACTATAACGGGCGGCCACATGAACAATGCCGGGTTGAATCCCGACATCTCCATACCGGACCCGGCGACGCTCGTCGATTCCCTCGACGCGATGATCGCCGAAGTGCGGCGCGAGGTGAAGTACGGGGCCGACTGGATAAAGATCTATGCCACCGGGACCCTTCGCCACGTCGACCCGGTCACGCTCGATCCGCTCAGCCAGCTCTCGGTCGAAGAGGTCCGGGCGATAGTGAAAGAAGCGGCCCGGTGGAAGCGCGACGTGGCCGCCCACGCCTACGGGGGGGACGGCGCGAAGAACGCGATACGCGGGGGCGTCCGCTCGATAGAGCACGGGATGCTGATGGATGACGAAGCGCTCGGGCTGCTGATCGAGCACGGCACTTACTGGTGCCCGACGCTTTCGGTCTACATTCCCGCCTCGAAGGAGGAAGACACCGAGCTCCGCCGCCGAATAGTAGCCCATCACAAAGAGGTCTTTCAGAAAGCCATGAAGATGGGCGTGAAGATCGTCTTCGGCACGGATGTCGGGGCGTTCGAGCACGGCACGAGCGCCCGCGAGTTCATTCGCATGGTCGATTACGGGATGAAACCGCTCGAAGCCGTCAGGTCCGCGACCGTCCGCGCCGCCGAGCTGCTCAGGATGGAGAAGCGGGTCGGCACGATCGAGCCGGGCAAGCTGGCCGACGTGATCGCCGTCGAAGGCAACCCCCTCGAAGAGATCTCGGCCCTCACCCGCGTCACCTTCGTCATGAAAGCGGGCCGGGTCTACAAGAGCCCCAGGTAGCGAGCTCCCCGCCCCGGGGCTCGCCGTTCCGGCTTACGGCTTGATGACCGCTTCGATCAGCTCTATGCGCTCGCGCGGAGTCTCGCCGTCGCGCGCGACCTTCTCTATTCGCTCAAGCGTGTCGAAGCCGTCCACGACCTTGCCGAAGATCGTGTACTTGCCGTCGAGATGCGGGGCCGGGCCGAGCACCAGGAAGAACGAAGTCTCCGCCGAGTCCGGGTCGCTCGAGCGCGCCATCGAGAGGACCCCTCGAAGGTGGTTGGTCTTGCCGAACTCGCCCTTGAGCGGCCTGACCCACTTGTCCGCCGGATGGGCCGGATTGCCCGCGCGCGTGGACCCCATGCCGCCCTGTATGACGAAGCCGGGCACGACGCGGTGAAAGGCCGTGCGGTTGTACCAGCCGGCCTCTACGAGCTTCAGAAAGTTGCGGACGTGTTCCGGCGCGAGGTCGGGCGCCATCTCGAGCGTTATGTCGCCTAGGCTCGTCCTCAGGAATACGTCTCTGCGCATCTGATCGACGGTCGCGTCTTTGAAGGGCTCGGTCTTTTTGGGCTCGATCTTGACGCTCACGATCCTGACCGGCTCTACGGTCACCTGTTTGGCGTCCGCGGGCACGAGCGAAATCTTATCGACCACTTCGATGCCTTCCGTGACCTGCCCGAAGGCCGAATACTGCCCGTCGAGCGAGGGCTGCGCGGAGGCGCAGATGAAGAACTGCACGCCGCCGCTGTTCGCGCGGCCCGGCAGGCGCACGGTGGAGACGGTGCCGCGCACGTGTTTGACATCGCTGAACTCATCCGCGATTTTGTTCAGGCCTCCCGTGCCCCATTTGTCGCGGGCGGTCGAAGCGGACCTGAGCAGCGGGTCGCCTCCCTGAATAATCCCGCGCTTGATGACCCTGTGAAAGGCCGAGCCGTCGTACTCTCCGGCGCGCGCGGTATTGATGAATTGCCGGACGTGGGCCGGGGCCTTGCCGGGAAGGAACTCGAAGCGAATCACGCCGAGATCCGTCGTGATAACCGCCTCGAGCCGCGCCGCTTCTTCGGGCGTAACCGTGACCGCCTCGGCCTTCTTCTGCGCCGCCTTCTTCTGCTGAGACGCGAGCGACAGGGGCGCACAGGTCGGGAGTAAAGCCAGTAAAATCACGCATGCTTTTGAAATTTTATTCATATGCCTGCTCTTCATTCGGAAAATAGGTCTATGCCCGGGGCGGCTCCTCGACTCCGTACCTGAAGCGCGCGATCTCCGTATTCGAGGAGTTGTCGATGACGCTCGCGACCCCGATGCGCTTAGAGTACAAGGCCGCTTCCATCAAGGCGATCTCTTTGATCTCCGTTTCGATCTTCATCATCTCCTGGTCGATTATAGGGTTCTTCACTCTCACCGTGTAGGTCGTCAATTTCGTACCTCTCCCACTGACCCGATAATTCCGCCTGTCGTGTGTCGCCTCAAGGATTATAGAATACGGGAGAGATTTGCGGTAAGGATCAAAAGCGTATGGAAGCGGGTTCGGTCACGATTTACACGATAGGGCACGGCCGCCACAGCTTCGACTATTTCGTCGGGCTGCTCAAGCGGCACGACATAGAGTTCGTGGCCGACGTGCGGAGCGCCGCGCGCTCCAGGTGGCCGCAGTATAACGGCCGCGAGCTGAGCCACGCGCTCGCGAAGCGGGGGATCGGCTACGAGCACCTGCCTGAATGCGGAGGGAAGGTCATCGCTCCACCCGACGAGCTAGCGCGCGGGCTGGACAGGATCGTCGAGCTGGCCTCGGATGCGCGCGTGGCCATAATGTGCTCCGAATCCCAACCGCTCACCCGGCACGCGAGAGAGCCCCGCGCCAATTGCCATCGCGTCGGCTTGCTCTCGACCCCTCTGCGCGCGCGCGGAGCGGAGATAGTCCACATCCTGCCCGACGGCGAAGTCATGACGTGCGACGAATCGGCCCTCCCTTCGATCTGGTGAGCGATCTGGTGAGCGCCCCGGAGCGAGCCTCAACCGATGCCGCCTGCCGGAGCCATGCTTCTACTTTGCGTAAGGCGCGTCCCAGGTTCCCGAGAAGGCGATCTCGCCCAGAGGGCGGCGCTGCCGCTCGGCCAGCTCTCTGCTCCGAAGCGTCTCGGGCAGGGCGTCCAGGTCTCCGCGATACGGGTAGCCGACCGCGATCATCGCAAGCACCGTGTAGCCTTCGGGTACGTTGAACTCTTTGCGCGCGCGCTCGACATCGAACCCGGCCATCTGATGCGCGGCCAGCCCAAGGTCGACGGCCTGAAGGACCAGGTTCTCGCTCGCCAGCCCCACGTCGTGCTGCGCCGTGCGATTGAGCTTTTCGTTATAAGCGAAGTTATCGCGCGCGACCGATATCATCAGGACGGGGGCTTTCAAAGCCCACGCGTTGCCTTCGGCGAGACAGGCCCGCGCGCGATCGAGGGCGCCCGCGTCCGACTCGTCGAATACGAGGTAACGCCAGGGCTGCTCATTGAAACAGGACGGCCCCCAGCGGGCTGCTTCGAGCAGGGCCAGAACCTTTTCGCGCTCGACGCCGCGCCCCTCATCGAAGAGGCGAGGGCTCCAGCGCCGGGCGATAACATCGTCGAGCGGATAAGTCGATTCGGCGGGTTTTTCGGGATATTCGGCGGCGAGCTCTTCTCTCTTCTCTTCCTTGTCATCAATTTTGTCGTTCATAGAGCCTCTCTTCTAATTCTCGTAAGCGCTTCCATTGTAGCTTCGCCGCCCCGCGTAAGAAAGCTGGCGGGACGAATCGACCGCTTGACTTGCCTCGCGCCTGCCCATAGCATCTGTGGTTCGACCAGCGTTCGATAAATACGCTCGCACTTCACTCCGACGAAGAGAGGCCGGATCATGCTAAGACTTGTAGTCATATCGCTGTTCGTGTTCTCGGTGATGCCCGCCGCCGCGCAGGAAAAGACGCAGGAGGCGAAGAACGGGGCCAAGACGGCCGGGCTCCAGAAGATCGACGGCTACATGCCGCTTTACTGGGATGCCGCGAGCGGCCGCCTGCTGATGGAGATATCGCGATTCAACAGAGAGTTCCTCTATCAGATATCCCTCCAGACGGGCGTGGGGTCCAACCCCATAGGGCTGGACCGAGGACAGCTCGGCAACACGCACGTCGTATTCTTCGAGCGCATAGGGCCGAAGGTACTGATGGTCGAGCCGAATTACCAGTACCGGGCGATCACGGGCGACCAGGCCGAGCGGCGGGCCGTCGAAGAGTCCTTCGCGCGCTCGATCCTGTGGGGCTTCAAGGTCGAGGCGAGCGAAGGCGACCGGGTCCTGGTAGACGCGACAGCCTTCTTCGTCCGCGACGCGCACGGAGTCATCGACCGCCTGCGCCAGGCGAGGCAGGGCAGCTACAGGTTCGACGAGAGCCGGAGCGCCCTATACCTGCCGAGGACGAAAGGCTTCCCGCAGAATACCGAGGTCGAAACAATCCTGACCTTCGCGACCGAAGAGCCCGGCCCGCTCGTCAGGAGGACGGTGCCCACCGCCCAGTCCGTGAGCGTCCGCCAGCACCATTCGCTGGTCGAGCTGCCCGATTCGGACTACACGCCGCGCAGGCTCGATCCGCGAGTCGGGGTCTTCGGGGTCGAGTTTTACGACTACGCCGCGCCGATCACCGAGTCGATAGAAAAGCGATGGATCGCGCGCCATCGCCTGAAGAAGAAAGACCCGTCGGCGGCCGTCTCCGACCCGGTCAAGCCAATCATCTATTACGTGGACAACGGGACGCCCGAGCCGATCCGCTCCGCCCTGATCGAAGGGGCTTCCTGGTGGAACGAGGCCTACGAAGCCGCCGGCTTCAGGAATGCTTTTCAGGTCAAGGTGCTGCCTCCGGATGCGGACCCGATGGACGTGCGCTACAACATGATCAACTGGGTCCATCGCTCGACGAGAGGCTGGGCATACGGCAGCAGCATCACGGACCCCCGGACCGGCGAGATCATCAAGGGGAACGTCACTCTCGACTCTCTTCGCGCGCGGCAGGACTTCCTGATCGGCTCGGGGCTGGTCCCGCAGTATGACGGCGGCCGCAACGACAGGAATCGCGCCGGGGGGTGCGACTTCGCGATGCTTCCGGACCTCGATTACCTCGCGGGCATGGACTCGGGGATGGACGCGGGCCAGATGTCGCTCGCGCGCATAAGGCAGCTGTCGGCACACGAAGTCGGGCACACGCTCGGGCTCGCGCACAACTTTGCCGCGAGCACCTACGGGCGCGCGTCCGTGATGGATTACCCCGCGCCTTCAATCGAGATAAAAGGCGGCAAGCTCGATCTCTCGAACGCTTACGCGAAAGGCATAGGCGCGTACGACAGGTTCGCCATCACGTATGCCTACGCGCAATTTCCTCCGGGCGCGAACGAAGACGCGGAGCTGGAACGCATCCTGAGCTCCGGCATAGCGGCGGGAATGTTGTTCATCTCGGACGAGGACGCCCGCCCGCCCGGCGCGGCGCACCCTCTGGCCAATTTATGGGACAACGGGAGCGACCCCATAGAGATGCTCGGCCACGAGATGGAGGTGCGCCGGATCGGCCTCTCGGAATTCGGATTGAATAACATCCCTCAAGGGATGCCTCTTTCTCAGCTTGAAGCCAAGCTCCTGCCGCTCTACCTGCATCACCGCTACCAGCTTCAGGCCGCAGTCAAATCTCTGGGCGGCGTATACTACACGTACGCGGTCAGGACCGCGAGCGGCCCGAGCCCCGCGCGCGTTCGGGAGGTAGTCCCCGCCGCGCGCCAGCGCGCCGCGCTCAAGGCGGTTCTGGACACCTTGAATCTCGACGTGCTCGCGATACCGCCTCGCATTCTCGAGTCGATACCGCCGCGCGCATTCGGCTACGGAGGCGGGACCACCGAGTTGTTCTCCAGTCGCACCGACCCGGTATTCGATCCCGTGGGCGCGGCCACGATAGCCTCGGACCTGGCCATCTCCGCGCTGCTTCAGCCTGAAAGGGCGGCCCGGCTCGTAGAGTTCCACTCGCACGATTCGGCCAGCCCCGACTTCAAGGAAGTGGTCGATGCCCTGATCGCGCGAACGTGGAAAGCCGCTCCATCAGCCATCGCCTACCATCAGGCCATCGCGCGCGCGGTCGAAAGCATCACGGTCACGCGGCTGATGGACCTTGCCTCCAATCCGGACGCGTCGGCACAGGTGCGGGCCGTCGCAACCGATGGGCTGCGGCAGATTGCCGCCCTGCTGAAACTGCCCTCCGGCGGCGCGGCCGGCGCGCACAGGCGAGCGACTAAGGATGACATCGAGCGATTCCTGACACGGCCCGACGCCCCGCGGAAGCAGACCGCGCCTCTGGCCGCGCCCGCGGGCGACCCGATCGGGGCGAATCAGTAAGGCGGCCACGGGAGCG
>DATLMR010000234.1:0-3361 GCA_035537555.1 Blastocatellia bacterium
TGAAGGGGACGGGATTGCTCGTGTGCGCGGTGAATGGCTGTCGCGTTTCGGGGTCGATCATCTGCTCCGCGTTCCCGTGATCGGAGGTGATTATCACGGTGCCCTGCCTTGCGTGAATCGCGTCGACCACGCGGCCGACGCAGGTGTCGATCACTTCTATGGCTTTTATCGTCGCGTCGAGCATTCCCGAGTGGCCCACCATGTCGGCATTGGCGTAATTGGCGATGAAGACATCGAACTCTCCGCCTTCGATCTCCTTGACGAGAGCGTCGGTGAGCTCGAAGGCGCTCATCTCCGGCTTCAGGTCATAGGTCGCGACCTGGGGCGAGGGGATGAGAATTCGCTTCTCGCCCGGGAACTCCGTCTCGACCCCTCCGTTGAAGAAGAACGTCACGTGCGCGTACTTTTCGGTCTCGGCTATCCGAAGGTTCCTGATGCCGGTCTCCGTGAAGACATCGGCAAGAATCTGCTGGTGGCTCACGGGTCCGAAGGCCACGGGCAGGTTGTAGGCCTGGTTGTACTGCGTGAAGCAGGTGAAGCGAATGCCGAGCCTGGGGCCGCGGGCGAAGCCGTCGAAATCTTCTTCCGTGAAGGCGCGCGTGATCTGGCGGGCGCGGTCCGCGCGGAAATTGAAGAAGACGACGCTGTCTTTATCCTTTACGGTGGCGAGAGGCTTCGCGTCTTCGCCGACGATTACGATGGGAAGCATGAACTCGTCCGTGATTCCCTCCGCGTAATATTCGCGAATCGCGGCGGCGGGATCGCGGGCGGGGCGGCCTTCCCCGTAAACCATGAGCCTGTAGGCTTTCTCGACGCGGTCCCATCGCTTGTCGCGATCCATCGCGTAGTAGCGGCCGATTACGGTGGCGATCTTTCCGGCCCCGTACTCGTTCGTCTTATCGATAAGCTCTTGAACATAGCCCGAGCCCGAATGGGGAGCGGTGTCGCGCCCGTCCAGAAAGGCGTGCACGTAGACGCGCTCGACGTTTCGCTCCTTCGCCATTCTAAGCAGGGCGTAGAGGTGCTCGTCCCACGAGTGGACTCCGCCGTGCGAGACCAGCCCCATCAGGTGCAGGTCCGAGCCCTGGAGCTTCGCGTGATCCATCGCCTGCGCGAGCGCCTGGTTGCTCGAGAAGGCGCCCGTCTCGATGTCGTAATCTATGCGCGAGATATCCATGCGGACGATGCGGCCCGCGCCGATGTTCAGATGGCCGACCTCGCTATTTCCCATCTGTCCGCCCGGCAACCCGACGGACTTTCCCGACCCGTCGATCAGGGTGGTCGGGTACTCTCTGACCCACCGGTCGAAGCGAGGCGTGTCGGCTAAAGCGACGGCGTTGCCCTCCCGATTCGGCGAATAGCCGAACCCGTCGAGAATGATCAAAGCCAGGGGCGTATTCTGTTTACTGACCAAATCTCAATAACCTCCGGAGAGATTGTAGCAGGCGGGCGCGCAACGCGGGAGTTCCGCCGCGTCCCTTTCACTCGCCCCGGCCTCTCTCACTTGATCACTTCAAGCTCGAAATAGAGCTCTTTGCCTCTCACGATAGCGTTCAGGTAGTGCTCCCACGTCTTCCGGATGAATCTCATCTTCGGGAACCTGTTATCGAGGTTTATGAAGAGCTCGAAACCCATCAGCTTCCAGAGGTTCAAGACGGAGACCCGGACGACCCTCTGCCTGAACCTGACGGTCGTGTAGAAATCGAAGACGGCGCGCTCGTTCGTCAGGTTGCGGAACGAATAGCTGTTAAGGTGATTGCGATGCGTGAGGTCCGTGGCCCAGTCGGGATTGGTCCAGTGAGGCGCGACGAGCCTGACGAGCCCGCCCGCCCGGGTGATCCTGTGCAGCTCCGTCATCACCGCCATAGGATCGCGGACGTGCTCGATGACGTGGCGGCCGATCACTTCGTCGAACTCGTCGTCGCCGAACGGGTACGGCACGTCGTCGAGGTCGTGTATGACATCGGCCGAGGTGCGCGGGTTTATATCCATCCCGACCGAGCCGGGAGTCTTATTCTTCCCGCACCCGATGTCGAGCACGCGCGGGCGACTGTCCCGAACGGTTGTAGTCTCTGCCTGACCGATTGCCATAAGAATAATTATGGGAACGCCCGTCCCGCATCTCGTCCGCTTCTTTTGCCTATCTCTTCGCCGAGGCCCTGCCCGCCCGCTTCTTCATCCGCCCCGCGATGTTTGCGCTGGTGAAGGAGTCGAAGCCGTGGAACCGGGCCGCGCCGCCCAGCTCTTCTTCGATCCGGAGCAACTGGTTGTACTTGGCCACACGGTCGGAGCGGCTCGCCGATCCGGTCTTGATCTGCCCCGAGTTGGTCGCCACCGCGAGGTCGGCGATGAAAGTGTCTTCGGTCTCGCCCGAGCGATGGGAGATGATCGAGGTATACGCGTGCGTCTTGGCCATCTCAATCGTGTCGAGCGTCTCCGTGAGCGAGCCGATCTGGTTGACCTTGACCAGGATCGAGTTCGCGACCTTCTCCCGAATGCCGCGCGCCAGGTATTCGACGTTCGTCACGAACAGGTCGTCGCCGACCAGTTGGACGCGGTCCCCGAGCTCCCCGGTCAGGACGGCCCAGCCGGACCAGTCGGATTCCGCGAGCCCGTCTTCTATGGAGACTATAGGGTACTGATCGACCCAGCCGGAAAACATCGCGACCATCTCATCCGAGGACTTGCGCCCGCCTCCCGATTTCTTAAAGACGTACTGCCCCCCGTCATAGAGCTCGCTCGATGCGGTGTCCAGGGCGAGCGCGATCTGCTCGCCCGCCTTGTAGCCCGCCAGGCCGATGGCTTCGAGTATCGCCTCTATCGCCTCCTCGTTCGACTTGAAGTCGGGCGCGAACCCTCCTTCGTCGCCCACGGCCGTCGAGAGTCCGAGCTTCTTAAGGACCGATTTGAGGGAGTGAAAGTCCTCGACGCCCGCGCGCAGGGCTTCGGAGAATCTCGCGAATCCCGCCGGAACGATCATGAACTCTTGAAAATCGATATTGTTGTCGGCGTGCGCGCCTCCGTTGATTATGTTCATCAGGGGCACTGGGAGCGTGCGCGCGCCCGCGCCGCCGATGTAGGCGTAGAGCGGGATGTCGAGGACTTCCGAGGCGGCGCGGGCGGTGGCGAGCGAGACGGCGAGTATGGCGTTCGCGCCGAGCTTGCGCTTGTTGGGCGTCCCGTCGGCCTCGAGCATCGCGTTGTCGATGTCGGCCTGCGAGAGCGCGTCGCGGCCCTCGACCGCCTTCGCTATAATGGTCTTTATATTTGCGACGGCCTTCAAGACCCCTTTGCCCCCGTACCTTTTCTTATCGTTATCGCGCAATTCGAGGGCTTCGTTCTCTCCCGTGCTCGCGCCCGA
>DATLMR010000235.1:0-3924 GCA_035537555.1 Blastocatellia bacterium
GCTCCGCGCATAGGATCAGCCCCAGGCAGGCACAGCAAACCAGAGGAGAGCACTGCAAATGACACTTGGCCACGTAAGTATATTCGATACAACGCTCAGAGACGGAGAGCAATCGCCCGGGTGCAGCATGACTTTGGACGAGAAGCTGCGCGTGGCGAGACAGCTCGACCGGCTGGGGGTGGACGTTATCGAGGCGGGCTTTCCCATCGCGAGCGAGGGCGACTTCGAGGCGGTTCAGGCGATCGCGCGGGAGATAAGAAGGCCGGTCATCGCCGGGCTCGCTCGCGCGACGAGAGAAGACATCGAACGGGCATGGGGGGCGCTTCAGCCGGCGGCGCGGCCGCGCATCCACACTTTCCTCGCGACCTCCGACATCCACCTGGAGCACAAGCTGAGGATCACGCGCGACCGGGCGCTCGATCAGGCGCGCGAGGCTGTGGCCTTCGCGAGCGGGCTGTGCGACGATGTCGAGTTCTCCCCGGAAGACGCGACCCGGACCGATCTCGACTTTCTTTGCGCGGTGATCGGGGCGGTGATCGAAGCCGGGGCTCGCGTGATCAACATACCCGACACGGTCGGCTACACCACCCCGAGCGAATTCACCCGGATCATCGGGGAGATTCGCGCGCGCGTGGCGCGGATAGAGGAAGCGACCATCTCCGTGCACTGCCATAACGACCTGGGGCTCGCGGTGGCGAACACGATCGCGGCCATCGAGGCGGGAGCCCGCCAGGTCGAATGCACGATCAACGGCATAGGCGAGCGCGCGGGGAACGCGTCTCTGGAAGAGATAGTCATGGCTCTGCGCGTCAGGCAGGACGTTATGCCGTACGCGACCGCCATCCGCGCGGAGCAGCTCTACCCGGCGAGCCGGCTGCTCACCGAAGTGACCGGCGTCGAGGTGCAGCCGAACAAGGCCATAGTAGGGCGAAACGCCTTCGCGCACGAAGCGGGCATACACCAGGATGGAGTCATAAAGAATCGCCTGACCTACGAGATAATGACCCCTCAATCGGTCGGCGTGCCTGACAGCCGCCTCGTACTTGGCAAGCATTCGGGGCGGCACGCGCTCGCGCGGAAGTGCGAAGAGCTGGGGTATGAGTTTTCGCGGCGCGATCTCGACCGCGTCTACCGCCGCTTCATCGCGACGGCGGACGAGATCAAGATCGTCGACGACCAGAGCCTGACCCGGATCATCCGCGAAGAGCTTCGGGTCGTAACTGCCGCGTGAGTCGGCCGCGCGGGCGAATCCCGTCGCGGAATGGGTGAAAGCACGAGGCGATTTCATGTTTCGCGGCCTGTGTGAGCGGGCATGGCGACGGTCAGCCTGATCCTTCATGAAAGGGTAAGGCTGGCCTCTTATTTTGTTTTCATTCGGCGGCAATCAAAAGGCCATCTGGGGAGTCTGAAGCAGCTCGGCGCTATGGTAGAGTTGGGCTTATGTTGATAAAGATCACGGTGCTGCCCGGCGACGGCATCGGCCCTGAAGTGACGGCGGAAGCCGTGCGCGTGCTTGAGGCGGCGGCCCGCAAGTTCGGGCACGAGCTCGCGTTGTCTTATGAAAAGATAGGAGGCGCTGCCCTCCGCGAGTCCAACGATCCGCTTCCCGGCGAAGCCCTCGAATCATGCCTGCGGTCGCGGGCCGCGCTGCTCGGGGCCGTGGGCGATCCCGCATACGATGACCACCCGATGAACCTTCGCCCGGAAGCCGGGCTGCTCAGGTTGCGGCGCGAGCTCGGAGGCTTCGCGAACCTGCGGCCCGCCACCATCTACGGCCCGCTCGCGGGCTGCTCTCCTCTCAGGCGCGGCGTGATCGAAGGGACAGACATGCTGATCGTGCGCGAGCTTCTGGGCGGCCTCTATTTCGGCGAGCCGCGCGGAATCGAGGAGGGTGAATCTTTTCGCACGGGCGTAAACACCATGCGCTACTCCGAGCCCGAGATCGAGCGCATCGCCCGGGTCGCCTTCGAGGCGGCGCGCAAACGGCGGCGCAAGGTGACCTCGGTCGATAAGGCCAACGTGCTCGACTGCTCGCGATTGTGGCGCGAAACCGTGACGCGCGTGGCCTCGGATTATTCGGACGTAAAGCTGGAACACGCCTATGTCGATTCCTGCGCGATGGCTCTGATCCTGAAGCCCGCGAGCTTCGACGTGATACTCACCGAGAACATGTTCGGAGATATATTGTCTGACGAGGCGGGAGCTCTCGTCGGGTCGCTCGGCCTGCTCGCTTCCGCGAGCATCGGCGGGCGGGTCGGACTGTACGAGCCGGTCCACGGCTCGGCCCCTGATATAGCGGGCCGGGCCATAGCCAATCCTCTCGGCGCGATTATGTCGGTCGCGCTTGCGCTCCGCCATTCCTTCGACCTCGAAGCCGAGGCGGCCTCAATCGAAAGTGCGGTCGCCCGCGCGCTGTCGGACGGCTATCGCACGCGCGACCTGGCCCTGCCCGGCGAGCTTTCGATCTCCACGGCAGAGATGGGAGATCGCGTGATTGACTGCCTGTAGGAGCCTGCCGATCTCTATTCCTTGCATTGCCTAGAACGTGGCTTTAAGTGACAGGCCTCCGGGTCCCTGACTCGAGTGGCCACACGCCTGCTTGAAAGTATCGGGCCGCGGTAATAGACCGGGGCGCTGTTTCGCCTCATATAAATAAGCACCGTTCAAGGCAAACTTCTCGCCCTGCCTGTAAGTTGCGGAAGAACGACCCTCACCGGCCTGCTCCGGTCACGTGGGCGGAAACATAGAAAAAGCAAAGGCACACTCATTGCACCTGTTGGGCGCAGTAAGTGTGTGTCAGGTTGGTATCGGTGCCCCTCGAACTTTGCCTCCATAAGATAAATCCCCCGTCCACCCATTCAGGCGAGCTGAAATAAGGGAGTCGTGTATGAAAAGATATTGGTTAACAGCCTGTTTGATCTTCGCAGCAATAATACTTACGGGCGAATTTCATAAGAGCCCAATCCCGATCATCAGTAATGTTGCCGAGGCCCAGTCCCTCGCCGGTCCCGAATTGCCGCGGGTCTATCTCAACACGGCTTACGTTCCTCCCACCGGAAGCAGGATCAGCGTTCCGGCGGGCGGAGACCTCCAGTCCGCGATCAACGCCGCCCGTCCCGGCGACGTCATAGTTTTGCAGGCGGGGGCTACTTACACCGCGCCGTCCGACGGTCTGGTGCTTCCCTACAAGTCGGGGAGCGGGTGGGTAACGATCCAGACCTCGAACCTCGCGGGCATTCCGCTCGAAGGGTCGCGCGTCAACCCGTCGGCTCATTCCGCGGCCATGCCGAAGATTCTGGCCCGCGACGCCGGGCCTGCCGTCATGGCCGTCACGCGGGCCGGAGAAGGCGCTCCGCATCATTACAGGTTCGTCGGAATAGAGATCTCTCTTGCTCCGACCGTGACCCTTAACTATGGGTTGGTGAGGTTTGGCGAGAGCAACAGCGTGCAGACGACTCTTGCCTCCGTGCCGAGCGACCTCATAATCGACCGCTGCTACATTCACGGCCGGGCCGACACCACTCTGGCGCGAGGCGTCGCGCTCAACAGCGCGCGCTCGAGCGTGATCGATTCTTACATCTCCGAATGCCACGGAGTCGGCTTCGACACGCAGGCCATAGCCGGATGGAACGGGCCGGGGCCGTTCAAGATAGTCAACAACTACCTGGAAGGGGCGGGCGAGAACGTGATGTTCGGCGGGGCAGACCCGAAGATCGTGGACCTCGTCCCGTCAGACATAGAGTTTCGACGCAACTACTGCTTAAAGCCTCTCTCCTGGAAGCCGGACGAGCCCTCTTACGGCGGCACGCGGTGGTCCGTGAAGAATATCTTCGAGCTCAAGAACGCTCGGCGAGTGCTTGTCGACGGCAACCTCTTCGAGAACAACTGGGTGGACGGGCAGAACGGGACGGCGATACTGTTCAC
>DATLMR010000236.1:0-14226 GCA_035537555.1 Blastocatellia bacterium
TGCCTATTATGTGCATGAAGCCGCCGTGCATGAACATCGATATGAACAAGTTCAGGTAGAGGGGGGACGGGCCGGGCGCCTGATTTATCACGCCCACGCCCGGCACGCGCACGGCCTGCACGAGGTCCACGCCCGTCGTGATCTCGTAGGGTATGGTGGCGTAGGCGGCCGTGAAGCTGTCGCCTCCCGTGATCTGAAGGAAGAAGACGAGGACGTTTATGGCTATGATCGTGTAGACGACGTAAGGTGTTCTATGCCGGCCCTGGTTGTCATCGGAGATAGGTATCAGCATGCTTGCCTCGTTGTTCGAGAGACCATTCAAGAAGGCGGCCGCGGTGAACCCGGTGTTCCCCGGGCGTGCTCCGGCTCGCGTCTTTTATGGCCCGTACTTGTTCAGCGTCCGCCCCACTTCAGCTTGTTTCTCAGGATCTCGAAATAATTCCTGTCCTTGGCCAGGACGGTATTGAGAGTCCTGGCGCTCTTCTTTATCAGGATATTGTCGCCGGGCTCGAGCGGCAGGCCGGTCTGCCCGTCCGCCGTGAGCATCACCTCCTGCTCGCGCGTCTTTATCTGAAGCTTGATCTCCACCTCGTCGGGCAGCACGAGAGGGCGGTTGGTAAGCGTGTGCGGGCAGATGGGGCATATGGAGATCGCCTCGGTGCGCGGGGAGATGATCGGGCCGCCGGCCGAGACGTTATATGCGGTCGAGCCCGTGGGGGTGGCCACTATGAGGCCGTCGGCGCGGAATGTGGTGACGTAATGGATGCCCACCGTGAAGTCGATCTCGATTATCCGCGAGATGGCCGACTTGTTGACGACCACGTCGTTGAGCGCAGTTCCTTCCCCGATAGGGGAGCCTTCATGAATGACGGCCCAGTCGAGCATCATCCGGCGCTCGACCTCGTAATCCCCATGCGTCACGTATTCGAGGGCGGGGATGACGTCTTCGACGGCGAATTCCGTTAGGTACCCGAGCGTTCCGAGGTTGACGCCCAGCACGGGCGTGCCCCGTCCGCCCACGATCCTCGCGGTGGCGATCATCGTCCCGTCGCCGCCCAGGACCAGGAGCATGTCGCATGTCTCCGCTATCTCTTTGTCGGAGGCGGAAAAAGTACCGGGAGGGAGGTCGCGGACCCGGTCGTCCACGAGGAGGGTTATCCCGTGATCGGCGGCCCATACCGCGATGCAGCCGGCAAGCATGGCCGCGCGCGGCTCATTCGGCTTGGTGATGATACCGAGTCGCGCGGGTGGTCTTTGCCCCACAAACTAAGCCTCCGGGAAATCTGAAGTCGTCTGCCGTCAAACAGTATAATCAAACGTGGATCGTTCGGATAGATCGACTGTTGCCCGGCGAAGAAGTCGAGGGCCGTCCGCGAGGGTTACTTTCCGGCCTCCACCGGTACCCACAGGAGCGCGCGGCGAATGACCTGTACGTTGTCCGGCTGGAGGCCTATCTCGAATATGTCATATTCGTTGGCCAGGGTCAGGTACTCGCTGTAGAGCGCGCGCAGGGCCGAGCTTGCTTCCTGCTCGACGTGAAAGAGGTCTTCGCGCAGCTCCGCCTCGTCCGGCTCGTAAACTTCCGTGTGAGAGCGAGGCTCCGTGGTCCCGAATACCGCCCCCGCGAGCGTGGAGAACATGGCGGCGAGGCGGTTCTCGCTTTCGAAGAAGTGGAGCTTGTGCGAGATTATGCTTTCAAAGCTCAGGTTCTGATCGTTCGAGTTCCTCTGCGGGTGCGCTTCGCGTATCTGCTCCAGTTGCAACTCGAACCGGTTTCGCAACTGCCTGAGCTCCGGCTCGACGCGGCCGAGCGCGGCTTCGGCGATGCTCGGGAGGAACTCTTCCAGCGGGTCGTTGGGCGTCGAGAAGAGGCCGAAGACGGGGTTGAAGAATATCTTTATTCTCTCCGTGCGGACGAGCCTGTTGATCAGCTCCGCTTCGTACTGCTCGAAATCGGAAGCGGTCGTGACGTAGTTGCCCGGCGCGTAGGGGATGGAGGGGTCGGCCTGGACCGCCATCTGCGGCCTCTGGTCGAGCTCCACGGCGGCCGCGTCCCAGTCGATGGCGAGGTCGTGCTCCGGAATCCACGTCGTGTAGCTGCGCTCTTCCGAATGGTTGAGCCCGGCGCGAAGGCTGCGAAAATTCATGCCGCACTCGATGAGTATGGCGGGCTTATAGGACAGGGCGGGCGGGTCCGCTTCAGGCTGGGGAAGGCGAAGCCACAGCTCGGAGACCCCGTCTATGTACAGTTTCTGGGGGGCGTATCCAATCATAAAAACACCTGCCTGCGGGGCTGGCCCGCGGGGATCTCGGACTATCAGGACCTTATGAAGCTATTGGTCGGTCGAACCTTGCTGGCTCGCGGCCGCCTCGGTCGATTGCGGAGTATCGGGACGATAATACAGTATCCGCCCGCAGCTTTCGCAGGTGATCAATTGGTCGCCCTTGCGGACATCGCTGAATACTTTGGGACGAACTTTCATCCTGCAGGCGATGCAGATGCCGTTGACGATCTCGGCTAGGGCCTGCCCCCGCTTGGAGCGGTTCATCCTCTCATAGGTGGCGAGGCGCTGCCTGGGAATCCGCCCGACGAGCTGCTCGCGCTTCCGGCCGAGCTCGGCCAGCCTGGCGCTCGCTTCGTCGCGCTCCCTGTCGAGAACGCCGAGCGTGAGGTCGGATTCAGCCCGCTTGCGCTCGATATCCGGAGCCGAAACGCCTATCTCCGCTTCGAGCTTCTCAATCTCTTCCATGCTCTTGAGAATCTCGCCTTCGAGGGCGCTCGCCTGCTTCTTCGTCGCGTCTATTTCGCGCAGAGCCGTGCTGTATTCCTTCTCGTTACGTACGCGCATCAGGTCTTGCTTATATTTCTCGTGATGCTCTTGGGTGGAAGTAAGACTGGTTTCCAGATCCTTCCGGTCTTCTAGAGTCTGCTCGTATTTGCTCTTCAGAGCCAGGAACTCGGCGGCGTATTTCTTGAACTCGTTCTCTGTATGATCTCGTTCTGCCGGTATCGTCGATAAGCGGTCGGCGATACGCTGTATCTCAAGGTCGAGTTCCTGGAGCTCAATGAGTTGACTCAATTCAGGGCCCACAGGTATCCTCCATAAAATTTCATCGAGAGTCTACTACATCGATTCGATATTCTCAAGCTGACCTTGGCCCGCCTCAAGGCCGGATTGCCCGAATCATCCGCGTGGGTTAAAATTGGCGGCGTGGCTTGCTCGGGAGTCTTTCGAGGCACTGCTCCGAATCCCCGTCCGCGTCCACTCATCACTTCCCGGAGGTCGAAATGAAATCATCTATCTTACTGGCCGCACTTTTGGCGTTCTCTTCGCCCGCGCTCCTCGCGCAGGGGCCGCAGCCGCCGCAGAGGGCCGCTACCGCCGGCGCGCCCGGCGACGATTCGAAGGCCATGATCTCTGCGAAGCTCAAGGACCTGAACGGCAAGACCATCAACCTGGACGAGATGAAAGGCTCGATCCTGGTCGTCGATTTCTGGGCGACCTGGTGCGGCCCCTGCATCACCGAAATCCCCGCCTATAACAAGCTCCAGGAGAAGTACGCGAAGCAGGGCGTCAAGATCGTGGGCGTGACTCTGGCTTCGGGAGAGGCGAAAGAGGTCAGGCCCTTCGTCACCCGCCACGACATGAAATACACGATCCTCATGGGAGAAGACAGCCTCGGGTACGACTTCAACGTCGTGGGCTTTCCGACCACTTATCTCGTCACGAAGGATTGGAAGGTCTATCGAAAGTACGTCGGAGCCGGGCCGCGCAAGACCGCGCAACTGGAGACCGACATTCAAAGCCTGCTCGGCCAGAAAGAGCCTTGATCAGAAGATCGGAAGATCGATTTCGCGGCGGCAGGCCGAAGACTTTCCCGCGTCCCGTCAACTCCTGATCCTCCAGCCCTAACGCCGGGCGCGCGTCGCCGTCTTCGCCGGACGCGCGGGCCTTGCCGGGCTTTGCGCGCGAGGCCGGCGATGGCGTGCGCCCGCCATGTGGCCGTTCTGGTAATATTTCTCGACTCTCTTCGAGAGCGTGTTGCGGTGAATGCGGAGTTCTTCCGCGGCCTTCGACAGGTTCCCGTTAGTCCGTTTCAATACAGAGAGTATAAAGTGTTTCTCGAATTCCTCGACGGCATCTTCAAATAATATTCCGCGCTCCACCATCTCGGTTACAAGGTCTTCTAATTTGCTTTTTATCAGCATGCTTCTCCTCTAAGAACGTGATCAGTCGATTTGCTCAGGGAGTATTTTTATTTCTGTCGATTCTCTTAATGTTTTTTGATCTTTTCAGCCCCTTGATTCCCACAAACCCTGTACCGTTGTGTACCCGTTCAGAAAACGCTCTCTCAACTCGCTCGACGCCAGGTAAGAGATCACCCTGGTCCCTTCGAGCAGCACGGGCGCGAACATCGCCCGCTCTACCGTCTCGAGCCTCACCGGAAAAGCCGTGAGCGCCAGGTAGATCGCCGAGCAGACGAGCCAGCCGCGCGCGAGCCCGAACGCCGCGCCGAACATCCGGTCGAGCCATCGAAGGCGAGCCCTCTTAAGCCTGCGTTGCAGCCAGCGCGACGCCAGTCCGCCGGCTATCAAGAACAGCAGGAAGACTCCCACGAAGCCGAGCAGGTTCGCGGCTCGCGGGGTAGTCGCCACGCCGCCGAAGACGACCGCGGCGTACTCATAAAGATGGGCCGCCGCGATCAATCCCGCGATGGTGGAGATGACCGATATTATTCCCTTGAGTATTCCTCTTGAGGCTCCCAGGATGATGGATGCTGCAACTACGAACAGAACGAAGTAGTCGAGAACTGTCATCGGATTCGCGATTTCAGATTTTGGAGTTTGGATCGGAGGGCGCTCCGCTTCGCTCCGAATCCACACTCCGAAATACGAAATCCGGAAGCTGACGACCCGTCAGCAGCCTGTAGGCTTCAAGGTACTTCCCGCTCGTTCGCTCGACGACCTCTTCGGGCAGGTGCGGCCCCGGCGGTTGCTTGTTCCAGTCGAGCGATTCGAGATAATCTCTCACATACTGCTTGTCGAACGATTGCTGGCTTCTTCCGGGGCTGTAGAGGTCTTCGGGCCAGAACCGCGAGGAGTCAGGCGTCAGCGCCTCGTCGACGAGGATCACCCGGCCGTCTTTGACCCCGAACTCGAACTTCGTATCCGCGATGATTATGCCGCGCGCGGAGGCGTAATCGCTCGCCTTCGAGTACAGCTCCAGAGTCAATTCCTTGAGCTCATTCGTCGCCTCGCGCCCCACGCGATCCGCCATCTCGCGCTCGGAGATGTTTATGTCGTGGCCGGTCTCGGCCTTCGTCGCCGGGGTGAATATCGGCTCCGGCAGCCTGCTCGATTCCTTCAGCCCCTCGGGCAGTCTTACGCCGCAGACTTCGCCCGTCTCGGCGTACTCCTTCCATCCCGAGCCGGCGAGGTATCCTCGCGCTACGCACTCGACGGGGAAGACATCCGCCCGCTCGACGAGCATGGACCTGCCCTCGAGCTGGTCGCGGTGCTCCGACAGAGGCGCGGGGAATTTATTTATGTCGGTCGTAATGAGGTGATTCGCCGCCGTATCCTTCAGATAGTCGAACCAGAACTCGGAGAGCGCAGTGAGAACCTTGCCCTTGTGCGGGATCGAGTTCGGCATCACCACGTCGAAGGCCGAGATGCGGTCGGTGGCGACGATCAACAGCCTGTCCCCGACCTCGAAAACATCCCTGACCTTGCCGCGCCGGTATAGCTTCATGCCGGCGATATTGACTTGAGGAATTGCGTTAATTGGCTTACCTCTTCCGCCTGGTTTAGTCAGTCAATTCGGTGGAATTGTCGCGACCGTCTAAAAAGGGTTGTGGTGGCAACCCGCATTATCGACAGGAGCAGATTTAATGTCAAGCGCCCATCTGTAAAGCATCAAACTTTGGGTCTCCTTTTTTTCGGCGCGCCTCCTTTTTCGAGCGATTTTGGCGCGCATTGCCTCCCCTGTTAACTGACCTGTATAATTTTGTTTCAGGTGATTAAAGATTGCGGACACCTGTACCGGCGGGAATAAGTTTTCCCGTCTCCCAAGAACCTTACAGCCCGAAAAGGACCTTTGATGGACTTCAAGCTCGTATCGGATTACGCGCCGCAGGGCGACCAGCCCCAGGCGATAGAGCAACTGGTCAGGGGCCTCAATGAGCACCTCGATCACCAGGTGTTGCTCGGAGTGACCGGCAGCGGCAAGACCTTCACCATGGCCTCCGTCATCGAGCGCGTCAACCGCCCGGTGCTCGTCATGGCGCACAACAAGACCCTCGCGGCGCAGCTCTACCAGGAGTTCAAATCATTCTTTCCGCATAACGCGATAGAATACTTCGTCAGCTATTACGATTATTACCAGCCCGAAGCCTACATTCCTTCGACCGATACCTTCATCGAAAAGGAGGCGACGATAAACGAAGAGATCGACCGCCTTCGCCTCTCGGCCACGCGGAGCCTCTTCGAGCGGCGCGACTGTATCATCGTGGCGAGCGTCTCGTGCATCTACGGGCTGGGCGATCCGGACGCCTATTACAAGATGGTCGCCTTCGTCGAGCGAGGCCAGCAGCTCTCGCGCACGGCCCTGCTCCGCAAGCTCGTAGAGATCCAGTACCAGCGCAACGACCTCGCCTTCGAGCGCGGCTCGTTTCGCGTGCGCGGGGACGTGGTCGAGGTCTATCCCGTCTACCAGGACAAGGCGATTCGCATCGAGTTCTGGGGCGACGAGGTCGATTCCATATCGACCATAGACCCTCTGTTCGGAGAGGTCATCGAAAAGCACGACCGCCTTCCCATCTATCCCAAGACTCACTACGTGATGCCGCAGGATACGATCAAGCGGGCCATCAAGACGATCAGGCAGGAGCTCGACGAGTGGGAGCCGCAGCTGATAGACCAGGGCAAGCTGCTCGAAGCGCAGCGCCTTCACCAGCGCACCATGTACGACATAGAGATGCTCAAAGAGCTCGGGTATTGCCACGGCATCGAGAACTACTCGCGCCACCTCACGGGCAGGCTTCCGGGCGAGCCTCCGCCCACGCTGCTCGACTACCTGCCGCGTGACTCGGTCGTGATCGTGGACGAAAGCCACCAGACCGTGCCGCAGGTGCGCGGCATGTACGCGGGGGACCAGTCGCGCAAGCGCACGCTCGTAGACTTCGGCTTCCGGCTCCCGTCGGCCATGGACAATCGCCCGCTCAACTTCGAAGAGTGGCAGCACCGCACCGGACAGATGGTATTCGTGAGCGCGACTCCCGGCCCCTACGAGCTGAGCGTGACCGGAGGAGAGGTGATCGAGCAGGTGATCCGCCCCACCGGGCTCATAGACCCGGAAGTCGACGTCCGCCCCGTGCGCGGGCAGGTAGACGACCTGCTGCACGAGATTCGCGAGCGCGTAGCGAGAAAAGAGCGCGTGCTCGTCACCACGCTCACTAAGAAGATGGCGGAAAACCTCACCGAGTATTACGCCGAGCTGGGCGTGCGCGTGCGCTACCTGCACTCCGAAGTCGTCACCCTCGAACGCATAAAGATACTGCGGGACCTGCGGCGCGGAGAGTTCGACGTGCTGGTCGGCATCAACCTCCTGCGCGAGGGGCTCGACCTGCCCGAAGTCTCGCTCGTCGCCATCCTCGACGCCGACAAGGAAGGCTTCCTGCGGTCTGAGATGTCGCTCATCCAAACGATAGGCCGCGCCGCGCGCCACGTGCGGGGCAAAGCCATACTCTACGCGGACCGCATGACCGATTCCATGAGGCGGGCCATAGGCGAGACCCAGCGCCGCCGCGAAAGGCAGGCCGCCTACAACGCGGAGCACGGCATAACTCCGCAGACGATCGTGAAAGCCATCGACTCGACGCTCGTCTCCATCAGCGAAGCCGATTACTTCAAAGTGCCTCTCGACCTCGATCAGCTCGAAGAGTACACGCCGGAAAAGATCCGGGAGACGATCACCCGCCTTGAGGTTGAGATGCGCGGGGCGGCCTCCCGCTTCGAGTTCGAGCGCGCGGCAGAGCTGAGGGACAAGGTCAAGCACCTCCGCAGCCGGGAGATCGAGATGATGTGAGAATGTCGCGCTTAAGCGCGCGAGGGGGGCGCGAGGCCGCGGCGATCAAGGTGTGAAAATAGTCCGATGTCTCAGCCTCATTCTGCTGTCAGCCGTCGCCTCGGCCCTCGCGGCGGCTCATCAAGTCATAAGTGAGTCCTTCAATCTCCCGCCTCACCTGTTGGGGTTGCGCGGGAACTTTACGAAGGGCAGGCGAGCGCCGCGCACGAAGACGCGGTCGGACCTCATCTCTGGGGGTGCCTCGAATCCGACGCTGCCCATAGCGGCGATGAGGTCGTCCTGATCGATGCCGTCGCCGCTCACTCCGATGGCTCCGACCAGTCGCCCGCTCTTATAAAGAGGGACGCTGCCCGCGAAAATCTGTATCCCGTTTCCGAGATTCGGTATCGCGGTGCAGGGCGCGCTCTCGCCCGCCAGGGCTTTCGAGATCGACGTGAGCAACAGGTCGAGTTGCAGGCCCACGTTGAACGGGCTGAACTCTTCGATGCGAACGGAGAAGGGGCCGTGCTCGCTTCCGTTGATTCCGTCGGGGAAGAACGGGCGGCTCAAAAATCCCACCCCCCGGTCGCTGAAGGCGATCCGCCCGTCGAGGCCGACGCCGTCGCCCGCCGCGGCAGAGACGTACTTCGCGAACCTGCCGCCTTCGGCCGACCGCAGCAGGGTCGCGGCTGCCGGATTGCTGAAGAAGGCCGCCGTGCGGGCCTTTTGAGCGCTCACGTCGAAGCCGAACATCGGCGCGTCGGGGGTGCTGAATATCCCGAGCACGTTCCCCTCGGCGCTAACGACCGAGATGTTAACCTCGGCCGCGCTTCCGAGCGGCCTGCGTATCGCGGCCCGCGTGAGAAATGCCTGGCGCGCGGCCTGAACTATTACCTTCCGCACCTCGCCCGGCGATAGCTGGCTCGTGCCCCTGAACGGGAAGAAGCGACCGTCGACCCTTCCGCGCACTCCGTCGAGCGTCACCGCGCGGAACGCGGAAGGGAGCGCGCTCCTTATCCCCGTAAAGAAGCCCGGCACGGGCACCACTTCTCCGCGAAGCTGGTCGAACCCGGGCGTCGAGAGAGCGGGCGGGACGGGAGTATTGACGAAGGGCAGGCGTATGCCGTTTACGATGATCCGGTTTGCGTGAATGTCGGGCGGCGCTTCAAACCCCCGCGTCCCGGCCATGGCCGCGAGTTCTTCCGGAGGCGTGTCGAAGTCGGTCGGGTCCGGATCGAGCGAGTACCTGCCGTCGCCTTCGACTCCCACGCCTCCGACGAGCAGGCCGTTCTTGTAGAGCGGGACGCCTCCGGGGTCGGCCGAAAGGCCGAGCGGGAATTTAGCATTGACGTCGCTGCAAGGCAGTTGCGAAAACTGCACGCCGAAGAGCGGGCCGCCGGGGGTGAAGTCCACGCCCGGCGGGAAGTGCTCCTGCACGATGAAGCTGGCCGTGCGCGTCGTGAAGGCGTGGCCCTGCGTGCTCAGAAACGCGCCGGTCCCGGCCTTCGAGATCGCGGCCAGCTCCGATGGGACGCGCAAGCCTTCAGCGCCGCAACCTTCGCAAGGCCGGTTCGTTCCGATTACGGTGTCGGCCCGCGCCCCCGCCATCCTGAAGACTCCGAGCACGTTTCCTTCCGCGTCGACCACGGCGATGGTCGCTTTCAGGTTGCTCGCCTCCGCCCGCGTGACCGCCTGCGCGATGATCGAGCGCACGTCGCCTTCGCCGAGCCGCCTGGCGTTTGAGACCTGTAGTTCCAGCACGACGCTCGCGAACGCGCCGTCGGGGTTGGTGACTTTTACGGTCACGCCGTCGAGTATGTCCGACTCCGCGACGCCGTCGATAACTATCTTGCCCCGCCCTTTCACTTTCATGCGGGCGAAGCCGACCTCGCCCGCCCGGTTCGAGAGAGAGAGGGCCGCTCCTGTTTGAAAGTTCTCGCCCTTGATCGTCAAAGCCCCGGTGCTCGGATTATAAGAAGACTTATGCGGGTCTATCACGGGAAGGCTGGCCGCCTGGCGTGGCCCGGCAAATGCGCTGCCGCTCGACGCCAGGGCGGCTATCGCCGCCACGGC
The DNA here is from genome assembly GCA_035537555.1 of Blastocatellia bacterium. Taxonomy (GTDB): domain Bacteria; phylum Acidobacteriota; class Blastocatellia; order UBA7656; family UBA7656; genus DATLMR01. The sequence goes on from DATLMR010000236.1 coordinate 10,140, forward strand.
CAGAAGCGCGGCTCTTCGTTTCACTATTGCGCCTGTTACGGCTCGCTTCATTGCTTGTACAAGGGTCATTGCGCCCTCCCGGTCCTGCGTGGGTGAGTCTTTATCGACGACGCAATATTACATGCAACGGGAATTATTTTATAGAGCGAAAAACCGCTTTGCGGCAAAGAGTATTGAATAGGGGTCTGCCCCGCTCCCGGGCTTTCAATTGTGGACGTCCTCTTATCGACGGCCTGCGTGTGTATCCGGAGGGCGAAAGATCGGGAGCGCGCGTGGAGTCGGTCCTTAACTTTGAAAGGTCGTTGTGCTATATTGGCGCGGACTCGCAGGATAAAGGCTCTTAGGAAAGCACAGCCGCTATTCAAGAAGCGGTCTTTTTATTAATCCTTACCGGTTGTATATCGGATTCATCAATAATGACGCTCAAGCTCATAATTGCCGCTCTGTATGCGACGGCGCTGTTATCGCCCCTGGCCCTGGAGTCGCGCGCGGGCGATTCATCGGAAGTCCTTCAGGCCGGGCGACCCGAACAGATGACCAGACCCATAATGTTCGATGCGCAGGGGCGCAGGGGGCTCGTCCTGTTCGATCACAAAAAGCACGAAGCCGTCCTGAATCCTGACCCGGCGGCCCCGCATAAAGCGCCCGCGAGTCTCGCCTGTGTCGGATGCCATCACACGGTCAAGGCCGTAACCGAAGCCCGGCAGTTTCAGAAGTGCTCTTCGTGCCACGGGGCCGAAGGCGATTCGCGCAACCCGGATGACCGGGAAGGCTTCGACTTGAATTCGAGGGAGGCCTTTCACCGCCTCTGCATAGGGTGCCATAAAGCCTCAGACGTGAGGGCCTCAAACGAGCGCCTCGCGAACGCCAGCTTCACGCGCTGCTCCGAATGCCACGACCGCGCGGCGAGCGTCACTGCCGTAGCCCGTGCGGAAGAGGTGTCGCCCGCGCCGGATGAGCCGGGCATGTCTGCGCCCGGCATGGCCGCGCCCGAACCGGGAGCGGGCGCGGAGGCGCGGGAGATGATAAAGACTCCGAGCGATGCGCCTCGCGGGTACGCGGGGCCGTCGAGGATCCCGTCGCCCGAGCAGGAGTCTTCCGACGCGGTGACGGTCACGGACCGCTGGCGCATAGGATTTCCCTCCGACCCGAGGTTCGAGGAGGGGCGCTGGTACGACCCTTACCGCCAGAACGTGCTGAAGGGAGATTACCCGCTCTTCGGGCAGCACAACTTCCTCGTCGTCACGGCGGAAAGCGACACGTTCTTCAACGCGCGGCGCGTGCCGGTGCCGAGCGACATCAGCAGCCAGCGGCCCGACAGCTCCGAGTTTTTCGGGCGCGGCGGGCAGACGTTCTTCAGGCAGAACTTCCTCTTTTCGGTCGAGCTCTTTCATGGCGACGCGGCCTTCAAGCCGGCCGACTACCGGTTCCGCTTCACGCCTAATTTCAACATAAACCTGCTGAACACGCAGGAGAACGGCATAGTCAACATCGACCCTCGCAGGGGCGCGAACCGCACCGACGCCTACGTCGGTTTTCAGGAGGCCTTCGGAGAGGCGCGCCTCGGAGACACGACCCGCGTGCTGCCGTTTATCTCCGGGCGCGGCGGCACGGACGGCAACAGCCCCTTCTTCGACTCGACCTTCATCCGCGCCGGCATCCAGCCTCTGGTCTCGGATTTTCGCGGCTTCATCTTCAACGATTTCAACCTGGGAGTCAGGCTCTTCGGCCAGCACGCGAACAACCGCTACAACTTCAACGCCGCCTACTTCTACATGCTCGAGAAGGACACGAACAGCGAGTTGAACACGCGTCTGAACCTGGGCGAGTTCAGAGACCAGACGGTATTCATAGCCAACCTCTACCGGCAGGACACGAAGTGGAAGGGCTATACGGCGCAGCTCAGCTTCCATTACAACAACGACCGCCCCGGCCTCCATTTCGACGAGAACGATTTTCTGGTCCGGCCCGCTCCCGTCGGAGATGTCGCGCCGCACTCGGTCAAGTCGAGCTACTTCGGATGGGCCGGCGACGGCCACATCGGCCGCCTCAACATCAACCACGCGCTCTACCAGGTGATAGGCCGCGACACCCGCAACCCGATAGCGGGCCGCCGCACGGACATAAACGCGCAGATGGCCGCGCTCGAACTTTCGGTCGATAGGGACTGGCTAAGGTTCAAGGGCTCGTTCTTCTTTGCCTCGGGCGACAAAGATCCCTTCGACGACAAGGCGAGAGGCTTCGATACGATCTTCGACCTCCCGGAATTCGCGGGAGGGAAATTCAGCTTCTGGAACAGCCAGGGTATAAGGCTTACGCAGACGGGCGTGGGGCTCGTGCAGCCGGAAAGCCTCATCCCCTCCCTGCGCAGCAGCAAGGCCGAAGGGCAATCGAATTTCGTCAACCCCGGCCTCTTCCTCTACAACCTCGCGCTCGACGCGGAGCTCACGCCTAAGCTGAAAGGCATCTTCAACGCAAACTACCTGCACTTTCATCACCCGGAGCCGGTAGAGGAGCTGCTGTTTCAGCCGGGAATAAACAGGAGCATCGGGCTCGATTACGGGCTCGGCTTCATTTACAGGCCCTTCTTGAACGAGAACACGGTCCTGTCGGCGGGCTTTTCATCGCTCATCCCCGGCGCGGGATTCAAAGAGATCTACAGCTCCAGTTGCCCGGGCGCGGCCGGGTGCGGCGCGAAACCGAAATCGTTGTACTCGGTCTTCGTCCGCCTGAGATTCACGTATTGATTTTTCGCCGAGTTCTACATGAAACGTACAAGGCTTGACGATCCGGCTGCACGCAGGGCTATGAAGCTCGCGCTCATCGTGGCGCTGGCCTGCGGCTACTCGTTCGCCGTCTTCGCGGACCCTAGTCAAGACCGAGGCTCGCAGGAGCCCAATCTCTGGAGCACGACGCCTGAAGAGGCTGCGCGAAGAAGCGCGGGCTGTCTCGACTGTCACGCGGGGATAGAAGACATGCACGGCGGCGCGATAGAGATCGGGTGCATCGACTGCCACGGCGGCGACGCGGGCGCGCGGGCCGCCCGTGACGCCGCCCCCGGCTCCGCCGCCTACCTTGAAGCGAAGCGCAAGGCCCACGTACGGCCGCGCTTTCCGGAAGCCTGGAAGAGCTCCGCCAATCCCGAGCGCTCGAGCACGCTCCTGGGCAAGGAGAGCGCGGAGTTCATCCGTTTCGTCAATCCCGGGGACCTGCGCGTGGCGCGCCTGAGCTGCGGCACGAGCGAGTGCCACTCGGAGGACGTGCATAACGTCGGAAAGAGCCTGATGACGACGGGCGCGATGCTCTGGGGCGCGGCCCTTTACAACAACGGCTCGTACCCGCTCAAGAATTACAGGTTCGGCGAAAGCTACGACTCCGAAGGGCGCCCCCGGCGACTCCAGACCGTTCCGCAGCCGTCCGCCGAAGACGCAAAGCGACGCGGCATACTCCCTTTCCTCGACCCCCTCCCGCGATGGGAGATAACTCAGATGGGCAACATACTCCGCACGTTCGAGCGCGGAGGCCGCAGGGCGGCGGACGTGGGGCTTCCCGCGCAGGAAGAGCCGCCGGGCCGCCCGACTCAGAACCTGCTCAGCCCGCGCGGGCTCGGGACGCTGCTCAGGACCGACCCGGTCTTCCTCGGGCTCCAAAAGACGCGGCTGCTCGATCCGATGCTCTCGCATCTCGGCACGAACGACCAGCCGGGCGACTACCGTTCGAGCGGCTGCACGGCCTGCCACGTCGTCTACGCAAACGACCGCGACCAGTTTCACTCGGGGCCTTATTCCGAGTTCGGCCACACGGGCCTGAGCCACAGCAAAGACTCGACCATCCCGAAGGACGAGCCGGGCCACCCGATCAAGCACCGGCTCACGCGCGCCATACCTTCGAGCCAGTGCGTGGTCTGCCACATGCACCCCGGCACGATGGTCGTAAATTCCTACTTCGGCTACACGTGGTGGGACCTCGAAACCGACGGCGACAAGATGTATCCGAAGGCTGGCGAGCGCAAGCCTCACACGCCCGAGGAAGCCCGACAGATCCTCAAGCGCAATCCGGAGGAGTCGTCGCTTCGGGGCAAGTGGGG
>DATLMR010000237.1:0-6896 GCA_035537555.1 Blastocatellia bacterium
GTCCGACATCCTGCGCGCGCTCGGCTTCGAGGTTGAGCTATCGCACACGCGAAGGGAGCTGGAAGCCGTCGCTCCTTCCTTCCGCATTGACATCTCTCTTGAAGAAGACCTGGTCGAAGAGGTGGCGCGGCACGTGGGCTACGATCTGGTAGATACGTCGCTCCCGGCCTGGGACGGGCTGGGAAGCTACCTGCCCGGAGAGAAGCGCAGGCAGAGGCTGCAAAGCTCGCTCTCGGGGCTCGGCTTCGACGAGGCGATCTCTTTCAGCTTCGTCAACGGCGACCGCGACCGCATCTTCAGGGCCGGAGAGAAGCGCGCCGTCCGGCTCGTGAACCCGATCGACGTGAATGAAGCGGAGATGCGGACCTCGCTCCTCTCCGGCCTGCTCGATGCTCTGCAACGCAACTTCAACCATGGGACCCGCGACGTTAAGCTCTATGAGTTCGGCCGCGTCTTCGAGTCGCTCGGCGAGGGAGAGCGCCCTTTCGAGCGAGAGGTCCTGGGCCTTGCGATGAGCGGGGCGCTCGGCGGAGAGAACTGGCGCGGGGCGAGGCCCCTCGATTTTTACGACCTCAAAGGGGTCATCGAGGTCATTTTCGGCGCGCTCAACTTATCGGGCTTTACAATTGAGCGCCCGCGTGTAGAATACCTCCATCCCGGACAATCGGCGGCCTTTCAAAGAGACGGCGTCGAGGTTGCGCGGTTCGGGCGCGTTCATCCGCGCGTCGCCTCTTTATACAAGTTCCGCCAGCCGGTGTACGTGGGCGAGATCGAGTATGACAGGCTGTTGGAGCTCGAGCCGGACCCGGCGCTCTACAGCGCGTTGCCTCGCCTCCCCTCGGTCTCGCGCGACGTCTCGGCGCTATTGCCCGAAGACGTGCAGTGGGGCGACATCGAGAAGGCCGTGGACGAGCTCGGGATCGACGAGATCGTCTCCGTGAAAGTCTTTGACATGTACAAAGGCAAGGGAATGCCCGAAGGGTTCCGGTCGCTCGCCTTCCGCGTGACCTACAGGGGCGGCGGCCGTACTCTCGTCGACGAGGAAGTCAGCATAATGCACGAACGGGTGAGGGAGACTCTACAAAACCGGTTCGGCGCACAACTTCGATGAGTCGGTTTCCGCCCTGCGGGAATCGAAGATGAGGAGGCTCGGTGAGCGGTATCTATGGTCTAGAAAAGTTTTCGCACCTTGAAGACAAGATCTATCGCACGATAGAGCAATTCAAGCGCGAGCGCCAGGAACGTGAATCGCTCGAACGCGAGGTCCTTACCATGCGTCGCGAGCTAAGCCAGTTGAGCGACGAAAAAGAGCGGCTCGAACTGCAGGTCGAGAGGCTCCTCAACGAGCGCGATACCATCAAGCTCAAGGTCGAGGCAATGCTCGATGCCATCGCCGTGCTCGATCTGGAACCCGCCGAGACAGCAAAGAAGTGATAGGCGGGGTGGTTTAATGAGCAAGAGTATGGATAACAATCCCAGCCAGCCACACAAGGTCGTAATCTACAATCAGACTTATAACCTTCGAAGCGACCACGAGCCGGATTATATTCAGGAGCTGGCCGATCACGTGGATATGCGAATGAACGAGATCGCCCGCGCCACGATGACGGTCGATTCCCTCCGCGTCGCGATCCTGGCCGCGCTTCAGATCGCCGACGAGCTCTTTCAAGCCCGGAAAGAGATGAAAGGCACCGAGGACGAGATCGCGGACCGCAGCACCCGCTACGCCGAGCTTCTCGACCAGTTCCTGCGGTCCGATTCCATCGAGCAGAGCAAGTAAGCCGCGAACGGGAGCGGCTCAGTTCTGCGTCCTCGTATATCTTATGGTCGGCGACCTTATCCCTTCCGGCTCGCGTTCGACCCTTTGCCCGTCTTTGTACGTGTCGTGAGTGCAGATTGCGAAGATCAAGAAGTTCTCCCCGATTCCCGAATCGGGCTCTCCGAGAAAAGCCTGCCCTATCCAGTTCGCCTTCCCGGTCCTGACCACGCGGGACTGGATCAAGAAGTAGTCCCGCCCTTCCGGCTTCACCACGATGTAGACGTTCGAGGAAGTGTCGGGGCAGGTCCCCTCCGTCTCCACCCGGTACCCGCCGCTGTACCTCTCTTTCTCCTTCGTGAAGGGCTCGCCGTTGATCGACGTTATGAAACTCTCGCCGCTCGCGGTTAATGATTCATTGGTGTTCTCCGACTCCGCCGGAGTCGATTGAATTCCGCCACAGCCGCCTGACAGGAGGAGGACGCCGGAAAGTATGATCGGGAGAATGGCTCTTGCTCGCCGTTTACGAATGGCTCCCGACAATTCCTTGAGCTGACTTCCATGGCTCGACATAAGACCTCCTTGATGGAACGAGGCGAGTCAGAGACCGGTATTGTCCATCCTGCGGGCAGAAACCTCTCCTTCGTGTTAGAGGCCGGGCCGGAGAACGACCCGAGGACCGTTCTATTTTTGCCTGTCTGGATACGGATTAATATGGCGACTCAAGCCGGGTCTGAAAATCTCAAGCCCGCTCCCCTCATCCCCGTGATTATATGACCTGGCTTATTAGGGACCGAAAAGTTTGCGCCCGATGCTTTTGCTCTTTATCGATCAGGCCTTGAATACGATCATCCGCCTACAGTATCTAATGACGCATTCCGCCGATGAAAGAATGCAATCACGGGACCCGCCGAAGCGAAGAGGGCTAGACGGGTCGGAGGCCGGAGAGGCCGCGAATCTGCCCGATCCGCAGGCCGAGCGATTTGGGGTCTCGCGCCATGAGAGTGACGTGGCCCAGTTTTCTATCCGGGCGCGGCGCTTTGCCGTAGAGGTGTATGTGCGCGCCCGGGATCGAGGCCAGGCTCGCGAGGTCGGGAAGCTCTCCGATCAGGTTGACCATCGCGGAGTAGCCGAGCGTCTCGGCCCGGCCCAGGGGCAACCCCGCGATCGCCCGCAGGTGATTTTCGAACTGGCTGATCTCCGCGCCTTCGATCGTCCAATGGCCCGAGTTATGTACACGCGGGGCCATCTCGTTCGCGTACAGTTGCCCTTCGAGCTCGAAAAACTCGACGGCGAGAACGCCGACATACTTCAACGCGTTCAAGACGCGCAGGGCATAGTCTTCGCCCTGCTCTTTCAGGGAGGGTGTCAGGTTCGGGGCGGGAGCCAGCGAGAGCCTGAGCATGCCCTTCTCGTGATGGTTCTCTACGGGGCTGTAAAAGGCCGTCTCTCCCTGCCTGCTCCTTGAGGCGAGGATCGAAATCTCGCGGTCGAAGCGGACGAATCCCTCAAGCAGCAGAGCCCGCCCCGCGAGTGCCTGCCAGGCCCGTCTCGCATCTTCTTCGGCTCTGAGGACGAATTGCCCTTTCCCGTCATAGCCGAACCTGCGGGTCTTCAGGATGGCAGGGAACCCGATGCGATGCAGCGCGAAGTCGAGGTCGTCGCGGGTATCGACGGGCGCGAAGGGAGGCGTCGGTATGCCAAGCTTCTGAAAGAATCTCTTCTCCGTCAGACGGTCCTGCGCCGCTTCGAGGGCTTCAGGCGGGGGATAGACTTCTACCGACTCGCTCAGGAACCGGACCGTTTCGACGGGCACGTTTTCAAACTCGTAAGTGACTACGTCGAGGCCCGAGGCGAAGCGAGCGAGCGCTTCCCGGTCGTCGAAATCGGCCACCACAAGCTCGGCAAGCCTTCCGGCCGGGGCGTCGGATGAATGGTCCAGCACCCGAAAGTCGAAGCCGAGCGGATAGCCTGCGAGGGCCAGCATTCTTCCGAGCTGGCCGCCTCCCAATAGGCCGACGATCATCGCTCCTCCCTTGGGTCCGGGTGGTCGAGCACCGACTGGGTCTGCGCCTGTCGGAACTGCTTCAGCGCTTCGCGGATTCGAGGGTATTTGCCGCCCAGAATCGAAGCGGCCAGCAGGGCCGCGTTGACCGCGCCCGCGCGCCCGATGGCAAGGGCTCCGACCGGCACCCCGGCCGGCATCTGCACGATAGAGAGCAGGGAATCGATCCCTTTCAGGGCCTTCGATTCCACGGGCACGCCCAGAACGGGCACGAGGGTCTTCGACGACGCCATGCCCGGCAGGTGCGCCGCGCCCCCGGCGCCGGCTATTATCACCTCGATCCCCCTCCGCTCGGCCGAGCCTGCGTACTCGAAGAGCAGATCGGGCGTGCGGTGAGCGGACACGACGCGGACCTCGAAAGGGACGTCCAATGATTCGAGAGTGCGGGCCGCGTGAGACATCGTCTCCCAGTCCGATCTCGATCCCATGATGATGCCGACCAGTGGTTCCATCTTAAACCCGCGACCGTTCCATTCAACCGCGACGAGAAAATAAGGTTACCCTTTAAATCTCTAAAGGGCCATCGGAACTCACTTCCGGGCCAGCAGCATGCCGGGGTCTTCGGGGACGGCGACGAAAGGGAGATTGCGATACGACTCGGCGAAATCGAGCCCGTACCCGACGACAAAGTGGTTGGGAATGGTGAAGCCGATATACTGCGCGTGCACGTCGATCTCGTGGCGCTCCGGCTTATCGAGAAGCGCCGCGATCTCCACCGAGTTCACTTCGCGCGACTTAAAAATGTTGACGAGATAGTTGAGGGTCAGCCCGGTGTCGATTATGTCTTCGACCACGAGCACGTCTTTGCCCGCGAGGCTCTTATCGAGGTCCTTGGTGATCCTGACTTCGCCCGAGGACTTCGTGGACGCGCCGTAGCTCGAGATGCCGATGAAATCTATCGAGAGCGGCAGGTCGATGGCCCTCATCAAGTCCGACAGGAAAACGCAAGCGCCTTTGAGGACGCCGAGAAGGTGGAGGTTCCGGCCCCTGTAGTCTTCCGTGATCTGCCGGCCCATGTCCCGCACGCGCGCCCGGATCCGGTCCGCGTCGATCAACACCTTCAGGTTGGCGTCGTCCATAAAGCATTCACGTTCGTTGGCGGTCATTCGCTTCTCCTTGATCGGAAAGTCTCCGGATCGATGGGGCAATATACAAAAGGGCCGGGAGGCTGTCAACGCGCCCGCCGGGATGCCGGTCAGGTTTGGAATCATGTCGGTTGCGCTGCTATGCTATGGCCTCAATCCGATTACACGGGTAAGAGTTTATGAGCTTGATCGACGAGAGAGGAAAGCGCGTTATCACCGAGCGCGAGATTCGCGAGGCCAATCCCGGAGATACGATTAGGATCGATGAATCCGCCCTCATCACCCCTCTGGCGGAAGACCTTGTGCGAGAGCGCGAAATCAAGATCGAGCGCGCGCGCAGGCGTTCGGCGGCGCGCGCGCAGAAGATCGCGCTCGGCGCCGACCACGGCGGATTCGAGATGAAAGAGGCTCTAAAGCTTGTGCTCGCGGACCTCGGGCACGATTACCAGGATTTCGGCACGCATTCGACCGAGCCGGTCGATTACCCGGATTACGCGCACACGGTCGCCCGCGCTGTCGCGCGCGGCACGTGCGGCCTCGGCATCATGATCGACGGGGCCGGTATAGGCTCGTGCATGGTCGCCAATAAAGTCCCGGGAATTCGCGCGGCCATGTGTTACGACGAAGCCTCCGCCCGAAACAGCCGCGAGCACAACGGCGCGAACGTGCTCACTCTCGGGGGCAAGATGATCAGCAACGACAGGATGCGAGAGATCGTGGGCGCCTGGCTCGCGTCGGACCTGTCCGAAGATCGACACCGCCGAAGGGTCTCGAAGATCGACGCCGTCGAGCAGGAATACACGAAATAACCCCGCCCTATAAGTCCCGCCCGAATTAAAAGAACCGCCCCGCGCCAGCCTCGTTTAAGACCCCGTACCGCGGAGTGGACCTTCAGGAGCAATGGTTTCGGCTGCCCTGGAGGATCATACGAAGATCACACGAGGCCCCGGCCATAGATTCGATCTGAAAAGTTCTTCAACGTTTCCCGAGCAGGGCGAGTAGTAGTAAGTGAGGAGCGAAGATGGGCGGCGAGGTTGCTGAAATATCTTTGATGACTAACGATCTGGACGCGATCGAAGAGCGCGCGGAATCCATTACTATCTTGATCGACAGGGCCAGGGCCGGGGACCGGCAAGCTTTCGACCAGATCATGATTCTCCACCAGCGCCTCGTAATTTCTACCGCCTGGCGCATGCTCGGCAACAGAGAGGATGCGCGAGACGCGGCGCAGGAATGCTTCCTGAGGGTCTACAGGTATCTGAAGACTTTCAAGCGCGGAGAGGATTTCACGGGCTGGCTATACCGGATAACCATCAACGTCTGCCGCGACCACGCCCGCAAGCGGGGGAAGGACCGGCAATTCGTCTCCTACGAGCAAGGGCAGGAAGAAAACGGCCTCGCGTCGCTCTCAAGCCGTGAGAACGTCGAGGAAGGGGCCATTCTTTCGCAGGAGAGAAGGATCATCGAGCTGGCCATTGCCACGCTGACGAAAAAGGAGAGGGCCGCGCTGGTCTTGAGAGACCTTGAAGGTCTTTCGACCGAAGAGGTGTCGCAGATTTTGGGATCGAGCCAGGGGACCGTCAGATCACAAATAAGCAGCGCGCGAAACAAGATCAAGAGATTTCGCGACGACTTCTTAAAGCAGAAGCAGAGGGGGTGAACCCATGAATTGCAGGCGCATACAGAACTTGATTCCGCTATACGTAGAAGGCGACCTGGAGAGAGCGGAGGCCGGACCCGTGCGTTCGCATCTCGAAAGCTGTCCGGAGTGCGCCCGCGCCGCCTCCGATTTTCGGGCCAGCCAGCAGTGGCTAAGATCCTACGTCCCTCCCGATTTCGAGGGGGAGTTCTTCGACGGCTTGAGGGGGGCTGTTCTCAAAGAGATTGAAGAGAGCCGGGCCAGGCCATCTCGTTTCAGTCTTCGGATCGCGTGGAACCCCGCCCCCCTTGCCCTCGCTTCGGCCCTGGTCTTCGGGATGTTTTTCGGGCT
>DATLMR010000238.1:0-31652 GCA_035537555.1 Blastocatellia bacterium
TCGGCGTCATCGGAGTGGTCATAGACCGGCTCCTCTTGCGCCTGACCAGGATTTCGAGCGTTCGGTGGGGTTATGAAAGATAAGCTGCTGAGGCTTGAGAACGTCTCGCGTGCGTTCGGTTCATTCGAGGTCTTCACGGAGCTTTCGCTCGAAATCGGGCGGGGAGAGTTCGTGGCGGTAGTCGGTCCTTCGGGATGCGGCAAGACGACGATGTTGAATCTGCTCTCGGGATTCGACAAGCCGTCTTCGGGCAAGATCGAGCGCCACGGCCGCGCGCGCATGATGTACCAGCACGGAGGGCTCTTTCCCTGGCTCACGACTTCGGAAAACATCATGCTGGGCCTCCGCCATATAAAAGATGAGCGCGAGCGCGAGCGCCAGCTTGCGCTGATGCTCGGCCTGATAGGCCTGGAAAAATTCGGGAGCCATTACCCCCACCAGCTCTCAGGAGGCATGCGCCAGCGCGTGGAGATGGCTCGCGCGCTCGCCGGAGACACGGACATACTGTTGCTCGACGAGCCCTTCTCCGCGCTCGATTACCTGACCCGCCTGCGAATGCGGCGCGAGCTTGCGCTCATGCTGGCTGAGAGACCGCGCACTACCGTCCTTGTGACTCACGATATAGAAGAGGCCGCCCAGCTCGCCGACCGCGTCATCGTTCTCACCGAGCGCCCCGCGCGCATACGGCGCGAGCTGCGGCTCGACCTGCCGCGCCCGCGCGACCTGACACACCCGCAGGTGGTCGAGGCCATCCATACCGTGCTCAGGGAGATGGGCCTTGAAGGTGACTCCGGTGATTCCGGTGATTCCGAAAACGCGCTCGCGCGGGGAATCTGAAGATCGATCTGCGTATGGCCGCCGCGGGATTTCGATGCTAGTTCTGCGCCGACCATGCGGCGAAGAACTGCGGGGCCTGGCGCGGCAACTCCCTCGCAAGCATGCTCTCGACTTCGTCCGCGGAGGCGAGCTTCATCGCGTCGCTCATCAGAGAGCGCACCCGGCTCAGGTCGATCGACCTGATGGCGTTCTTGACCAGGGGGATCGAGGCGGGCGTAAGGCTGAGCGTCCGCACTCCGAGCCCGATCAGCGCTATCGCATGGATCGGGTCCGCCGCCATCTCTCCGCACAGCTCGAGCGGCACGCCCTCGGCTTGAGCCGTGCGCACGAGGTAGGCGATCGTGCGCAGGACGGCCGGGTGGAAGGGCTGGTAGAGGTGCGCGACGTGCTCGTTCGAGCGGTCCACGGCGAGCAGGTACTGAATCAGATCGTTGGTCCCGATGCTCAGGAAATCGGCTTCCCGCGCGAAGATGTCTGCCAGCATGGCGGCCGCCGGAACCTCTATCATCACGCCCACCGGGAGCTGCGCGTTGTGCTCCACGCAGCCTTCGGCCATCTCGCCCTTGACCTCCTGGATGATGCGCTTGGCCTCGCGCAGCTCGGTGATCGTGCTGATGAGCGGGAGCACCACGCGCAGGTTGCCTTCCATGTTGGCGCGCAGGATGGCGCGAAGCTGCGTGCGGAATATGTCTTCGACCTTGAGCGCGAGTCGTATCGCGCGCAGGCCGAGCGCGGAGTTCTGTTCCTGCTCGAACCCTTCGAGAGAGAGCTTATCGCCTCCCAGGTCGAAGACGCGGATGCTCGCCCCCGCCGGGCCCGTGGCTTCCGCGAGCCTTCGATAGACGAGGTACTGCTCTTCCTCGCTCGGCAGCTCGGGCAGACGGTTCAAGAACATGAATTCCGAGCGATAGAGCCCGATGCCCTCGGCCCCGAAGAGCGCGAGCGACTCGACCTCCGTCATCAGCTCGACGTTGGCGCGCAGAGTCAGGCGGGTGCCGTCGAGGGTCTCGGCGGGCCGGGCCGTGTCGACCTGTCCGCGCCTGCTCTGTCTCGTTTTCAGCTCTCGCCGCTCGAGAAAGGCGCGCATGAGCGGCTTGGTGGGGCGGATGATGACCTCGCCCGATTCGCCGTCCAGGATCATGGGATCGCCCGTCTTCACGCGGCGGGTCACGTCGTGCAACCCGACGCAGGCGGGGATGCCGAGCGCGCGGGCGATGATGGCCGAATGCGACGTCATGCCTCCCGCATTGGTCGCGAATCCCAGCACGCGATTGAAATCCAGCTCGGCCACGGTCGAAGGCCATATGTCTTCGGCGACTATGATGACGTCCTGGTCCATGGTCGAGAGGTCGAATTTCGTGTGGCCTGAAAGCACTGTGAGCAGGCGCGCCGCGACATCCTCTATATCCGAGGTGCGCTCGCGGAGGTAGGCGTCTTTCACCTGCTTGTAAGCCTTGACCACGCGGTCGGTCACGGAGCGGACGGCCCATTCGGCGTTCACTCTGCGGGTGCGAATCTCCTGCTCCAGGTCTCCCACCAGGTTCTTGTCTTCGAGCATCAGCAGGTGCGCGTCGAGGATGTAAGAGTGCTCGTATCCGAGCTCGCGGGCGAGCCTCACCTTGATCTCTTCCAACTGCTCGCGGGCTTCGCCGAGGGCCTCGCGCAGGCGGCGGATCTCGGCCGGCACCTGCCTGGCCGAGACCTCGATGTAGTAGAACTGGTGGCGGCCGCGCTCGTCCAGCCTGAGGGCTCTCCCGACGCCGATGCCGGGCGAAGCCGCGAGTCCCGCCATCTTGAGATCGCGCGCCCGGGTCTTAGAAGAGGCCATCGGAACCCTCCTCTCCGAACTTCTCCTCGACCAGCTCCACGAGCGCGCTCGCGGCCCGCTCTTCGTCGGGGCCGTCGGTCCTGATGAAGACGGTCGTGCCGCGCGAGGCGGCGAGCAGCAGTACGCTCAAGATCGACTTGCCGTCGGCCGTCTGGCGCGTGTCCTGGCGCAGCAGCTCGACGCTGCTCGTGAACTGGCTCGCGCGGCGCACCAGTTGAGCCGCCGCGCGCGCGTGCAGCCCGAGGCGGTTTGAGATCGTTACCTTACGCTCTTGCATTGATCTGCGATGTTACCGGAATTTGCCAATTCAGGCTACCGGGCGTTACAGGTTCAGTTCAGGGTGCGGGGGTCTGAGGCATCGCGCAGCCCGTCGCCCAGGAAGTTCCAGGCCATCACGGCGACGAAGATGAAGACGCCGGGCGCGAGTATCCAGGTGAAGTTAGTCAGGTAGCCCACGTTTTGAGCCACCGTGAGCATGTTGCCCCAGCTCGGATCGGGCTCCTGTATTCCTATCCCGAGAAACGAGAGCGCGACTTCGCTCAGGATGTAGAAGGGCACGCTCAGGGTCGCCGTCACGATGACGAACGAGAGGGTATTGGGCAATATGTGATTGATGATGATCCTGAGCTTGCCGAATCCGAGCGCGCGGGCCGCGAGTATGTATTCCTGCTCTTTCAGCCCCAGCACCATGCCCCTTATGACCCGCGCTTCCGAGGCCCAGCCGATGAACGAGAGGATCACGACTATCAGGAGGTAGGACTGCGTCGAAGAGAGATCGTTCCCGAAAGCGCCGCGCAGGATCAGTATGAAGTAGAGACTCGGGATGGCGAGGATCACCTCGACCATCCGCATCGAGATGAAATCGGTCACGCCGCCGTAATAGCCCGCCAGCCCGCCCACGAGCATGCCGATCACGGTGGAGATGATTATCCCGATGATGCCCACCGACAGAGAGACCTGCGAGCCGTACATGATGCGCGAGAAGACGTCGCGCCCGAACAGGTCGGAGCCGAGCGGAAAGAGGAGGCCCGGCCCGTCCACCCCGAACAGGTGGATGTTCGAGCGCGCGAGCCACAGGATGGTGTACGAATCCCCTCGCACGAAGAAGCGCACGGGATATTTCCTGGTCGCGTCCTCCGAGTACCCCAGGTAGCCTTTCGATGTCAGGTTCGTGATCGAGATGCCGTAGACGAAGGGGCGGGTCAATCTCCCCCGCTCGTCGAATATCCGTACGCGGCCGAGCATCGGAGGGTGAAAGCCGTACTCGCTGTTTATGTGCTCGTATGAGTAAGGCGAGATGAACCCGGCGAATATGGACGCGAGATAGAGGGCGGCCAGGACCGCGAGCGCGACCATGGCCGCGCGGTTGCGCTTCAGCTTCCTCCAGAGAATCTGCCAGGGAGAGCGGTTGCGTACCGCCGCTCGCGCAGCGGCTTCGGGGATGGGCGAGCCGGGCTCGGGGTCGGGCAGGATCTTGAGCACCGGCTCGCCTCCGCCCTTTTCCACGATCTTCTCCCGTTCTTCCGGGGCCTCTTCGACCTCTCTTTTTTCGCCGTCCATTTACTGGCCTTCGAGTCTTATTCTGGGATCGATGAGCGCGAGCAGTATGTCCGATATCAGAGAGCCCAGCGCCAGCATGATCGTCAGCAGGACGACCGAGGCCATCACGAGCGGCTCGTCCTTCTCGACCAGCGCCTGGACCGTGAGCCTCCCCATCCCGGGCCACGAAAATACCACCTCAGTCAGGACGGAGCCGGTCAGGAGATAGGCAAGCGAGAACCCGAAGAGCGTGATGAGCGGGTTGATGGCGTTTCCGAGCGCGTGGCGAAAGAGCACCCGCGACTGGCTGAGGCCCTTGGCCCGGGCCGTGCGGATGTAGTCGTGCGCGAGCGTCTCTATCATCTCGCTTCGCATCTGCCTCATGTACTGCGCGAGGCCGATCGTCCCGAGCACGAAGGCCGGGAGCGCGAGGTGCCATAGCGTGTCCGTAACCTTCTGTAAGGCCGTGAAGTCGTCCCAGTAGGTCTGATCGTGTATGCCTCCCGTCGGGAACCACCCGGTCTTTGCCGCGAGCAAAAGCATGAGCAGAGAGAAGAAGACCGACGGGATGGAGAGGCCCGCGAACGAGATCAATCCCGTGACGCGGTCTATCCAGGTGTTGCGCCTGACGGCGGCCAGCATGCCGAGCGGGAGGGCCAGCCCCCACGAGATCGCGAGCGCGGTGACGGCCAGCAGCAGGGTATTGAAGAGGCGCTCCCAGATGAGCGACCAGACGGGGACCCTGAACTTGAACGAGTACCCGAAATTTCCCTGCAACGCCTGGCTGAGCCAGTACCAGTAGCGCACGAAGACGTTTTCGCTCTCCAGGTGATACTGCTTCTTGAGAAGCGCGAGCAGCTCCTCGGATACCGTGGGGCTGTTGGCGATCGTGCTCAGATAGCTTCCCGGGGAGAGGACGAGGAGGGCCTGCGCGATGAAGGTGACCATCAGCAGGAGGGGGATCAGCGCCAGCACTCTTCGTATTAAGAAGACTTTCATAATATCGATTGAAAGCAAGGGTTCGAGGGCCGCGCCCCGCCGGCCCTCGAACCCTTGCGATCACTTCGTGAAGAAGAGCTCTTCTATGTTCCAGTAGGTGTAATTGGCGAGAGGCGACGGCTTGAGGTTGCCGAAGCGGTTCTTCGCCCCCGCGTAGTAGTTCGGCACGGCCAGCTCTATCTCCGGCAGGTACTCCGTCCATATGCGCATCGCGTCCCAGTAGTGCTTCTGCCGCTCGGCGAGGTCCATCGTGCGGGAGGTGAGATTGACCTTTTCTTCGAGCCGCTTCTCCCAGTCGGTGGAAGGAGTCTTCTGGCCGGGGAAGGCGTAGTAGTTGCGCCCGCTCGGGAGCAGGGCGTTCTTGCTCAGGATGGGGTCGGGGGGAAACGACGATTGCCATCCCAGGTTGATCGCGTCGAAATCGCGCGTGGTATTCAGCTTATCGACGACCACGTTGGCGTCGAGCGGCTGAAAATTCACGTCGAGGCCGACTTTCGAGAGGTTGTCTTTAATCAGCGTCCCGATGTTGACGCGGTAGGGGCGATTCCCGTTCGTGTGCAGAGAGAACCTGACGGGGTTGCCCTCCGAGTCTTCCGCGATGCCGTCGCCGTCGCGGTCAAAGATGCCGATCTCTCTGAGCATCTCTCTGGCCTTCTCGGGGTTGTAGGGGTACTTCATTATGGAGTCGCTGTACCAGACCTTGTTGGCGGGCGAGTCGAAGCCGTAGACGGGGATGCCCCTGCCCTGGAACGCCGTGCGCACCATCCCCTCGCGGTCCAGCGCGTAAGAGACCGCCTGCCTGAACTTCACGTCGCGAAACCACTTGAGCTTGACGGGATCGACGTAGGGCTTGCCCTGCTTGTTTTTGCCCGTGTCCTGATTGAAGGTCAGGTTGTTCAGGTTCATCGACGGGCCGAGGTCGCTGATCGTGTAATCGCCCGCGGCTTCTCCCTGCTTGAGCAGATCGACCGCGTCCGGGCTGATGGAGGTGATCATGTCCGTTTCGCCGTTCTGGAACTTGAGCGAAGCCGTGTTGAAGTCCGGCACGATCTGAAATATCACGCGGTCGATATAAGGCAATCTCTGCCTCTTGCTATCGATCTTCCAGAAGTAAGGGTTGCGCTCCAGCACGACGCGCTGGTCCGCCGTGAACGATGAGAGCCGGTAGGGGCCGACGCTGACGACGTCTTTCGGGTCGGTGCTGACGGAGAGGGTCTGGCGGAACTTGCCCGCCTTGTAATCGGCTTCCAGCTTATGTTTCGGGATTATGTAGACGCTGTTGGAGGCGGCTATGAAGATCGCGTTCGGCTCTTTCAGCTTGAACCTGACGGTGTAGTCGTCAACTTTCTCGACTTCCGGATACGACCCGTCGGACTGGGTGAACGAGCTTGCGGCGGCGGCCTCTTCCTTGTTGTCGAACGTTACCTGGTAGGTGAACATAACGTCGTCGGCGGTGAATGGCACGCCGTCGGACCACTTCACGCCCTTTCGCAGATTGAAAATCCAGGTGAGCCCGTCGGGAGAAGCCTCCCAGCTCTTTGCCAGGGCGGGTATGTCTTTCTGCTCGTAGTTGTCGTAATCGACGAGCCCTCGGTATAGAGGCCCGTTTATTACCCATGCGGTATTCGTATCGCTCTCGGTAACGGGATTAAAGGATTTCGGATTTGCCGCCACGGCCATCACGAGCGTACCTCCGTAGACGCCGGGCTCCCCTTCGTTCAGGTAGACATCTTCAGGAACTTCGCCCTCGAAGGGAGGAGTGGGCGTGCCCCTCGGGCCGCCCGGCGGGGGCGGAGAACTGCACGCTGTACATGCCGCGAGCAGGCACATGGCGATCAGCAGACAAACGGCGATGATTCTGTTCATTAGATATTCCTCTGGGGAGGCTAGAGTTTCACTGCAAGCCTTCACAATATAGTAACTTTTTGATGTATGTCAATTATGGCCCGCCCTGTTGCATTCCGCGCCCGTACGGGGAGGCCGCCCCGGCACTTCGGGTCGTTGTCAGCCATTTCAGCGGCGTGCTAAAATCGTGTCGTGGCCGCGTACCTCACGCGCGCTCGTCGCCTCTCCGAAGGTTCGGAATCCGCGCTCATCAGGGTCTTTAATTCGGAGCCTTCAAAGCAACTCGCGCACATCCCGGAACCATCGCATTGACCGAAGAACTTAATAAGAGAGGAAACAGAAGAGAATGGAGGAGCGACAATGAAGTCAAAGATTCAACCGTTTTCCAGAGCGGTCGCGCTGGCAATCGCGGCCCTGGCATCCGTATTGGCGGGCGCGGCGGGCCTTAATGCCCAGACCCAGACCCTGCAGTTACGGGAGGCCCGGCCCGTGGCCGTCACCGGCGATCTCGTGGACATCGCGAGCGCCAACGACGGAAACGAGAAGACGCGGGCCTACGCGGGCAAGCCCGATTACTCCGGCCTCTCGGTCACGCTCGATATGGGGGGAGACCAGAACATAGTCGGGGTCATTCAGGACCACGGCCCGTGGTCTAACGATTATCCCGGCTCTTACAGGGTCGACGTGGGACTCACCCCGAACGGCCCGTGGCTGAAGGCTTTCGAAGGGCAGGGCAAACGCGGGGAGAGCCGCTCCATCTTCGATGCCGTGCGGGGCCGCTATATTCGCATCACCGCGACCGGCGGGCAGAGCCTCGGCAAGGACTGGTCCCTCGCCGAATTCCGCGTCGGCGTCGATCCGGGCGCGAAGCCTCGCATCATTCCGTCCGAGACCGGCCGCAACCCGTCTGAGACCGGCCGCAATACCTCGGGCCCTATCGTGCCGGGGGCGGGCCTGAAGAATTTTCCGCTCGCGCTCGACAGGAAGCAAGATACCCGCGCGACGACGGAGACGGCCGACTACACGGGCGTCTCCTTCACTCACGACCTTGGCGGAGAGTACGAAATATCTCGCGTGGTCCAGGTGCACGGCCAGTGGGCCGAGGATTACCCGGGCGAGTACAAGGTGGAGGTCAGCCGCCGCAAGGACGAGAGCGCCTTTCGCGAGGTCTGGCGCGGGCGCGGCGAGGCGGGCCGCAGCGTGGCCTCCTTCGACCCCGTAGCCACTCGCTATATCCGCGTGACGGCGATTCGCCCCAGAGACCGCAATCACCCCTGGTCGATAGCGGAGCTGCGCACGAACCGCGATACCGACGTGGTGGACTCCGACGAAGATGACAAGCGGCTGGACCGCCCCGTCAGGAGGGCGACCGCCCAGGGATTCTCCGACATCAACCTCGCGATCGACGACAGCCCCGCTACTCGCGCCAGCACCGGCCGCGCGAACTACATCGGCGACTTCGTCATGCTCGATCTGGGCGGCAGCTACACCGTGTCGAAGGTGACCCAGATTCACGACCCTGACGACAGAGACTTCCCGGCCCGCTACAAGGTCGAGGTGAGCGAGGACGGGAGCCGGTGGCGGCAGGTCTATGAAGGCGAAGGCCAGAACGGGCGCTCCCGCGCCAATTTCGATTCCGCCCGCGCGCGGTTCGTAAGGATCACCGCGACCGACGATCGCAACAGCCGGAGGCCGTGGAGCATCTCGAAGATCAGGGTCAGCGGATGAGAATGCGCGCGTGATCTTCGACGGCCGCCCCGGCCGAGGAAGAGACAACCAGGCGGCGCCGAATCAAAGGCTGTAGCTCCCGCGCGGGAGCCGGCCTCGATTCGGCGCCGCCTCGTCCGCCCCCCGGCTCCCGTTCATAACGGCTGTTGCCCGCCCGCGCGCGTGGGTGCTATCGTACGCTCATGCTCATGGAACATTCGATCTGGGCCTGGATCGGCTTCAATATATTTATCCTGATAATGCTGGGCATCGACCTGGGGCTTTTTAACAGGAAGGCGCACTCGATCACATACAAGGAGGCGACTACCTGGAGCATCGTTTGGATCACGCTCGCCATGATATTCGGGGCGGGTATCTTTCACTTCTTCGGCAGCCAGAAAGGGCTCGAATACCTCACGGGCTATCTCATAGAAAAGTCGCTTTCGGTCGATAACCTCTTCGTCTTTCTCCTGATCTTCTCTTACTTCAAAGTCCCTTCGCAGTACCAGCACCGCGTCCTCTTCTGGGGCGTGCTGGGAGCGCTCATCATGCGCGCCGTCATGATATTTCTGGGCGCGGCCCTGATAAATAACTTCAGCTGGGTCATCTACATCTTCGGGGCCTTTCTCGTCTACACGGGCATCAAGATGTTCTCCCAGAAAGAGGCGCAGATCAACCCTGAAGAGAATGCCATGCTGCGCGTCGTCAGGCGGTTCGTGCCGATCACGCGCCATTATGAAGAGGCCAAATTCTTCACCCGTGTGGACGGCAGGCTTCACGGCACCCTGCTGCTGATGGTCCTCGTGATAGTCGAGGCCACCGACCTCGTCTTTGCGGTCGATTCCATCCCGGCGATCTTCGCCGTTACGCGCGACACCTTCATCGTCTACACCTCGAACGTCTTCGCCATTCTCGGCCTGCGCTCGCTCTACTTCCTGCTCGCCGGGGTCATCGAGAAGTTCCACTACCTGAAGGTGGGCCTCGCCATAGTTCTCACCTTCATCGGCGTGAAGATGCTCGTCGTAGCGCTCGGCGTGCACATACCGATAACGCTCTCGCTCGGCATCGTGGCGCTCGTGCTCATCGGCTCGGTCATCGCGTCGATCATCTGGCCCGTCAAGACCGATACGCATATCGATGTCGATCTGCCTCCCGGGTTCGGCCCTTCGCCCTTCGACCAGGAGGCCGAAACGCCCTCGCCGCTGGAAGGCTCGCCCGAGCGGGCCGAGCCGTTCGAAGAGGCCGGGCGCAAGGGCAAGCCCGCCGGCGAGCGCTAGCTATCCAAGAACGCCGGACAATATCAGAGAGCCTGCGTCCGCGGAATTCAGCTCGAATCGGCCGAAGTGGTCGCGGTGGCGGCGGTGATAATCACACGCGCCATCCTCGATCCGAACGACAGATGGAGAGCTGCTCTACCGACCTCTCACTTCTTCTTGCCTTCGATATCGAATACCTCTACCGGAGCGACGGTTTCAAGTTCTCTCTTCAGTTTCGACGCGTCGCCGACGACCACTACGGCCGCCCTGTCCGACGTTATATACTTGCGCGTCGCCTCCATCACCTGGCGCGCGGTCACCGCTTCTACGCGCGCGCGGAAGCTTTCGAGGTAGTCGGGCCTCAAGCCGAGCATTCGCATCTGCACCACCTGCCCCGCGATGCCGCCCTGCGTCGATAGAATCAGAGAGAACATGCCGTTCAGGTAATTCTTCGCATTCCGAAGATCGCCCTCCGGCACCTCTTCGCCTCGCAGGCGGTCGAATTCAGCCAGCATCTCCCTGATGGCGGGAAGAGTGACTTCCGTGCGGCTCGACGCCATACCGAAAAAAGTTCCCTGCCGGAGCGGGGTGTTGAGCGCGCTGCTCACGTCGTAGGCGTAGCCTTTCTGCTCGCGGATGTTGAGGAACAGGCGCGAGCTTGCGCCGTCGCCGAGCACGGCGTTCGCCACCAGCAGCGGGAAGTAGTCCGGGTCCGCGTGAGAGACCGCGAGGTTGCCTATGCGGAAGTCGGCCTGCTCGGAGCCGGGCCTGTCGATTAGGTAGACCCGGCGCCCGGTCCGCTCTTTGATCTCCGGAAAGTCCCTCCGGCTCGCGGCGGGGGCTTTCCAGCTTCCGAAGATCGCTCGCGCCTTCGCCTCGATCTTCGAGGCATCGAAATCGCCCACGATCACAAGGACCGAGCCGTCCGGCGTGTAGCTCGACCTGTAGAAGCGTTCGACCCCGGCCCTCGTCATCGCCCCGACGGATTCGGGTGTCGGCGATGAGACGGCGTAAGGGTGCGCGCCGTAAATTATCCGGTTGAACTGCTCGCTCACGAGGAATTCCGGCTCCTGGCGCTGGACCGTGAGTACCTGTATGCGGTTCTTCTTGTAATGTTCAAGCTCCGATTCCGGGAAGGTAGGGCGCAGCGCCACGTCTCCGAAGATCTCCAGCAAACGCTCCGCGTTTTCGCCGACCACGGACGCGCTGATGTTCGTGTAATCGTCCCCCGCCGACGCGGAGACGCGGCCTCCGATGGTCTCGATCTCGCGCGCCAGTTGCTCCGCCGAGCGCCCGCCCGCCCCCTCGGTGAGCAGCTGCGCGGTCGCCTCCGCCAGGCCGGGCTCTCTTTCGGGATCGTTCGCGCTGCCCGTGGGGATGCCGAGCTGAAGCGTCACGATCGGGCTGCGGTGATCCTCGATCAACACAAGGGACAGGTTGTTATCGAGCCTCTTCTCGATCCTGTCGGGGAGCCGGAAGGGCCTGATCGCCCCGGGGCGGGGCGGGGTCTTTCTCCAGCCTTCGGCGGCCTCTCCAGGTTGAGGCTGCCTCGATGCCCGCGCGGTTTTTTTTCGGGCGGCCCTCTGGCCGGCCGCCGCGCCGCTCGGAGAGGTCGAGAGCAGTAGCGCGATAGAGAGCAGCGATGAGCCGAAGGCGCGCGCGGTGCTCATTATAAATAGATGCTTTCTGATCATATTCGAGTAGACATCCTCGGGAGCCATCGCCTCGCGCTTTCGGGCGGCCGGGGCTGTGCGCCCGTCTATTCGCCCTTGCCGCGTGACGCCGGCTTATTAATTCCCGGCTTCGCGCCCGCCGGGCGGATGTAGAGCACCGAGCGATTTGCCGCGCCGAGGTATTTGCGGGCGGCCTCGCGTATCTGATCGCGGGTCACCGAGAGGTAGCGGTCGAGCTCCGTGTTTATCAGAGACGGATCGCCGTCGAATAGGGCGTACTGGCCGAGCGCGAGCGCGCGGCCGAGCGCCGTCTGAAGGCTCTCGTACTCGCTCCCGTCGCCGCCCCCGAGAAATCGTTCGAGACGGAATTGATTCCTTGCCTTCAGTAGCTCGTCCTCGCTCACTCCGTCCCGTTTTATACGCTCGATCTCGGCCTCGATCTCCGCCTGCAATTGGTCGGGCCTGGCCTCCTGCCTGTGGATCGAAAAGAGGGTGAAAGAGCCGGGGCCGCGCCGCTCGTCCATATAGCCCTGAACTTCGAGCGAGAGCTCTTTCTCTTTCACGAGCCTGCGATAGAGCCGCGAGCTTTCGCCGCCGGACAGGATCGACTTGAGCAGTACGAGCGGGTAGAAATCGGGGTCGCGGCGCGCGGGTATCTTCCAGGCGAGCGCCACCCCGGGCATCTTTGCCTGCGCGTCGGCGACGACGGACTTTTGCCGCGCGGTCTCGAAAGGCTCGGAGACATCGACAGAAGGCGGGGCCTTTCGGGCGGGGATCGAGGCGAAGTACTTTCGCGCGAGCTGCTCGGTCGCCGCGGGCTCCACGTCTCCGACTATGACCAGCACGGCATTGTTGGGCGCGTAGTAGGTGTCGAAGAACTTCCTGACGTCTGCGATGGTGGCCGCGTTCAGGTCGCGCATCGAGCCGATGGTGGGATGCGCGTTCGCCCAGTTGCGAAATATCATCTCATCCATCAGGTTGAGGGCGGGCCAGTATGCCTGGTTATCGATGCTCAGCCGCTTCTCTTCTTTCACGGCCTCCTGCTGGTTCTTCAGGTTCGCGGGCGTGATCTTCAAAGACCGCATGCGGTCGGATTCGAGCCAGAGCGCGAGCTCGAGCTGATTGGCGGGCAGGAACTGGTAATAATTGGTGAAGTCCGCGTGCGTGGAGCCGTTGAGGTAGCCGCCGTTCTTTTCGACGTAGACGAAGTGCTGCGCCTTGCCGACGTTCTCCGATCCCTGAAACATCATGTGCTCGAAGAGGTGAGCGAAGCCCGAACGCCCCCGGGCCTCGTCGCGCGAGCCGACATCGTAATAGACGGCGACCGCGACGACGGGCGCCGTATGGTCCTCCGACACGACCACGCGCAGGCCGTTGTCGAGCCGGAATTGCATAATGGGGACCCGAAAAGATTGCGCGCCCGCAATCGAAACAAGGCCCGCGACGACGAGGGCGAATGCGATTGATAATCTTCTTTTACGGATCATCATTATTTCAATCACGAGATTTGAGCCTGGTTTTATTAAAAGCATCTCAAGCTTTCGTAAGCTGAATCAAATCGGTGACGGTATTTCCGTCGATACGAAGCAGGGAAGTATAGTCGTTATTCAATCTGCCCTCCCGGCGAAGCTTTCGCGTCAAGTCGGGAGGGATCGAAGGCAGGTCGCGAAGATCTTTGAATGACGGCGGTGTCATCGTGGCGATTTCACGTGGCGGGCGGCGTAGGAAAGAAGCTTTCGTTGAACGGGGACTGAGAAACCGCCATGCCTCGGCTATGCCTTCCTTAGGATTTGTAATAGCAGTCGAACCCTGAGTATAGCATCCGATATGGCAACGGGAATCGCAGTATGGAATAGGGCCATACTTCTCCTCTCCGGCTTTCATCGCCCGGTCGTAGCTGCCGACCTCCAGAAGATTGCCGGCAATTGAATTTAGTGGCGCGCACGGATAGAAAATATCACCGTTGGGATAAATGATGGGGTGCGTTGTCGGATAGCACTCGAAACGTTTGAAATCGCGGATCGTCCGCAGTACTTCCATATTCCCGTAAACCCTTGCCCCCAGACTCTTCACTCGCATCGCTTCATCGATCAGCCCACACCACCGGGGATTGTCCACCAGGCCGGGGCATGGATATTTGCCCGTGACGTAGGGCATCGGATTCCAGTAAAAATCATTCTTAATAGAAAACTCAAAGACATCCCACGCATCATCGATGGTCTCCGGGAAAATGACCGAGTTGATTATTACATCGAACTTGAGCTTTTTCGCCTCTCGGTATTTCCGCGCGAGTTTGATGTTTCGGATGACCCTTTCCGTCTGCCCGCCAGCGCCGACGTCTATCAGAGCATCGCCGCGTTGCGGGTTGGGAGAATCCAGGCTGATGATCAGGTAATCGACGTGATCCAGAATCGAAAGGTGTTTATCGAGGAGAAAAGCATTCGTATTAAAAGACACGGGAGAAAAGCCCAGCCGCCCAATATGCGTGAAAATTTCGTCGATGTCCGGGCGAACCGACGGCTCTCCCCCGGTTATGTTTAACCCCGGCGAAGCCTTGCGAATGATCTCGAGAACCTGAATCGTCTTAGCCGTATCAAGGCGAGTTTCAGGTAGATGAGGATACATATTCCCTGATCCGTCATCGCAGTACGTGCACCGGAAATTACACTTCATAGTTACATAGAGCCCCGCCATCAAGGGTTTTACAAGCTTTTTATTATGCTTATTGCCGAGTCGGACATTGAGAATGTTTTCTGCAAATCGCAACAGAAATTCTAAAGGTAATTTTCGCATATCGATCTCGCGGATGGAGTCGGAAACCGTGTTTCAGCCTGTCAGGCTATGCAGGTGGCTTTATTACGTAATTATCCGGGGGAATGTCCTTCTTAATCAGATCGTGATATTCGGGCAATAAGCTCCAGTGCAGTGTGGGTTTCATGTGATGTTCCACATGGTAGCCGATATTGAAGCCGAACAGACGATAGGGGAATCGCAAGTCAACATTCGCAGAATTATATGGAGTCGTCAATTTGCAATTCTGGTGATGATCGTAATTATTGCTCCCTATACCAATGTAGACCATGGCCCATGGGATTGCGAAGAATAAAAAGTAATTCCATGGATCTATTATCAGCAGCGCCGCTGAAATGCCTATACACAGGAAGTATGAACGCATGAAGCGCCGGAAAACAGGAGAGCCTGGGCGTCGGAGGACTTCGATCCAGCAGTGGAGCCAGGCTAACAGTGCGTAGCTGGCGCAATAATACGTGCGCCCTATGGGTTTGTCGGGATAGTGAGTTCCGGTGAACCCGAACGTGCTTGACCAGTCGCGGGCATTATCATTGAACTGTTGTGTGTAACGATGATGGTTTTGCACGTGGTGCAGTTCGTAACATTCCAGAGGTACTCCATTCGAGATGAAGCACAGCCAGCCTAAAATCTCATTCAGCATGGCCTGGCGAAAAATTGGCAAATGAGCGTGATTGTGCTCAACCAGGTGGAGCTCTCGCACCGCGAGCATAATCGGCAAAGTCGCAAACCATGGCCAGGATAGAAAATATGCCGTAAGCTGCATCCCTATCGCCAATATCACGGTCGAAACCGAGACCATGTCAATTTTATAGCACAGTATCCGTCCGCGTCGTTTAGCCCTTCCATGAGTTGAAACGAAGGGGAGCGCGCCGTGCTTTACCTGAAGGCCCGAGCTGGGATCAGTTACAAAGTGAGCAGAGGCTGCAGGCTTGCTGAACTGAAGGCCTCTCCGTGGTTGCCGGGAAGTTTCCTTCATGACACTCCTTTCAGGAAGGTTAATCAAAAAGTGACCGCGCGTTCCTGCGGCGAGCAGATTACATAAAAAGACCTGTGCCCTGGTCGCTTCTGGCTTGGTTTAGCTTAGGGGAAATTTCTATTCAGCTAGCGATATCCGCAGTAGGCCGTCCTCATCCCTCATCGATAAAGTGCTGCTCTGTCGAGCATTCGAATGGCCTGGTCTTTAGACAATATTCAATCCGGAAAATTAAACCTGTGAACATCTAAACTCGATGCTATTCACAAGCCCTTTCTTAGCCCTGAGTCTGTGATCGGAGCTACGGGGAGCGTGAATGATGGCAACTACATTAGCTTAAGTTTTCTCCCGAATCAATGAATTATTGTACTGCCTCGGTATGATCTGGGTGCGTGTTACCATTTGGCGGAGAAGGGCGCTGCCGGTCGAATCAGGGTTACAATCCTTAAAGCTTTCATAACCGCCTCAGCCTCCGAAAGGGAGGTAAAATAGGGCGCGCCTTTGTGATCGGCAAGAGCGCGCCCTGACTTAACCATGCTGATTACTGAAACGCTGATTGCTGAAACGGGCGCTTGATAGCCCTTTTCAATTCAGAGCTAACGGCAGAATGCGGCGGCGGATTCAACTTGCAGTTTTTCTCAAACGACTCCGAGCCTCTTGCCGACCTTGTTGAACGAATCGAGCGCGCGGTCGAGGTCGTTTCTCGTGTGCGCCGCTGAGATCTGCGCGCGCAATCGCGCCTCGCCTCTCGGCACTACCGGGTACCACAGGCCCTTGATGTAGACTCCCTCGTCGAGCAGCTCGCGGCTCATGTCCTGGGCTATCGCGGCCTCGCCCACCATGATCGGGACGATAGGGTGGCGGCCCTCGATGATCTTGAAACCGAGGGCTACCACTTCGCGCCTGAAGTAATCCGTGTTCTCGTGCAGCCGCGTCACTATCGAAGGGTCTTTTTCGAGCAGGTCGATGGCTTCGATGGACCCGGCGACCACAGGGGGCGGCACGGTGTTCGAGAAGGTGTACGGCCGCGACTTCTGCCGCAGGAACTCTACGAGCGAGGCGCGGCCCGCGATGAAGCCGCCCGACGCGCCCCCTAGGGCCTTGCCGAAAGTGCCCGTGATGACATCGATCTCTCCGAATACGCCGAGCTCTTCGTGCGTGCCCCTGCCGGTCTTCCCGAGCACGCCCGTCGCGTGCGATTCGTCCACCATCAGGAGGGCGCCGTGCGCGCGCGCGAGCTCGACGAGCGCGGGCAAAGGGGCGAGGTGCCCCTCCATCGAAAAGACGCCGTCGGTGGCGATGATCTTGATGCGATAATTCTTGTCGCGGTCTTCTTCGAGTATCTCTCTGAGCCGCCCGACGTCGCCGTTGGGGTAGAGCCGCGAGACGGTCTGCTTCGAGATGGCGCGGCAGAGCCTCACGCCGTCGATGATGCTCGCGTGATTCAACTGGTCGCTATATATCGCGTCCTGGTAGTCCTCCTGCCCGAAGTCGTTCGAGATGAGAGCCGAGAAGAAGGCCTCGTTCGCCGCGAAGCAGGACGAGTGCAGTATGGCGGCCTCGCACCCCACGAACCGGGCTATGCGGCGCTCGAGCTCGGAATGTATCGGCTCCGTGCCGCAGAGGAACCTGACCGAGGCGAGGCCGTAGCCCCATTCGTCGAGCGCGCGGTGCGCCGCCTCTTTGATGCGCGGGTGGTTGGAAAGCCCCACGTAGTTGTTCGACGCGAGCATCACGACCTCGCGCCCCGCCACCGAGACTCTCCCGCCCTGCTCGCTTTCGAGCGGCACTTCGTACTTGAAAGTCTTCTCCTCTTTGATCCTTCCAATCTCGCTTTCGAGCGTCGAGTAAAGTTCGCTTAAATCCATTCGCCTCTCCTTATTTATCCGCCCCGTCCGGCACGAGAAGGAGCTTCACGGCCTCGTGCGTGCGGACGAGCTCGAAGCCACGCTCGAAGTTCGAGAGCGGCACGGTCTCTCTCTCGATGATCTTTTCGAGCTTTGCCTTCAGGCCGGAGCTTTCGGTCGCCAGCATGTCGAGCATCGCGTACCACGTTTCGAACATCCTTCGGCCGAAAATTCCGCGCAGGCTCACGCCCTTCCACACGGCGTACTTGCCGAAGTCGAACGAGCGGAGCGGGCGCGCGGGGATTCCGAGCAGGAGGATCTGCCCGCCGTTTTTTACCATCGCTCCCGCGTCGTTATACGCGGCTTCGGCCCCGCTCATCTCGAGCACCACGTCGATGCCGCCGCCGTGCTCGTCGCGCGCGCGCGCGAAGAGCTCCTTTCGCTGTCCGGGCGCGGCCTTCTCATTCGTGTCGAAGCAGAAATCGGCCCCGAGCTCGCGGGCCGTCCGGAACCTGGAAGCGAGCCTGTCGGCGTCGAAGCCCCCGCCGGGGTTCGAAAAATCGGTCACGTATATTCTGCTCGCGCCGAGCGTGCGCGCGACCGCCGTGGCCATCAGGCCCTGCGCCCCGCAGCCGAGTATGGCCACGGTCTTTCCCGCGACATCCCCCTCCATCACCGTGTGCACGCCGTTGCCGAGCGCGTCGAGGAAGGCCCCGAAGCGGGGAGGGATGACTTCACGGCCGCCGAAGCGGTCGAGGTTGATGACATTTTCGCCGGGCACTACGACGTACTGGGCGAACGCGCCGTCGAGGTGGACGCCTTTGACCCTGATGTTCTTGCAGATGTGGCGCTGCCCCGTGCGGCACTGCTGGCAGTGGCCGCAGCTGATGTGCATCTCGCTCGTGACGTAATCGCCCGCGCGGGCGATGGCCGGGTCCACGTCTTCTCCGGCCTCGACGACTTCGCCGCAAAACTCGTGGCCGACGATGATCGGCCGATAGCTGTCGACCTCTCCGCCGTTGTAACTGAGCATCTCGTCGCGCATTCCGGGCCGCGCCGTGATCTGATAGATGCTCTGGTCCGTTCCGCAGATCGACGCGGCGAGCACGCGAATCTTCACTTCGGAGTGGCCCACGCTCGGCTCCGGCTCATTATCGACGAACAGCAATCCGTCTTCGGTCAGGTTCGGCTTCTTGAGTGCTTGCATTTTTCTCCTGCCAATTTGAGTCGCGAAGGGCGAAACCTCTCCGCCGTTATTCGCTCCCCTTCAAAGTAGCTTTAACTTTATTGGGTAATTTTGCAAATACCATCTCGTACGAGTCCCTGATAAGCCTGCGGACCTCGCCCGAGCGCAGGCCGTCGAACCGCTCGATCATGACCCAGTGATACCTGGCCGTGTAGGGAGCCGGGACTATGCCCTCCCTTTCGATCAGCTCCGAGAACTCCTCGGGAGAGCATTTGAAAGAGAGGTGCCCGCTCGACGCTCCGTCGAGGCCGACTCCGGCGAATATCTTCCCGCCGACCCGAAAGAGCAGGTCGTTCTCCCACTGAATATCGGTGGTCGCGTGCGGCAGCGAGAGGCAGTAATCTTTTATCTTTTCGATGTCCATAAATCATTCCCCTCCCGAAGCGGCGCGGCGGAGGCGGTCCATCACGGCCGCGCCTTCCTCGCTTTCGCCTATCCCTTCGACGACTATGACGGCCGGGCCTTTCTGGTCCAGCTCGCGCAGGGCGCGGTAGATCGACCGGGCATAATCGCCCGCGCTGTCGCTCAGGATGATTTTGCTGAATCGCTCGTCGGGTATGTCGAACGCCGTATGCCCGAGGAATCCTACCGGGCCTTCTTCAAGGTATTTTTCACACGTCTCTTTTATCAGGTCGGGCGAGCCGGCTTCAAGCAGGGCCACGCGAGCGCGCGGGCTGTAGTGACGGTAGCGCGTCCCGGGCGAGCGCGCGAGCTGCGGGCGCGCGGCGTCTGAATCGACCGCGCCGATCGCCTCTTTCAGCTTCTGCGCCGTAATCCAACCCGGCCGGAGGATTACGGGAGGCTCGGTCGTCACGTCCAGAACGGTCGATTCTATGCCTATGTCCGTCTCCCCGCCGTCGAGAATCATATCGATGCGGCTGCCCAGGTCCGCCTGCACGTGCGAGGCGCTGGTCGGGCTCGGCCTTCCCGAAGCATTGGCGCTCGGGGCCGCCACGGGTGTTCGCGCCTGGCGTATCAACGCGAGCGCGACCCTGCTCGCGGGCATCCTGACCGCGACCGTCGAAAGCCCCGCCGAGACCGACGGCGGAACCCCGGCCCCGCGCCTCAGGACCAGGGTCAGAGGGCCGGGCCAGAACTTCTCAATCAGCCTCTCCGCCTTTTCGCTTACGTCGACCGCCACGCGCAGTAGCTTCTCGCGGTCGTCTACGTGAACGATGAGAGGATTATCGGAAGGCCTGCCCTTGGCCTCGAAAATGCGCTCAACTGCCCGCTCGTTCATGCAATCGGCGCCCAGGCCGTAGACGGTCTCGGTCGGGAAAGCGACGAGGCCGCCCGCCCGAATGATCGAGGCCGCGCGCGCGATAACGCCCTCCTCGGGATGGTCAGAGTCTACTTTCACGAGCATAAAAAACAGTGATCAGGAAGCAGGGGCCGGATGCCTGCCTGCTGAAGAATGGACGGCATCAGAAGGATTTCGTGGAGAGAATTTCAAATGATCCCCGGCCCCGCCGATCGATATCCTCGCCGATCAATATTCGAAGGCGGCCTCGGTCTTTATGCGGCCGACGAATTCGTCGAGCGGCACCGCCCCCTCGTCGCCCCTATCTCGCGAGCGGACCGCCACGGCCCGCGCTTCCACTTCCTTCGCCCCCGTGACCAGCATGTAAGGCACTTTTTCAAGCTGGGCGTCGCGTATCTTCGCCCCGATCTTGTCGTCGCGCACGTCGAGCTCCGCCCGAACGCCCGCCTCGATCAGGCGGTCGTAAACCTCGCGGGCGTAATCGACGGTCTTTTCTGAGATCGACAGCACCCTCGCCTGCACGGGCGAGAGCCAGAGCGGGAACGCGCCCGCGAAATGCTCGATCAGTATAGCGATGAAGCGCTCGAACGAGCCGTATATCGCGCGGTGAATGACCACCGGGACCGACTCCGCGTTGTGCTCGTTGACGTAGCTCAGGTTGAAGTTGCGCGGAAGCTGGAAGTCCGCCTGAATCGTGCCGAGCTGGTGCTCGCGGTTGAGCGAATCGACCACGAGCTGGTCGATCTTGGGGCCGTAGAAGGCCGCGTCGCCATGGGCTACCGTGTACTCGATGTTGTTGGCTTCGAGCGCCTCGCGCAAGGAGGCCTCGGCCTTCTCCCACACCGCCACGTCTCCCATGAACTTCTCCTCGTTGCGCGTGCTCAGCACGAAGCGATAGGAGAGGCCCAGCGCCTGGTAGACGCGCCCCACCAGCGCGATGAGCCGGGTCACCTCTTCGCCGATCTGGTCTTCGGTGATGAATATGTGCGCGTCGTCCTGCTGGAACTGCCTGACGCGGGTGAGCCCCGCGAGCGTGCCCGTGCGCTCGTTTCGGTGCAGCACGCTCTCTTCGGCGAGGCGCATGGGCAGCTCGCGATAGCTGCGCCTCTTCGCGCCGAATATGAGCATGTGCCCGGGGCAGTTCATCGGCTTCAGGCCGTAGGGCTTGCCCTCGCTGTCTTCGAAGACGAACATGTCGTCTTTATAATGCGTCCAGTGGCCTGAGGTCTTGAACAACTCGGCGCTCGCCATAAGCGGAGCCTTGACCTCTACGTAGCCGTTGCTCGAAAGCAGGCGGCGCATCTTGCTCTGAAGCGTCTGGTAGACGATCGTGCCTTTGGGGAGCCAGAAAGTGGCTCCCGGAGCCCATTCGTGGGTCATGAAGAGGTCGAGCTCGCGGCCCAGCTTCCGGTGATCGCGCTTCCGCGCCTCTTCTATATTGTGCAGGTGCTGGTCGAGCTCTTCTTTGGTGGGCCACACGGTGCCGTAGATGCGCTGGAGCATCGGGTTCTTTTCGCTGCCGCGCCAGTAAGCGCCCGCGATCGAGGTGAGCTTGAAATGCTTGCACTGGCTGGTGCGGCGGACGTGCGGCCCCGCGCAAAGGTCGGTGAAGTCGCCTATGCTGTAGGTCGAGACCACGTCGCCGGGAAGACCGTTTATCAGCTCGACCTTATACGTCTGGTCTCGCTCGCCGAAAAATTCCAGGGCCCTGGCTTTGTCCCATGTCTCCTGCTTGAACTCGACGCCCGCTTTCACGATCCGGCGCATGCGATCTTGAATCTCTTCGAGGTCTTCGGGCGTGAGCGGGCGCGGCAGCTCCATGTCGTAATAGAAGCCGTTTTTGATCGGAGGGCCTATGCCGAATTTCACTTCCGGAAACATCTGCTGGACGGCCGAAGCCATTATGTGCGAAGCCGAATGCTTTAAACAATGCAGCTTATATTCCTGCTCGGAAGGGAAGTCTTCCGCCCCGAGCGCAAAATCCTGATCGCTTTGAAAGTCGTTCGCCATTGGTTTCCTCTATATATTTACGCAATGTCCAAACGAAATCATAGTAGCAGGGGCCGGGGGCCAGGGGCCAGTTGTCCGGGAGCGCCGGCCATCTCTTCGGACGCCTCTTCCATGTCGCGCGGCAGGGGCGAAGTGAACTCCATCCACTCGCCGCCGGACGGGTGATGGAAGGCCAGGCGCCACGCGTGAAGGCAGAGGCGGAGGCCGGGCTCTGACCCCTGATCCCCGGCCCCCGGCCCGTAAAGCTCGTCTCCGATGACGGGGTGGCCCGCGTGGGCGAGGTGGATGCGCAGTTGGTTGGTGCGGCCCGTGACCGGCTCGAGCTCGACGAGCGTCGCGCCCGGGCCTTCGGAGAGGACGCGGAACCTGGTCTCCGAGGGCCTGCCGCTCTCCATCACGCCCCACTGGGGCCTGCGGTCCGGGTCGCGGCCGATGGGCGCCCGGATCACTCCCGCCTGACCGAGCCCGCCTCCGCGCACCACGGCAAGGTAACGCTTCTCTACCAGCCTGCGGTGAAAATGGCGCGAAAGCACCGAGAGGGCGCGGGGCGTCACCGCAATCACCATGAGCCCGGAGGTCGCCCTATCAAGCCTGTGTACCAGACCGGGGCGAGCCAGGCCCGGCGCTTCGTCCCCGGCTTCGAGGACCGCTCTCGAAGCCGGGTCGTCGTAGAAAGCGCGATTCAGGTGATACGTTAGCGCGTTGGCGAGCGTGCCGCTTTTGACGCTCTTCGTCGGGTGGACGAGCATGCCGGAAGGCTTGACGACGACGAGGATGTGGTCGTCTTCGTGGATGATTTCGAGCGGGACCGGCTCGGGCCGCATGGCGGACGAAGCAGGCTCGTCTATGAGGAACTCCACCATGTCGCCGGGGGCGAGCCGGTAGCCGGGCAGGCCGGGGCCTGACGCCACACGGCCCGCGCCGCGCCCGAGAAGGCCGGCGATGCGCATGCGGCTCAGGCCGCCGAAGCGGGAGGCCAGAAATTCGTCCAGCCTCTGTCCCGCTTCTTCCGAGGTGATTTTGAAGGTATAACTCCGGCTCATTGATCTATTGATATTCATCGGACCAGCAATTTGTCAATGAACCAACGAGCCGGATTGTGGGTGACTCAGCTCCCGCCCGCGCCGGGCGATGCAACGCCGACCAGCAGAGAGAAGACGCGGGTTGTCTGATCGGGGTTGACCACGCGTATGAACTCGGGATTGACGACCCTCACCGTGCGGCCGTCCGTCAGGGTGCCTTTCTGGATGAGGACCGCGCCTCTCTTCTTGATCTTCGGCGGGCGAACGAAGGAGAGGCATGCGCCCGTAACCGGGTCGATGACCTGGACCTGGGCGCCCGGCACGAAGTTTCGCCCTTCTAATCGCAGCGTGCCCCCGATATTGACCAGATCGATCACCGGGAAGCCCGATATGTTTTCGCCGCGCGCCGGGATGTTGATGGCGAGGACGGAATTTGTGGGAAGGCCGCACGCTACATACGCTATGTTTTTATTATTGACTCTTGCGCATGCGAGATCGCGCGGCCTGGGGCATGTGGTTATGTGCGGGGCGGAGGTGACCTGATCGGTGCGCGAATCGAACGCGCCTATGGCTCCCACCCCGTCGTTCGTATATATCAGGGTCGGCTGCTGGACCCGGGTCGTGGAGAAGCAAGAGGCGATGCCGAACGGCCCTCCGCCTCCGCCTTCCGCCCCCGGAGCGGTGCCGCGCGTGGAATCATCCTGGATCGCGCGAACCACCTCGTCCGAGCAGGTGTCTATCTCGATTATGGTCCCGTTCGGCTCCACGTCTCCCTGCGTCCCCCAGTAGGTGACGTACAGGTTCCCGTTGATGGGAGATATGGCGGCATTCCAGGGATTGCGGGCCGCGACCGGGGCCGTAGAGCCGGGCGGCACGAAGGTCGGAACCGGAATGTCTTTGATCTTCTGATCGGTCCTCGTGTTAATCACGGAGATCGTGCCGTCTCCGAAGTTCATGACGTAGAGCTTGACCTTCGAAAGCGCCGCCACGCAGCTCGACGGATCGCTGCCTACGGCTATCTCTTTAATCTTGGTATTGGTGGTCACGTCGATCACGTCGACGCGGTTCGCGCCGCCGCAGGGGACGTAGAGTTTCGCAGGCCCTATGCTCTCGATCAGCTCCGGGAACCTCGGGCCTTTGCCCACGTTGATCTGCACGCTGGGCGTGAGCGTGCCGTTCGCCGCGCGGTTGAATACCTGCACGCGCCCGTCGCCGACCTGTGAATAATCTATCGGCTCGGCTTTCGTCGGGACGGTGTTCGAGCCGAACAGCGTCACGAAGACCCTCGTTCCGGACAGGTTGGTCTTGACCCCGTACGGGCCGTCAGGCGTGCCTCCCGGCCCGTCTCCCGCCTGAACGTTCGTGAAAGAATTGTCAGAGGTCTTGATGACCGTCAGGTTGTCGGAGCCGTAATTGGTGACGTAGGCCTCGGTCCCGGAGTTGTTCGTCTCCACTGACCAGGGCTCGACTGCGAGCGGGTCATGTATCGTGGCGGTCGTCTCGAAGACGTCTACGGGATCGGTCTCGACCGTCGCGCGGACCACCCAGCTTCCGGCCGAGCTGCCCGTGGGATTGCAGGCGCTGGGCGCCATGAAGACCTGGGAGACGGGCCTCCAGGTCAGGCCCCCATTGAAGGTCGTGAAGGATTCCGAGCCCGGAGGAGTCGATTTGCCGGGAACATCGATTAACGCCGGGAACTCGGCCCCTTCGAACTCGTCTATCGCGCCTACGACCACGCTGCCGCTCGTGATCCTTATAGGAGAGATGAGATCGAAAGTTATGATCTGATCGCTGCCGCGAATCCGCCCGAGGAAGGTTGCGTCCGGCACCTGCTCGTTCGACGGCCCGTCGCTTTCAGGGTCCAGATAGACCACGATGCGGAAGAACGAATTCGGCCTGACGCCCGATTCCGCCCGGTTGAAACCGATCGTGATGGCCCGCAGCGTCGCCGGATAAGTGGGCGGGGTGAGCTTGTTGACCCAGCCGAATCCCAGCCTGTCGTCCGAGGGGTCGCCCGCGACACAAGCCGTTGACCCGTCGTCTATCGAGAGCTCCGTGGAGGTTCCCAAGAGGGTTGCGCCCTTGTCCGCCGCGCTCGTCGTCGCGCGCCGCACCAGGGAAGGCATCGCCACGGGTATCGTCAGTAATAAAGCAAACAACACCAGAACGGCCGGAATCCTGACGGTGGGGACTTTTCTTGTTCTCATTTAACCTTTAACCTTTGCCTTGAATGGCTGGGTTTGCTTCCAATCGGAATACCGATGCCAAGTGGACGCCCCATTGCTCGATCGCCTCAGACACCCTTTAAAATTACAGGTGGTGTGTAAACTTACCCCGGGCTCTTCTAGTTTAAGAATGGAGCTAAAACGGGCTTCTTTACACTTCAAAAGCCCTGAATCGGCCGGGAGATTCTTAATTTTCAAATTATTAACGACTTATATGAGAGCGCTCCGTTGCAAAAATGCACGCTGTATGCCAGCCCGCGAAATCGGCGGCATAAATGTGCGATCCCCGGTTTTAGGCGCTTACTCGTCTCGATTGCGCGATACCTCGATCTTCGCCCGGGCGGTCTGGTTACTAACTTGCCAAATGGAATGGGAATAAAGTACCGGTGATGGGAAGTCTCTTTACAATTAATTAAGAATCACGCCCGCTCGATCTTTTTCTGATGAACGGCCCGGCCCCTGCGGACGCCCGCTCGATCCAGGGCCGCGAGAATCTCCGGGTTGCGCATGAACCAGCGCCAGACGTTTCCCGTCCGCAGGTTCTCCGCGCTCAGGAGAGTTATGCCGACGTTTATGCCGATGCAGTCGGGGCCGACCCATCCGGTATTCGGGTTGAAAGCATCGACGAAGCCAAACTTCCCGTAGATGCGGTCGCCGAACTTCTCCCGCATATAACGCAGAGCGGGAAGGGTGATGTCGGGCGTGAACATCAGAGAGCCCCCCGCCGCGCACGGGACCACCGTGCCGTCGATGGCCGGGTCGCGCGGCGGGCCTCCCCACGCGACGTATCCCTTCGCGCTGTCTGAAGCCGTGATGCCCCACAGGTTCGGCGAATAACCCGGAAAGTCCTTAGCTAGATCGAGGCAGAAGGCCCTGTGCGCGCGAGTCGCCCTGATCGAGTTGTCGAAGTAATCGATATAGGGAGGCGAGGACTCGCGGCGGTTGCGGTAATCGACCCACGCGTGCGAGTACTGGTGGATGAAGAGCGGCGGCGCGCCCGACAGATACGTATAGCCCGCGTATGTGACCAGCTCGCGCTTCCATGCGAGCCAGGACCGGGCGGGTATGGGGCGGGTGGGCGAGCCTATGGCGAGCAGGTAAAGAATCGTCTCTTCGCTGTAGGTGTCCCAGCGATACGGGATGAACCCGCTTTCGGGCTTCCACCCGTGGGATAGGAGCCCCGGATGGCCGTTGAGCATCCATGTGAAATCCACGCGCTCGTAAATCCTCGTCGCGAGCCGCGCTATCTCCGCATCGCCCTCGAAGTATTTCCTCGCGGTCAGCACGCCCGCGAGCAGCAGCGCCGTGTCGATGGTCGAGACCTCGCTTTGCCACCTGCGCTCGCCGGTCGCCGAGTCCATCCAGTGATAGAACCACCCGCGCTCGTGCGGCGCGCGCTCGGCGAAAAACCTGAGGGTCGCCCGCACCCGCTCGCGGGCGTCTCGCGGGTCCATCCACCGCCGCTCGGCTCCGATGCAGAGGGCCGTGAGGCCGAAGCCCGTCGCCGCGATGCTCGCGACGTTGCGATGGGTCTCGTCGTGCGGGGAGCCGTCGGCGCGCGCGCGGTCGAGCACGAGTCCCGTGCGGGGATCGGCCTGCTCGCGGAAATATCGAAAAGAGCGGCGCGAAAGGTCTTCGAGGAATTCCCGGTCGGGCCTGGACAGGCGGGGCGGGTCGCGGCGTTCGGCCGCGCCGCCGGTCGCGAGTGTGCCCGTCGTCAAGGCGAGCAGGAGCAGCCATCCGCACAGCGCTCGAAGCGCGCGCGCTTTGGACCCGGGATCGTTACTTGCCGACGACTTCAAAGCTCGCTTCAAGTCCTTCAACGGAGTTTGTGCCCGCGCTCACTTTGAACGCGCCCGGCTCGACTATGAACCGCATATCGCGGTTGTAAAAGCCCAGGTGCGCGGGCGTGAGCGTGAATTCGACGCGCCGCTTCTGGCCCGCCGCGAGCGTGACGCGCTCGAAGCCTTTCAACTCCTTTACGGGCCGGGTCACGCTCGCGGCCATGTCCCGGATGTAAAGCTGCACGACCTCGTCGCCCGCGCGCTTCCCCGTATTCTCCACTTCGACGCTCACGTCGAGGCTGCCGTCCGGGCGAATGCTTTGCGCGCTCAGTTGCAGGTTCGTCAGCCTGAACCGAGTATAACTCAGGCCGTGCCCGAAGGGGAAAAGCGGCGTCACGGGAACGTCGAGATATTTGGATGAATACTTGTTGTTCGGGTCGGGTGGGCGCCCCGTGTTCTTGTGGTTGTAATAAAGCGGCACCTGGCCTATGGCGCGAGGAAAGGTCACGGGGAGCTTGCCTCCGGGATTCACGTCGCCGAACAGCACGTCGGCTATGGCGTTTCCAGCCTGAATTCCCGCGAACCACGTTTCGAGTATGGCGGGCGCGTTCTCCGCGACCCAGTTGATGGTGAGAGGCCGCCCGTTCATGAGGACGATCACGCACGGCTTGCCGGTCGCGACCACGGCTTTGACCAGATCGAGCTGGCGGCCCGGGAGGTCGAGCGAGGCGCGCGAAGAGGCTTCGCCGCTCATCTCCGCCGATTCGCCCACGGCGATGACTGCCACGTCGGACGATTGCGCGATCCGCACGGCCTCAGCGATCCCTTCGGTCGAATCCCCCTCGATGTCACAGCCTCGCGCGTAGGCGATCTTCGTGGCCGCCAGGACTTTCGCTTTGATCCCCGCGAGCAGGGTGACGACATCTTCCTTACTGCCGTCTCCGGTCCACGAGCCGAGCGGAGCCTGCCGGTCGTCGGCGAGCGGCCCGATCACCGCGATGGAGCCGGTGCTCTTATCGAGCGGCAGGACGTCGCGGTCGTTCTTAAGCAGGACCATCGAGCGCGCCGCGACTTCTCGCGCGGCCGCGACGTTTCCCGGGCGCATGACTTCGGCTTGCTCGCGGGGCTCGTCCGCGTAAGGCTTGTCGAACAGCCCGAGCCGGAACTTTACTCTGAGAATGCGCCGCACGGCTTCGTCCACGTCGGAGAGCGAAAGCTTCTTGTCCTGGATGAGCTGGCGGCCGTGCTTGTTATAGAGGCGGCTCACCATCTCCATGTCCACGCCCGCCGTGAGAGCGGCGAGGGCCGCCTCCGCTTCGTTCGCCGCTATGCCGTGGTTGAGCAGCTCTCTGACGGACTCGTAGTCGCTCACGACGAAGCCGTCGAATTTCCATTCGCCGCGCAGCACCCGCGTGAGCGTGAAGGGATTGGCTGAAGTGGGCACGCCGTTGAGGTCGTTGAAGGCGCTCATGAAAGTGCCGACTCCCGCCTCGACCGCGGCTTTGAACGGGGGAAAGTAGATCTCCCTCAGGGTCGTTTCCGAAATCTCCGTGGTGTTGTAATCGCGCCCCGCCTCCGCCGCGCCGTAACCGACCCAGTGCTTGGCGCAGGCGATTATTCGATCGGGCGCGCTGTAGTCGCGGCCTTGAAACCCCATCACCCGCGCGCGGGCCATGGCCGAGCCGAGGTAAGGGTCTTCGCCCGCGCCTTCGACGATGCGGCCCCAACGCGGGTCGCGCGCGATGTCGAGCATGGGGGCGAAGGTCCAGCGCACGCCTGACGCGGCCGATTCCGCCGCCGCGACCGCCGCCGCGCGCTCTACAGCCGCGGGGTCCCAGCTGCTCGCCTCTCCGAGCGGGACTGGAAAGACCGTGCGATAGCCGTGAATGACGTCGAATCCGAACAGGAGCGGTATCTTCAGGCGGGACTCTTCGACGGCGACGCGCTGAAGC
Organism: Blastocatellia bacterium; assembly: GCA_035537555.1. Lineage (GTDB taxonomy): Bacteria > Acidobacteriota > Blastocatellia > UBA7656 > UBA7656 > DATLMR01. Next base: position 28,816 of record DATLMR010000238.1, read on the forward strand.
TCGTTCGTCCGCCGCGCCCCCCGCACGTTGAGAGTCGAGCCGAGCAATCCCTTTCGTACCATCTCGACGTGCTCGGGCCGGTAATTGCCGTTCGCCTCGCCGTCGAGCTGTTGAAGCTGTCCGAGCTTCTCTTCCAGAGTCATCCGGGCGAGCAGCGCGTCGATCTTCTTCTCTATCTCAGCCTGCGGCCCGGCCGCCTCGGAAAGGGTCGCCGGAAGGATCGAAGCGATGAAAACGAGGATCAATAGCACGACGGTCGATCTCGCGGGCCTCATCTCACACCCTCCTTGGGAATTGCTCCGGAGCGTACATTAACCGCTCCGCCGAGTCCCCGCACGGAAGCGCAGGGACTCGGCGGGCCATTGTCAGAGCTCAAGCGCGATGTCGTTTCAACCCGCGCTTAGAACCTGAACCTGCCCTGGAACTCGATAATCCGCCCGGCCTGAGCGCCGAGGGCGCGCCCGAAATTGCCGCTCGTTATTATCGTGCTGTCGGACCCGTAGGTGAACGGCAGCAGGTTCAGGGTGTTGAAGGCATTGAAGAAGTTGGCGCGGATTTCGAGGTTCGCTCCCTCGCCGAGGCCGCGAATGCCCGGCAGGCCGAAGACCTTCGCGAGCCCGAAGTCTACCGAGCGGTAGTTCGGCCCCCGGAACGTGTTCCGCCCCACCGCCGGAATCCCCGGCGTGGTGATGTCGAAAAACTCCGTTCCTCCGCCCGGGAAGAGGCCCCCGGGGCTCGTGAAATTGTCGTTTGTCGCCTCGCGCGCGCCGCCGAAATACCGGGCGGCCCGCTCGAAGCACCCCTGCCCGTCGCCGTTCAGGTCGTTGCAATGTACCGGGGTCCACGGGAAGCCCGAATGCAGGGTCAGGATGCCGTTGATCTGCCACCCTCCCAGAGCCTTGCCGAGAAAGTCTCTGCGCCCCCGGAATATGGGCAGGTCCCAGAGGCCCGAGAGCACGAAGTGATGCTTCACGTCGAAATCCGAAGGCCCGCGCTGTTGCCTTATGTCTCGCGGGTCGGTCTGGTTGGCCCCGCCTCCGAAATCGAACGAGACCGTGTCGATGCTCTTGCTCCACCTGTAATTGCCGTCGACCTGAAAGCCGTTCGCGAACCTGCGCGACAGGCGCGCGTTCATCGCGTTGTAATTGGCGTTCACGTCCGGCAGGGGGAAGAATATCTGGAAGAAGGACGGGTTATCGGCGTCGAAGAGGAAGTTCAGGTTGGTCGTCCGGATCAGCTTGTGGCTGCTGCTGCCCTGATAGCCGAGCGAGGCGATCATATTGCCGGGAAGCAGGTACTCGGCGTCGAACGAATAGCCGTAGACGTAGGCGTTCGGCAGATCTCTCTGCGTGCCGAAAAGCTCGACCGACGAGTTGAGCAGGCCGCCGGTATTCGGGTCGATGCCGGGCGTGATGTTGGGGTTCGGGGGGAAGCTGAGCGGCGAGCGGTTCGCCCCGAAGGTGTAGAAGATCTTGTTGATGACATCCACATCCGTATTGTTGAAGGCGCAGCAGACGAAGTTGCGGGCGAAGAAGGGAGGGTTGCCGCGCACGTTCGAGAGAATGTTGTTGAAGATGCGATTGTAAGAGACTCCGAAGCCTCCGCGCAGCACCAGCTTCTCCTGGAACAGGCCGGGGCTCCAGGCGAAGCCCAGGCGGGGAGCGAAGTTATTGCGGTCGGGCTTGTAGAGCTCGTCTACGACTTCCACCCTCCCCCCGGTAAGCTCCTGGCCCGGCGGGCCGAGAATGAAGTTGCTGAGCCGGTCCTGTTTCTCGGTTATCGGGGTGAAGTATTCCCATCTCAGGCCGAGGTTCACGGTGAGGTTGGGCCTGACCTTCCAGTCGTTTTGCGCGAAGAGGGCATAGGTGCCCGTGCGGAAATATCGTTGCGCGTCGGCCGCGGCCGCCGTCTGCGGGTCGGTGTTGATGACCTCGAGTATGGGAGCGTCGTTGGCGAGGTCCCAGAAGGTGAAGAAAGAGAACTCGGGGCGCGCGCCTCCGAGCAGGTTGTTGTTGTCCTGCTCCTTGCGTATCTCGACGCCGAACTTCAACGCGAAATTCCCGACGACTTTGCTGAGGGTGTCTCGAAACTCGAAGGTGTTTTGAGCGAAGATGCCGGGCGTAGTCTCGAAGCGCGCGGCCCCGAAAAATATATCTCCCCCCTGCAAGGGCTGGCCGATGCCGGGAATGCCGGTCTGAAGGTTCAGGCCTTCGACCTTGATGCGGGGGATGCCGAAGTCGGTATCGGTCGAAGACGCGACCTGATCGAAGGCGAAGCGCGTGAAGTTGAAGCGCGCCTCGTTGAGCATGGTCGAAGAGATGATTCGATCGTAGGTCAGGGTCACGGCGGTGTTGAGCGGCTTGACTCCCAGGTCTCCGATGGGGCGAGAGTTGGTGTTTCCGAAGTCGGTTATGAAATCGTTCCGCCGCGTGAAGTAGGTGCTCAGGGCGAATCGATTATTGGAGTTGAAATTGTAATCGATTCGGGTATTGAACTGGTTGCCGCGCTCGCGGCCCGGGATGGAAAGCCCGACGAGCTGAACGTCCGGGATATTATCGAGCCCTCCTCCGACGCGGTTGAAGCCGATGCGGGAGCCGAGGCTTCCCGTCGGCGAGCCGAGGTCGAGGCCGTTGCCGACCTGCCGGCATTCGGTGCCCGGCTGAACGGCCAGAGCGCAGGGGACCGGGATCACGTTTACGATGCGAGGCTCGATGCCCTCCCTCTGAAACAACTGCGCGGCGAGGCTGTTGGGCCGCGTGTTTATTATGAGCTGCCGCAGCTCCGGCGTCTCCACGAACGCGTTCCGGACCCGGCTGGTATTGTTGCGCAGCCCTTCA
>DATLMR010000239.1:0-35644 GCA_035537555.1 Blastocatellia bacterium
GCCCCCGGCTACCCCATCTATCCCGCGATACTGAGCAAGCTCGGCGCGCGCGCGGTCTATTACGCGCTCGATCAATCGAGCGCGTGGCGGCCCGCGGTTGACGAGATACGCTCGCACATCACGGAGCGGACGCGGGCAATCGTGTTGATAAACCCGAATAATCCCACGGGCTCGATCACGCCCGACGAGACGACGCGACAGTTGATCGAGCTCGCCGTCGAGCGGGGCCTGCTCGTCATCTCCGACGAGGTCTACAGGGAGCTCTGCTTCGGCGAGCAGCCCGCTCCCTCATCCGTGATTGCCGAAGAGCTGGGCGCGGCGCTCATAACTCTCGAAAGCCTCTCGAAGACCCATATGGTGCCCGGCTGGCGGGTGGGGTGGATGCGCTACACGCACCCGGAGAAGATGCGCGATTTGATCTCCGCGATCAATCGCCTGGCGGACGGGCGGCTCTGCTCGCCGACCGCGACCCAGTATGCCGTGCGCCCGGCGCTCGAAGGCTCGCGCGGGTATCTCGTCGACTTCATGAAGGAGATCAGGCGGAGGCGCGACATCTCGACCGCCCACGCCGCGCGCATCTCGGGCCTCTCTTGCGTCGAGCCGGAAGCGGCCTTCTACATGATGCTGAAGAACGAGAACCTGAGGGGCATGACTGATGAGGAGTTCGTGCTCGACCTGCTCGAAGAGACCGGAGTGCTGGTCGTACACGGCTCGGGCTTCGGAACCGCGCCGTCGCAGGGCTACTTCAGGCTCGTCTACCTCGCGGGCGAGGCTACGCTCAACGACTCGTTCGAGAGGATCGAAAGGTATCTGAATAATAGAATGTAGGGACAGGCCCGGGCCGCGCGGAGCGCGCCGTGCTCGATCGCCCCTACCCGCGTATGAAGACGGATTTCTCGATGAGTGAGCGCAGGCAGGCTCTGGCGCACGCGCGCCGGGTGGTAATCAAGCTGGGCACGGCGGTGCTCATCCGCGAAGAGGGCGGCATCGCCGAGGAGCGGTTCGCGTCTTTCGTCGAAGCGGTAGCGAAGCTCAAAAGCGACGGGCGCGAAGTGCTGCTTGTGTCCTCGGGCGCGGTGGGGCTCGGGTTCAAGCAGCTCGGCCTACCCCGCCGCCCCGAGCCGCTCCCGCTCAAGCAGGCGTGCGCCGCGGTCGGGCAGGGCCGCCTGATGGCGCTTTACTCTCAGGCATTCGACAGGCTTGGAGTCGAGACCGCGCAGGTGCTGCTCACGGAAGAAGACTTCTCCAATCGCCGGCGGTATCTGAACCTCAGGAGCACGATAACCAGGCTGCTCGAATTGAACGTGGTCCCGATCATAAACGAGAACGATACGGTATCGACGGCCGAGCTTGAGGCCCTCGATCAGGGATCGTTCGTGAAGATCAATTTCGGCGATAACGACAAGCTCTCGGCGCTCGTCGCCAGCAAGATAGAAGCAGACCTGCTCGTGATGCTCACCGACGTGGACGGGCTCTATACCGCGAATCCTAACGGCTCGAGCGAGGCCCGCCTCGTGCCCGTCGTAGAAGAGATCACGCCGGAGATCGAGGCCCTCGTCGATGAAGGCCGCGCGGCGAGCGGGCCGAGGCTGGGGCGGGGCGGAATGAGGACGAAGATCGAGGCCGCGCGCATAGCGACGCGGACGGGCTGCGCGGCGGTGATCGCGGGCGGCAAGCTGCCCTCAGTGATCGACCGCGTCTTCGCGGGGGAAGATATCGGCACGCTCTTTCTTCCGAAGGCCGGATTGCGTGGCAGGAGGCGGTGGATCGCCTTCGCCGCCACGATCAAGGCGGCCGTCGTCGTGAACGAAGGCGCCCGCCGCGCGCTGGTCGAGCGGAAAGCCAGCCTGCTCGCGGCCGGGGTCGTCGAGGTGAGAGGCGGCTTCAAGCGCGGGGACGTGGTGAGCGTCCTCGACGAGCGGGAACGCGAATTCGCTCGCGGCATCGTCAATTATTCGAGCGCCGAAGCGCGCAAGATATCGGGCCTGCGCTCGGATAAAATAGACGAGCTGGTAGAGAACAGGAATTACGACGCGCTGATCACGCGCGATAATCTATACTTCGACTCATAGGCGGACCGAGCTATGCAATCTATGGCGGGCAGGGAAGCGATCATCGACGCGGCCAGAAGGGCCAGGGCGTCCCTCCTGCCTCTGTCGCGCCTCTCGGCGGAAGAGAAGAATACCGCGCTCGTCTCCGTGGCCCGGCGAATGGAAGAGAGGGCGGAGGCGATCTTCGCCGCTAACTCCGACGACCTAGAGCGCGCGCGCCCTCTGGTCGAGGCGGGAGAGATGGCCGAATCTATCTACCGCCGCCTCAAGCTGGACGACGCGAAGCTCAGGGATATAGTCTCGGGCATACTACAGGTCTCGGCCCTCGAAGACCCGGTCGGGAAGATTACTCTCGCCACGGAGCTGGATGAAGGCCTGCGGCTCTACCGCGTGAGCTGCCCCATAGGAGTCATCGGAGTCATCTTCGAATCACGCCCCGACGCGCTCACGCAGATCGCCTCGCTCGCCCTCAAGAGCGGTAACGCGGTGCTGCTCAAGGGTGGGCGTGAAGCCGAGCGCTCGAACCGCGTGCTCTTCGATATCTTTCGAGAAGCTTCGGGCCTCGCCGGAGTGCCACGCGACGCGCTGGCCCTGCTCGAAACCCGCGAAGATGTCGAGGCCATGCTCAAGGCCGAAAGCTACGTCGATCTCATCATCCCCCGCGGCTCGAACGCGCTCGTGCGCTACATCCAGCAGAATACCGCGATCCCCGTGCTCGGCCACGCCGAGGGGATCTGCCACATCTACGTGGACGAAGCGGCCGACATAGAGGCGGCGCTCGAGATAACCCTCGACGCCAAGGCGCAGTACCCTTCGGCCTGCAACGCCGTCGAGACTCTCCTGGTCCATCGCGGGGTCGCGCGGGCCTTCCTGCCCCGCGTCGTCGAGGGCCTGAAAGAGAAGGGCGTCGAAGTCAGGTGCGACGGCCGCGCCTTCGATGAATTCGGCGTTACAGGGGCCGAAAGGGCCGCCGACGAGGATTGGCGAACCGAGTACTGCGATATGATCGTCGCGATCAGGGTGGTCGATTCGATCCGGCAAGCCATCGACCATATCAATGAGTTCGGCTCGCATCATACGGACTCGATCGTCACGGAAGACGAGGCCGCCTTCGACCTCTTCTTCGCCGCCGTAGATTCCGCGGGCGTGTTCCTCAACGCCTCCACGCGGTTCGCCGACGGGTACCGCTACGGCTTCGGAGCCGAGGTCGGAATAAGCACGGGCAAGCTGCATCCGCGCGGCCCGGTCGGGCTGGATGGGTTGATGACCTACAAGTACAAGCTCGTCGGCGCGGGCCACACCGTCGGCCTGTACTCGGGACCGAACGCCCGGAAGTTCTCCCACAAAAAGATCGAGCCGTCAAAGTAGCCTCGAACCAAGTCGAGGCTCGCGGATCGCTCGCGCCTTTCTTAACCATTCTTCTATTTTTGTTGCGCGCCTGTACGCCCATCTGCGAAACGGCTATAGTTGCAGACGCCGAAAAGCGTGTGATATAAAGCACGGGCTTTCGGGGCGGGTCAATCTATCGAAAGTCAACCAGCCTTATTTTTTGCGCTTCCAAAGGAGTCAATTTATGCGCCGCTTTACTATGACTTTATTGATGATCGTGATGGCTTCGGCCTCTTTGCCGCTCCGGTCGGCGCGCGCCCAGTTCGCCTCTCCGATTATAAACGGGGTCATCGGGACCGGCGAGTACGGAGCCCACGCGGACGGTCAGAACCAGCAGAGCACCGGCACGGCCCAGACATGGTTTATGACCTGGGACGACACCAATCTCTACGTCGCCAACACCAACGCCAACCTCTTTGAAGCCTCGGTGCTCTACATAGACATCAATCCGGTATCGCCGGTCAACGGCGGCAATAATGGAGACGGCAGCCTGGCGGGCTTCAACTACGACAACACCGGCTTCGCGCAATTGCCTTTCAGGGCCGATTTCGTGGCCTACTTCAAAGAGGACTACAGAGAATTTCGGAAGTCGAACGGCTCGGGCGGCTGGTCGGGCCAGACCGCGTTCTTCGGCAGCTACGCGTCGGGGCCGGGCAACGTCCGCGAGCTTGCTATTCCGTGGTCGGCGATCACCGGAGGCGCGCGGCCCGCTTCTTTTCTCTTCTTCGGCTACCTGACCTCGCCCGGCGGTTTCGTCTTCGGCCAGGTGCCGAACGAGAACCCGGGGGCCTTCATAGGCACGTCGGCCACCTATACTCGTTATTACACGGTCTCATCGACGGCCAATGGCGCGAGCTCCAGGCCTTTTTCGCTCAACAGCACGAGCGACACGAACGACATTCACTTTCTGGGGCTGCGCCACGACACGTTCGACCCGTACTACCGCAGCCCGTTCGGAGCCGTGCCTTCGGGGGCGCCCGTGACTCTGCGCTTTCGCACGGATCACCTGGACGTGGACGGCGTGAGCGTTCGCGTCTATCACTACAACCCCGCGACCGACGCGACCTCAGGCCCGCTGGATTTCCCGATGACTTTCCTGGAAAATCGCGTTGAAAACGGCGTGCTCTACGACATCTGGACCCGGACGCTCGCGACTCCCGGCGAGCCCGCGATCTTCTTCTACAAATTCCGCGTGACCGACGGCGCGGACGTGGACTTTTACAGCGACGCATTCGCGGACGATCACGACAATCTCAACCAGGGCGGCGAAGGCGAGGCGAGCGATAACGAGCCGTTCCCGTCGTTCCAGCTTACGATCTACGATCCGAATTTCCGGACGCCCGAATGGCTCCATTCGGCGAACGTCTATCACATATTCCCGGACCGCTTCCGCAACGGAGACCCGACGAACGATTACTGCGTGCCCGGCTCCTCGGCGGGCTGCCCTGTGATCTACGGCGATCAGAACCTGATTCCGCGCACGACGTGGAACGAAGCGATCTTCGACCCCCGCCCGCCCGGCCCCTTCCAGGGCGCGTTCGGCAACCAGTACTTCGGCGGCGACCTGAAGGGGATCGAGGAGAAGCTCGATTACCTACAGAGCGTCGGGTTCGATACCATCTACCTGAACCCGATCTTCAAGGCGCGGTCGAACCATCGCTTCGACACCGATAATTACCTCGAAGTCGATCCCGCGCTCGGCGGAGACGCGGCCCTTGCCTCCCTCGTCAAAGAGACCGAGCGGCGCGGCATGCGCCTGATCTTCGATGCGGTCTTCAACCACTCGTCATCCGACAGCCTCTACTTCGACCGCTATCATCGCTACCCCTCGCCCGGCGCGGCCGAATCGCTCGCGTCGCCCTTCAGGAGCTGGTTCAACTTCTTCAACGACAACGTTCCGGCCCAGAGCCCCGATTACGAAAGCTGGTTCGGTTTCGACAGCCTCCCTGTCTTCGTGGACAACAGCCCTCAGGTGCGCGACTTCTTCTTCCGTACCGACGAGAGCGTCCTCAAGCACTGGTACGATCGCGGGGTGAGCGGCTGGAGGTTCGATGTCGCCACGGACATCTCTCACAACTGGTGGCATGAGTTCCGCCCGTTCGCCAAGGCGTACAGATCGGACGGACCTCTGATCGGAGAGAATTTCCCCGACGCCAGCCAGTACCTCGCGGGCGACCAGCTCGATTCGGTCATGAACTATCGCTTCCGCAAGAACGTCATCGGCTTCGCGCGCGGCGCGGCCTGGGTCGATAACGACAACAACGGCAATAACACCGTCGTGAGCCTGTCGCCGAGCCAGTTCGACCGCGCCTTGAGGTCCGTGCGCGAGGATTACCCTCCCCAGGCGACGGCCGCAATGCTCAACCTCATAGGCTCGCACGACACGAATCGCGCGCTCTACGTGCTCACCGAAACGGGCGACAGCGGCCTCGCGCAGGCCCGGGAGCGGTTGAAGCTCGCGGCGCTCTTCCAGTTCACCTATCCCGGAGCGCCGATGATCTACTACGGAGACGAAGCGGCCCTCAACTCGCCCGCGCTGGCCAACGGGCCGAACGGCCCCGAAGACGACCCGTACAATCGCGCTCCCTACCCCTGGGACGACGAGGCGGGCGATCCGGGCGTCTACGGCCCGGCGGACCAGGGGCTCATCGATTATTACAGGTCGCTCGCGCACCTGAGAAAAGGGCGGCCGTCGCTTCGCACGGGCTCGTTCGAGACTCTGCTCACGGGCGATACGACCCCTTCCGGGACCGACAATAATACCTATGCCTTCGCCCGCGTCTCCGGCGCGGACAAGGCCGTGGTCGCGCTCAACAACGGGACTGGCCCGAATACGGCCGGCATTCCGGTCGGGGCATACTTCTCTGACGGCACTACTCTACAGGATGCCTTGAGCGGCGCGACCTTTACCGTAAGCGGCGGAAGCGTGACGCTTGCGCTCGCGGCGCGGTCGGGCGCGATCCTCCTGCCGTTCCCGGCGGCTCCCGATACCGCTCCGCCGGTCGCGACGGCGGCGATTTCTCCCGCGCCCAACGCGAACGGATGGAACAACTCGGCCCTGGTGACGGTCAATCTCGGCGCCTCGGACGGAGGGAGCGGGATCAAGGAGCTGCGCTACTGGCTCGACGGCGGCGGCGTGAACGTGGCGCCGGGCGACAGCGCGAGCGTCTCCGTGAGCGCGGAAGGCATCACCACGGTCAACGTCCGGGCGCTCGACAACGCGGGAAATATCAGCGCCCTGGTGAGCCGCGTGGTGAAGATCGACCGGACGGCCCCGGCCGTCTCGTGCCCCGCGCCCGGCAGCATCCCGGCCGGGGCGGGTTGTTCGGCCTCGGTCCCGGACGTACTCGCGAGCGTGACCGCATCGGATAACCTGACTCCCGGCGGGTCGATCATTCTTACTCAGAGCCCCGCTGCCGGGGCAGCCATAGGAAAGGGGCCGCACACGATAACGGTCTCCGCCACCGACCTGGCGGGCAACACAGGCACGTGCACGGCCACCTTGACCGTGATCGATAGCGCGGCGCCGTCGATCGCGGGCGCGTCGGTAGACAGGCCTGTCATCTGGCCGCCCAATCACAAGATGGTTACGGTGACGGTGAGCTACGCCGCGACGGACAATTGCGGGCCTGTCGCGACCGTGCTCGGCGTGACGAGCAACGAGCCCGAGGGCGACACGGCTCCCGACTGGGAGATCATCGACGCGCACCACGTCCGTCTTCGCGCGGAGCGGGACGACTCAGGCAACGGGCGAGTCTATACGATCAGGATAACGAGCACGGATGCGAGCGGTAACTCGGCTACGAAGACCCTCACCGTCACCGTGCCGAAGGGCCAGAGCTAAAAAGCCAGGTCGGGGTCTGGGGTCGGAGGAGAGCGCAGGAGAGCGCGGGCAAGCTGCCCGCGCTCTCGCGTCGTATACATAGTCTTATCTATACAGGGTTTTATCTAAAGACAAGGTTTTTTCTGAAGCCCGCGAGATTACCCGCCTTCCATGACTTCTCTTGCCGCTTTGAGGTCCGAGGTATCGAACCCTTCCTTGAACCAATCGTAAACTTTCCGAAGCTCGCGGTGCGCCTCTTCCTTCCTGTTCGTCTTATTCCATAAACGGGCGAGGCTCGTCATCGCGCGCAGCTCGAGAGACCTGGCCTGCTGCGCGCGGGCGATTCCGAGGCCCCGCATGAAACTCCGCTCGGCTTCGGCGAAGGCGGCCTCGCCGCGCTCCAATGACAGCTCGCCTTTCAGCCTGTGAAGCTCCGCTTCGTATGCGCGCGCTTCGGTGCCGGCGGCAAGGGCCAGCGCTTCATCGAGCGCGCGCAGGGCTTGATCGGGCCGCCCGGTGGCGGCGAACGATTCGGCCAGCAGCGCGAGCGAGTGAGTGCGAAGGACATTCGCGCCGCATACGATTTGGGTCGCGAGGGTCTCGACCATCAGGTCGGTGCCGTTCGGGTCCTTTCCGGAAAGAGTCGAAGCCCAGCCGTGCCAGATCGTGGCCCATTCGTGTATGTCCGAAAGCCCGTGCTCTTTCGCCCGGGTCGCCGCGGCCTCGGCCCGCTCGGCGGCCTGGCGCGCTTCTCCCCTGAGCTGGTGAATTATGGCGGTGAAGAGATCGGCGAAGCATATTCCCGCAGGGTGATTGAGCTTTTGAGCGGCGCTGCATGCCTCGACCATCCTGTCCATGGCCTGGTTGGGATAACCGAGCAGCCAGAGCGCCAGGGCCATGCCGGTCGGCCCCGATACGTTGGGATCGGCCATAGGCAGCGAGTCGTAAACGGGCTGGTACTCCGGCCTGAAAAGCGCGAGCCCCCTTTCAAAATGGTCGAGCGCGAGCGCGAGGTCTCCCATGTTCGTGAGAGTGTAACCCATGTAGATATGCCCGAGCACGACCATCTCCGGACGCGAGCTGCTCTCTCCGAGCTTCAAAACCTGCCGGGCGATCTCGCACGCCTCGCCCAGCTCGGCCCTAACATGATGATACAGCCACAATCCGAGCAGCACGGGGAAGAGCTTGGAGGTCTCTCCGAGCTCTTCGGCGAGGCGGCGCGCGCGGCTATAGACCCGCTCGACTTCTTCGGCCCCATATCCCGTGGTCGCGGCGAGCGGCGTGGCGAGCGAGATCTGCAGCATGAGCTCCTGGCGGTCGCGGGCCGCCGACTCGGGCAAAGTCATGAGGGCGCCTAGCCCGCGTTGCGCGAGCCCCGAGGCTTCGCGGTTGGCGAGCTTGCGGGTGGCGTTCTGCGCCGCGCGGCGGAAGAAGTGCGCCGCCTGCTCGGAGTCGCGCGCCGCTTCAAAAAGCAGGGCGAGCCTCGAAGCGATGGCCGAGCTCTGATCGCCGTAAAAGGCCAGGAGCGTCCGCGCTACCGACGCGCTCAGGGATGCCCTGCGCGTCGGCATCAGCGATCCGTAGAGCGTGTTTTGATAGAGCACGTGGACGAAGCGATAGCGGAGCGACAGGGTCCTGTCGGGAAACTCTCTCTCGCTTATGAGGCGGACGAAAGAATGGACGCGGTCCAGAGTGTGCAGGCGCTCTTCGACCTCCTCGGCGTCGAGGCCGAGCGCTTTCGCGACGACCGCCGAATCGAATTCATAGCCCTGCGTGCTCGCGGCGGCGAGCAGCCGCGAATCGTCCTCGCTCAACTGGTCGATCTTCCTCTGGATCAGGCCGCGAACCGATTCGGGCAGCTCCTGCTCGAACGACGGCACGGACCTCGCGAGGGTCCACCGGCCTTCCTCCTCGGAGATCACCTTTCTGTCGCGCAGGTACCGGGCCAGATCGACCATAAAGAGCGGGCTGCCCTCCGTCTTCGAGTAGATCAGCGCGGGAAACTCCCGGGGAAAGTTATTACTCGGGAACTCCAGGGCGAGGTATCGCTCCACCTCTTCCCGGCTGAGGAAGAGGAGCATTATCTGGTGGCAGAGGCCGCGAGCCTGGAGGTCTCTCTTGACCTGAAGGAAGGGGTGCCTGGAGATCAAGAGGTCCGAAGAGCGGTAGGTGGTAAGGACCAGCACCCTCATCGTTTCGAACTTGCCCGCGAGGTAGGCCAGGAGGTCTATGGTCGAGACGTCGGCCCAGTGCAGGTCGTCGAACAACAGGACCAGAGGCCTGAGGCGGGAGAGCTCCTGGAACAGGGCGGAGATCTCTCGCTTCAACCTCTCCTGCGAAGCGGTCTTGATGTCGGCCCTCAGGCGAGAGTCAGAGGAGTCCTCGTCCACGAATGGGGCGAGCTGCACGTACCAGGTCGGGGCCATCACCTTCATCATTCGCGCCACGACGTCGGCCAGCTCTCCCCGGAGGAGATTTTCGAGGGCTTCGAGGACGGGCAGGTATGCCTCGCTCCCGGCCAGGCGCTCGGAGCAGCGGCCTCGGGTGAAGATGAAGCTCTCCGCGTTCGCCTGAAGCTCGGCGACGAAGTCTTCGACGAGGGTCGTCTTGCCGATCCCGGCTTCCCCGGAAACGGCGATCATCGAGCCCTGGCCCGCGGCCACCGAATCGAAGGCCTGTCGAAGCTCGGATCGTTCTCTCTCTCTGCCGACCGAGTACCGTCTGCCCGCCGAGACCTGCGCGCGCGCCTCGGCCTGCGCGGGCCTCTCGCCGCGGGCCAGAAGAGAGTCGGACACCTCGGACGCGGTCGGCCTGAGGGCGGGGTTCTTTTCCAGCATCCTGAGGATCAGGGCTTCGAACGAAGGAGAGATCTCCGGGTTAAGGCGCGAGGGCGGGAGGGCCGGCTGCGTGGCGATAGCGTTCAGCGTGCCGATCTGGGAATCGGCCGCGAAGGGATGGTGCCCGGTGGACAGCTCGTAGAGGACGATGCCGAGCGAGAAGATGTCGGTCGCGGTCTCCACGTGATCGCCCCGCGCCTGCTCAGGCGACATATAGCGCAGGGTGCCGAGGATGACTCCGGGGGCCGTGGCGGCGAGGATGCGGCCGGTCGCGCCGTCCGGCGGCTCGTCGTTCCCGCTGAAGGGGCCGGAGGTCAGCAGCGCGACCCCGAAATCGAGCACCTTCACGTAGCCGTCCTCGCGCACCATGATATTTTCCGGCTTGATGTCGCGGTGAATAATGCCGGCGGCGTGGGCGACGCCGAGGGCGCGGGCTATCTGCGCGCCCATCTCCATCACCGATTCGAGGGAGGGGCGCTGGCGCACCATCGCGCGCAGCATGCGGCCCTCGATCAGCTCCATGACTATGAAGTGGCCGAGCTCGCACTCCCCGATCTCGTGAATGGTGACGATATTGGGGTGATTGAGGGCGGAAGCGGCGCGGGCCTCCTGCTGAAACCGGTAGAGGGAATGGCCGTCTCTGGTCACGTGGGCGGGGAGGAACTTGAGCGCGATCTTGCGCCCGAGCCTGTGGTCCTGCGCGAGGTATACGGCCCCCATGCCTCCGGACCCGAGCCTGTCCATTATGTTGTAAGAACCGATGGCCTGGCCGATGACGGGTTCGCGCGAGCCCTCGCCGTTCGAGGTCGCTTCGAGCTCGAGAGTGGAAGTGTCGAGGAAGCCGTCGGGCTCTTCGTGCGAGCCGATCAGGGACTCGACCTCGGCGCGCAAGGCCGCGTCGCCTTCGCACGCGCTATCGAGAAAAGAAGCCCGCTTCTCCGGCTCGCGCCCGAGCGCCATGTGAAATATCTCTTTTACCTGTTGCCAGCGTTCGGGGTCCATAGGTTATAGAGCATCCGGCGATCGCGAAGCGCCTTCAGGCTAGCGGTCGCTCTTTTTTATCTCTCGCCTGAGCCAGGCGCGCGCCATGCTCCAGTCGCGCTCGACTGTCGCGTGAGATATACCCAGAATCTCCGCGGTCTCTTCAATGGTCAGGCCGCCGAAGAACTTTAATTCTACAACCCGGCTCTGCTGCGGGTCGATCTCGGCCAGGGCCTTGAGCGCGTCGTCGAGGGCGATGAGATCGACATTGCGCAATCGGGCTATGCGGTCGGCCGCCGTGAGAGAGAGCTTTATCCCGTCGCCGCCGCGCTTGTCGGCGTGCTGGGCGCGGGCGTGATCGACGAGTATGCGCCGCATGAGCTGTGCGGCCACTCCGAAAAACTGCGCCCGGTTCTGCCAGCAAATCCGCTTCTGGTCCACGAGCCGCAGGTATGCCTCGTGCACGAGCGCGGTCGCCTGCAACGTGTGGTCCGGGCGCTCGCGGCGAAGGTAGCTTCGGGCGAGGCGATGTAGATTGTCATAGATGATGGGCAGAAGGCTCTCAAGCGCGCGCTCGTCGCCCTCGCTCCATTGCACCAGCAATTGTGTGACTTCAGTATCCGGTGAAGACATGCCAGCTCGACCTCTTTATCCAGCGGGAGATTATACCCGTCGCCGCGCCTTAAGAATACCTGCTCGCAAAAAGTTAGACGAGAAAGATCGGTGACGAAATTTTTTTCCGGGGCGTGAGGGAATTCGATCTCCGGCTGCGCGTTAACAAGTAGAGGGAGAGAAAGCGGCGTCAATAAGGACTCGGCGGCCTCTCCCGTTCGAGAAGGCGATAGAGGTAGAGATTCGAGGATGCATATGAAAAGCAGATTTAGAAGGCGCAGGCAGGCGGCGGCAGTACTGGTTCTGGTTTTCGCCTGCCTGCTGGCAATCGGGGTGACTATCGTGGACGGATGGGTCCTGCTGCTCGGCCCGCGCGCCCGCGCGCTCACGTCGCGGACCTTCGAGCCCACGCCCGCTCGCCTTGAGAGAGGAAAATACCTGACCGAAGCGGTGCTGGGATGCATGGACTGCCATTCGCGGCGCGATTGGGAGAAGGCGGACGCTCCCATAATTCCCGAGACGAAAGCCGGCGGCGCGCCCATCCCCATCGATGACTTGCCCGGCCGCATAATCGCTCCGAATATCTCTCCGGACGTTGAGACGGGAGCGGGAGCCTGGAGCGACGACATGCTCGCCCGGTCCATCCGTGAAGGGATCGGGCACGACGGGCGGGCGCTCTTTCCGCTCATGCCTTATCAGAGCTTCAGCAGCCTGCCCGACGAGGACCTCGCGTCGGTCATAGTTTACCTGCGCTCGCTCAAGCCCGTGCGAAACGAGCTGCCCGGGTCGGAGATAGCTTTTCCCGTGAACCTTCTAATCAAAGGCGTCCCCCGCCCGATAACCGGCTCCGTGCCCGAGCCCGATATGTCGTCCGATGTCGCGCGGGGAGCGTTCCTGGTAAAAGTCGCCGACTGCACCGGTTGCCATACCCCCCAGCAAAAAGGTGCTCCCGTGCCGAGCCTTGGGTTCGGAGGCGGCTTCACCCTGACGGGGCCGTTCGGTAGAGTGGCCAGCGCCAACCTCACCCCGGACCCGTCAGGGATCCCTTACTACGACGAGAAGATGTTTATTCAAACCCTGCGAACCGGACACGTCGGAGCGCGCAAGCTGAGCTCGATCATGCCCTGGCAGATATTCAAGGGGATGTCGGACCAGGACCTGAAATCGGTGTTCGCCTACCTGAGAACGCTTGAGCCCGTTCGCCACCGAGTTGACAACGGCGAGCCTCCCACCCCCTGCAAGGTATGCGGCGGGACTCACGGAGGAGGCGAGTGGAACACGGATGAGCCGGAGCCTCATCCGTCCGAGGACCATTGAACCGTCAAGCCCTGGCCTGCGAGGCAGGATCGCCGGAGTGGACGCCGGCGACTCGATGACAGGCCAGGGCCGATGGGCGGAGATTGCGGAGATTTTTCGGGCCCCTCTATTGTAAGCAACCTGGAGCAACCTTAACCCCCACCCTCCCCCCGCACGAGCCGGGCTTCATCGATAGCCGAAACGCTTATGATGAAGCCCGGCTCCCTCCTTTAAGGATCCCGGCGTTCGAGCGCATAGCTATAGCACCCGGGTGCTATTCGGGCGCGAGAAATATAGGCGGATCGTGCTACGAGAATTGCAGCCGCGAGCGATGCGCGGACCCGCCTCGCGTGGTTTAATAGGCCCGGTTCAGAACGTTGGTTTTTAAGTCACCGTTGTGAATACAGAAGTGCCGGTCCGAAGAGGTTTACGTGGGTGGATCTCGACGGGGCTCCGGCGCCCGAAGGCCCGCGGGTGCATCAAAGGGGTGTATGCGCCTGCGGGTCAAATTACTTGCCCCGTGACCGATGGCTTCCTTCCACTCTTCCCGACTTCGCATGCCTCGCCGGATGCGCCCCGTGAGCTTGCCTGCCCATTCCTTATTATGATTATGTTATTGGCTCCAATCGAAGTGCCGGGCGGCGATGCGCCCGCGCCCGCTTCGCGATGAAGAAGGCTCTATGGGCTTGTCGATAAACAGAAGAATCACCACGCAATTCACCCTGGCGATGCTGATACTGTCGGCCATCGGCGTCGGCTCCTACTACAACACGACCCGCCTCATGAGCACGGCCCGGCGGGTCGAGCACACGCACATGGTGCTCGAACGGCTCAGCACCCTCCTGCACCGGATCGCCGAGGCCGAAAGCGAGGGGCGCGGGTTCCTGATAAGCGAGAACGAAGCCTTTCTCGAATCTCACGAGGCGAGCTTTCCCGCCATCCGCAAGAGCCTGGAAGAGGTGCGCTCCCTCGTCTCCGATAATCCCCGGCAGGCGGAGCGGGTGAACAGGCTCGAGCCGCGCGTCGATGCCAGGCTCGCCCTCCTTCAGGAATTGATCGGCCTTCGCAAGCAGCGCCGCCTCGACTCCGCCACCCAATCGGCGCTCGTCGGTCGAGGCAAGGAGGAGATGGGCCGGATTCGCGCGCTCGTCTCCGAGATGGAGGCCGACGAGAGAGCTCTGCTCGCCCGGAGGTACGAGCTGGCGGAGGCTGCGACTCGCAGGACCCTGGCCATGAACCTGATCGGATCGCTTCTGAGCTTCGCGCTTCTGGCGCTCGCCTTCTACCTGCTCAACCTGGAGATCGAGCGCCGCAGGCGGGCCGAATCCGCTTTGCAGGAGACGACCTCCCTGCAGCGGGCGATACTCGACGGCGCCAATTACACGATCATCTCCACCGCGCCCGACGGCACCATCAAGTCTTTCAACGCGGCGGCTGAAAGGATGCTCGGCTACACGGCTCGCGAGGTCGTCGGCAAGACCACGCCCGCGCTCTTCCACGATCCGAGCGAGGTCGCGAGCCGGGCCGAAGAGCTGTCGAGCGAGCTGGGCGTCAGGATCGATCCCGGCTTCGAAGCCTTCGTAGCCGAAGCGCGCGAGGGCGGGCCGGACGAGAACGAGTGGACCTACATAAGAAAGGACGGCTCGAGATTTCCGGTCCTGCTTTCGATCACCGCCCTCCGCGACGGCAAAGGCGCGATCAAGGGCTTCCTCGGCATCGGCAGCGACATCACCGAGCGAAAGGCGGCCGCGGAGAAACAGACCGCGCTCTTGAAGGAGCTCGAGTCGGCCAACCAGGAGCTGAGCGACTTCGCCTACGTCGTCTCGCACGATCTCAAAGCGCCCCTGCGCGCCATCGGCTCGCTGGCGAGCTGGATCTCTTCGGACTACGAGGAGAAGTTCGACGAGGACGGCAAGGAGCAGATGAGCCTGCTGAGGGGCAGGGTCAAGCGCATGCACGATCTCATAGACGGCATCTTGCAGTACTCGCGCGTAGGGCGCATAAAGGAGCAGATGGTCGAGGTCGACCTGGACGCGCTGGCCCGCGAAGTGATCGGCATGCTCTCCCCTCCCCCCGGCGTTAGCGTGACGATCGAAAGCACGCTCCCGACGGTAACGTGCGAGCGGACCCGGATCGAGCAGGTCTTTCAAAACCTCTTGAGCAACGCCTTGAAGTTCATGGACAAGCCTGAAGGAGTGATCACTATTCGCTGCGAGGATGAGGGCGAGGAGTGGGCCTTCTCCGTCTCCGACAACGGCCCGGGAATAGAGGAGAAGCATTTCGCGAAGATATTCCAGATATTTCAGACGCTCGCGCCCCGCGACCAGTTCGAGAGCACGGGCGTAGGGCTTTCGGTGGTCAAGAAGACGGTCGAGATGTACGGGGGGAGGGTCTGGGTGGAATCGACTCCCGGCAGCGGGAGCGTCTTCTTCTTCACTCTGCCCAAGCGGGCTCTCAACCCGCGCGCCGAAGCGCCTGGAGGTTGAAGAGGTTCTTTATGAAAAATTCGGCCCCCATTCTTCTGGTCGAGGATGACCGCGTCGACGCGATGACGGTCAAACGCGCCCTTAAAGAGATCAACGTCTGCAACCCCCTGCACGTCGTCGGCAACGGCGAGGAGGCTCTCGAATTCCTGAGAGACGACAGGTCTCCCACGCCGGGCATCATACTTCTCGATCTGAATATGCCCAGGATGAACGGCCTGGAGTTCCTGAAGATCGCCAAGCAGGATGACCGCCTGAAGCTGATCCCCGTAATCGTGCTGACCACTTCGAGGGAAGAGCGGGACCGGGTGGAGAGCTTCAATCTGAGCGTCGCGGGGTACATGATAAAGCCGGTCGATTACATGCAGTTCGTGGAGGTGATGCGGGCGATAAACCTCTACTGGACCCTGAGCGAGCTGCCCGGGTGAGGGAACAAGAGATGCCTGGATTGAAAGTGCTGCTCGTCGAGGACGACCGGGTGGACCAGATGGCGTTCAAGCGCATGGTCGAAGATCAGGGCCTCGACTACGACTATCGCATAGCCGGGTCCGCCGCCGAGGCCCGAAGCGCGCTCTCCTCCCAGAGATTCGATGTCGTGATCGCCGACTATTTCCTGGGGGACGGCACCGCCCTCGATCTCTTCGATTACATACCGGACTCGCCCTTCATCATCGCCACCGGCACCGGCGCGGAAGAGGTCGCGGTCAGGGCGATGAAGGCGGGGGCGTATGACTACCTCATAAAAGACCTCGACCGCAATTACCTGAGAGTGCTGCCGGTCACGGTAGAAAGGGCCGTCGCGCGAAAGAGGGCCGAGTCCCAGTTTCGCATGCTTTCGCACGCCGTCATGAGCATTAGCGACAGCGTCTACATCACCGACATGGAGGACCGGATAATCTTCGTCAACAAAGCCTTCTGCGAAGCCTACGACTATGACGAGGAGGCCATCATGGGGCGCGAGAGCGCCATTCTCGGCCCGACCGGCTGGGAAGGCGATTTCACCCACACGCGCCGGGACGGCGGCGAATTGCCGGTCTCTCTATCGCGCTCCATCATCAGGGACGAGCAGGGAAACGAGATCGCGATAGTCGGCGTGGCGCGAGATTTCACCGAGCGGAGGCGGGCCGAGCAGGCCCTGCGCGACAGCGAAAAGCGATACCGGGACCTCGTCGAAAACAGCCTCGGGCTTATCTGCACGCATGAGCTCGACGGGCGCTTGATCACGGTCAATCCGGCGGCCGCGCGCACGCTCGGCTACGAGCCCGAAGAGCTGATCGGGCTCAATCTGAAAGAGCTGATCGCTCCCGACTCCCGGCGCTTCTTCCACCATTACCTCGAAGGCATAGCGCGAAATACGTCGGACAGCGGCCTTATGCACATAATGACCAGGGACGGCAGGGAGCGCACCTGGGAGTACCGGAACCTGAGATGCGAAGAGGCCGGAAAGACCCCTTACGTGCTCGGCCACGCGCACGACATCACCGAGCTGAACCAGGCGCGCCACGCGGCGATGGAGTCCGCGCGCATGAAGTCCGAATTCCTCGCCAACATGAGTCACGAGATTCGCACCCCCATGAACGCCGTCATCGGGATGACGGGCCTTCTACTCGAGACCGACCTCTCGCCCGAACAGCAGGAGTTCGCGGAGACCGTGCGGTCGAGCGCCGATGCTTTGCTCACGATCATCAACGACATTCTCGACTTCTCGAAGATAGAAGCCGGGAAGCTCGCGTTCGAGACTCTCGACTTCGACCTGAGGACCGCCGTCGAAGGGACCGTCGATCTCCTCGCCGCGCAGGCCGAGAGCCAGGGCAACGAGCTCGCCTCGCTCGTCTACAGCGACGTTCCCACGCTCCTGCGCGGCGATCCGGGCAGGCTGCGCCAGGTGCTCGCGAATCTCCTGAGCAACGCCATCAAGTTCACCGAGCGCGGAGAGGTGGTCGCGCGCGTATCCCTGGAGTCGGAGAGCTCGTCTCACGTCGTCGTCCGTTTCAGCATAAGGGATACCGGGATCGGGATCACGAGCGAAGAACAGCAGCGCCTCTTCAAGGCCTTCTCTCAGGCCGACGGCTCGACCACGCGGAGGTACGGGGGCACGGGGCTCGGGCTTGCGATCTCGAAGAGGCTCGTCGAGATGATGGGGGGCGAGATCGGGGTGACGAGCGCGCCGGGCGAAGGCTCCACCTTCTGGTTCACCGCCCGGTTCGAAAAACAGGCGGAAGCGGCCCCTGCCTCGCCCGCGCCAAGGAAGAGCCTCGAAGGCGTGCGCGCCCTCATCGTCGATGATAACGCGACCAATCGCAAGATCCTGCGCCATCAGCTTACGTCCTGGGGCGTGCTCAACGCCGAAGCCGAGGGCGGGAAGGAGGCGCTCGAGATGTTGCGCGGGCAGGCCTCGCCGGGCGGGCCTTTCGGGGTCGCCATTCTCGATATGCAGATGCCGGGTATGGACGGCATCGGGCTCGCCCGCGCGATAAAGTCCGACCCGGACCTGGCTGCGACCCGCCTCGTCATGATGACTTCGTTCGGCCGGCGCGGCGATGACGACACCTTGAGCGCGGCGGGCATCGAGGCCTGCCTCACGAAGCCCGTCAAACAGTCTCACCTCTTCGAGTGCCTCGTGACCCTGCTCGCGCGAGAGCGCCGCGTCCCCGAACCGAAAACGCGGGCCGCCCGCGCCGAGCCGGAGAAGCGCAGGCAGACCAGAATACTCGTGGCCGAAGACAACTCGATCAATCAAAAGCTGGTGCTCAGACAACTCCAAAAACTCGGATTCGTCGCCGACGCCGTAGGCAACGGGCTGGAGGTGCTCGAAGCCCTCGCCATGATCCCTTACGATATAATCCTGATGGATTGCCAGATGCCCGAGATGGACGGCTATGAGGCCACGGCCGAGATCCGGAGGCGCGAGGGCAAGGCCCGCCATACGACGATCATCGCCCTCACGGCCAATGCGCTGTCGGGGGACCGGGAGAGATGCCTATCGGCCGGGATGGACGACTATATCAGCAAGCCCGTGAAGCAGGAGGAGCTGGGCGCGGTTCTTGACATCTACTCCGTGAGCCCGTCGGGCGGCAGCGGCGAACCGGACGAGTCGCCCGAAGAGAGTTCTGCCCGCGTGATCGATTCGAGCGTGCTTGAGAGCATACGCGGACTGCGGGCCGAAGGCGGGCCGGACCCGCTCCCTGAGCTGATAGACCTCTTCCTCGAAGATAGCGCGAAGCGGCTGCTGTCGCTCCGCGAGGCCAGGGAGGCTGACGATTCGCGCTCGTTTTATCGCATCGCGCACACGTTGAAAGGCAGCAGCGGCAGCATGGGAGCCACGCGCATGGCGTCGATCTGCGAATACCTGGAGCAGTCGGGTCGCAACGGATCGCTCGAAGGGCTCGACCCTCTGCTGTCGGCCCTGGAAGCAGAGTTTGCCGCCGTGACCCGGACGCTCGAAGCGGAAAAGGAGAAGTGACGGCAAGCCGCTCTCCCAATTCCTCCGCCTTCATGTCAGGCCATTTCTCTCGCCTTTTCCCGCATAAAGCCTGCTTCTCGCCCGCCAAGCGGCACGCACCTTGCACGAATGGAACGCAGAGGCCGCTTGACGCGCCCAATGTGTCTGAAAACAGGCACACTGTACGGCGTCTGGCCCGCTCTCTTGATACAGGGTGGGCGCGGGGTTAAGAGCGCGAAGCTCTTACGCGACCGGCCTTCGACAGTGGAGAAGCTCCATTGAGGGCGAGAACTCACAAGCGAGCGCGACATGACCTTGGCGATACAGATTCGTCTCAGAGCGCGCCATTTTGCCGCCTTATTTGCTGACCCGCTCAAGCTCAGGCCCTGATGAGTGCTCCGGGAAATAATATGTAAGCGGCGGTCGAGATCGAGCCGGTGGAGATTCAACCAGGAGGAAGAACGTATGGCAGAAGCTATAGCGAAAGCGCTGGATAGACAGGCTTGGCTTGAAGAGACAAGCGACGCGTTGCAGCCCGCGATCAAAGAGTGTTTCGAGGCGGGAGGGGAAGCCGGGCAGGCGGTGAAGAACTTCCTGCATGGCAAGTGGCTCGGGCACCCTTTGCATCCCGTCCTGACCGATGTCCCCCTCGGCGCGTGGACCGCCGCGCTCGCGCTCGACGCGATGGAGATGACGACGGGGCGCAAGGAGCTGGGCGCGGGCGCGGACGCGGCCATCGCCGTCGGGCTCGTGGGCGCGGTCGGCGCGGCCGTCACGGGACTCACGGACTGGTCCGAAACCGACGGGCGAGCGCGCAAGGTCGGTATTACACACGGCCTCTTGAATCTGGGCGCGGCCCTCCTGTACGGCACGTCTCTGGCCGTGAGGAATAGAAAATCCAGGAACGCGCGGGTCGGCCTTGCCATGCTCGGATACGCGGTCTCGAGCGCGTCGGCTTACCTCGGCGGACACCTCGTCTTCGGAGAGCAAATCGGGGTCGATCATACGGCACACTACCACCTGCCTGACGGCTTCGCGCGAGTGTTGCCCGATGCCGATCTTCGGGAAGGCGAGCTGAAACGGGCCGATGCGAACGGAGTCCCGGTGCTGCTTGTTCGCCGGGGCGGCGAGATCCACGCGCTCGTCGAGACCTGCTCCCATCTCGGAGGGCCTCTATCGGAAGGCAAGCTCGAAGGGAACACGGTCCGGTGCCCGTGGCATGGATCGCGCTTCTGCCTCGAAGACGGAAGCGTGGTAGATTCTCCCGCCACGAGCCCGCAGCCGCGCTTTGAAACGCGAGTGCGGGACGGGCAGATCGAGGTCAGAACGGCTGACCGTTGAGCATCGCTTCGAGCAGGCGGGCGAACATCGCGGGAAGGATCGCATGAAGAATCGGAAAAGGCTTGCCCGTATTATGCTCCTGACCGCGCTCTGGTGCGCGGCATGCCGGGGGGCTCCGGCCGGAAGAGGGGCGGGAGAGATAGAGTCGGCTCCGGCGGGCGCGCCTCAGTTCCGCGTCGAGACGGTGGCCTCGGGACTCGAAGTGGCCTGGTCTATCGTCTTCGCGCCCGATGGGCGGATCTTGTTCACCGAGCGGCCGGGCCGCCTGCGCGTGATCGAGAACGGAACCCTGCGCCCTGAGCCGCTCGCCTCGATCGCGGGAGTTGAAGCGAGCGGAGAGAGCGGATTGATGGGCCTCGCCCTCCATCCGCGGTTCGCGGAAAATCACCTGCTCTATCTCGCCTACGCGTACAGCGGGGGCGAGCAGAAGGTCCGCGTGGATCGGTACCGCGAGTCGAACGGCGCGCTGTCGGAGCGCAAGCTGATAATAGAAGAGATCCCCGCCGCGAGGTTTCACGCGGGCACGCGCCTGCGCTTCGGCCCTGACGGGAAGCTCTACATCACGACGGGGGACGCGGGGAAGCGAGAGCTCGCGCAGCAGCTCGGCTCGCTCTCGGGAAAGACCCTTCGCCTGAATGATGACGGCACCGTGCCTCCGGATAACCCCTTCGTGAATCGACAGGGCGCGCGCCCAGAGATATGGTCTTACGGCCACCGCAACGCGCAGGGGCTCGACTGGCAGCCGGGGTCGGGGCTGATGTTTCAGACCGAGCATGGGCCTTCGGGGTTCGACGGCCCCAATGGGGGCGACGAGGTGAACATCGTCGAAGAGGGTAAGAACTACGGCTGGCCCGCGGCACACCACGAAGAGTCGAGGCCCGGCATGGAATCGCCCCTGCTGGTGTATACCCCGGCGGTCGCGCCCGCGAGCGGCATGTTTTATCGCGGCGCGGCCTTCCGCGAGCTCCAGGGCAACTTCCTCTTCGGAGGTCTTAAGGGCGAAGTCCTGATTCGCGTCGTACTGGACGGCAGGCGGGTGGTGAGTCAGGAACGATTGTTCGAGGGGAAATACGGGCGCATTCGAGACGTCGCCGAAGGACCGGACGGGGCGATCTACTTCTCCACCTCGAATCGCGACGGGCGCGGAAGGCCCGCGAAGGATGATGATCGAATCATTCGCCTCGTTCCGGTAAGGTAGAAATAAAGAAGCGAAAGGAATACATGGCTGATAACGCAGAGCTGCTTGATGTGATCATAGTCGGAGGCGGCCCGGCCGGGCTCAGCGCGGCGCTCATTCTCGGGCGCTGCCGCAGGCGGGTGCTCTTATGCGACGCGGGCAACCCGCGCAACGCCGCCTCCGGAGCTTTGCACGGCTTCCTGACGCGCGACGGCCTCGCGCCCTCGGAGCTGCTGAAAATCGCGCGAGAGCAACTGCGCCCGTATACGACCGTGGAAGTCCGCGATATATCCGTTACGGAGGCGGCGCAGGCCGTGGACCGGTTCGAGGTTATGCTCTCGGACGGCACCCGGCTCTCGTCGCGCAAGCTGCTGCTCGCCACGGGGGTCGTGGATCATATCCCGGAGATCGAAGGCATCGAAGCGCTTTACGGGCGCAGCGTGTGGCATTGCCCGTATTGCGACGGTTGGGAGATGCGCGACCAGCCGCTCGCCGTTTACGGCCGCGGCGAGAACGGAAAGGGCCTAGCGCTGGAGCTGGTCGCCTGGAGCAGCGACCTCGTGCTCTGCACCGACGGACCCTCCGGCCTTGAGCCGTCAGACATCGAGCGCCTCTCGCGCAACGGCATTCTGCTGCGCGAAGAGCGAATAGTGAGGCTCGAGGGCAGGGAGGGCGAGCTTGAAAATATCGTCTTCGCCAACGGGGAAAAGCTCGCGCGCCGGGGGATGTTTTTCAGCACCGGAAACCGCCAGGGCTGTGACCTGCCCGCCCGCCTCGGCTGCGAGTTCACGGAGAAGGGAGCGGTGAATACGGGCGAGTACGAATCGACCCAGATACCGGGCCTCTACGTGGCGGGCGATGCCTCGCGCGCGGTGCAGCTCGTGGTCGTCGCGGCGGCCGAAGGGGCGCAGGCCGCCTTCGCCATAAACACCGCGCTGCTCAAAGAAGATTTGAAATAGGTGGTAAAAAACCGGCAGGCATCCCGGGATTGAATCAATCCGCGATTGACCCTGACCCGAGACGCCCCGGCTCCCTGGCGCTACCTGCGAGCTTATGGCCTTCTGTTCCCGTTCGAGGGCCTGTTCGCATTCGAAGGCCTGTTGGCGTTCGTATTTCCGCCCGAGACCTGAAGCTTATCGGTTACGTTCTTGACTCCTTCGACGGCCCGCGCCACCTGAGCGGCTCGCGTCTTCTGCGCGGCATTGGCTACGGTGCCGCTCAGGGTCACTACACCGTTGTCGACATCGACATTGACGGTGCTGTCCCTGAGATCGTCGGCCGTGGCCAGGGCCGACCGGGTCTTGGTCCAAATCCAGAGGTCGTCGGCCCCGCTCCCTATCGTGCGGCCGAGGTCTCGCGCCTGCTTGCCCAGAGAGTCTTTCTGCTTGTCGAAGTCCTCGCGGGACATATTCCCATTGGCGTTGCGATTAGCGCTCGCGTCGGCGCGGTTCGCATTGGCGTTGAGGTTGGCGTTTCCGTTGTGGTTCGCGTTGCCGTTGTGGTTCGCCGAGTTACATCCCACGGCCATGAATGAAGCGAGCGTAAGTCCTGCGATGAAAAACGTCAGACTTTTCCTGTTCATTTCTTCTCCTCTGAAACTAGATTGTCGATTCGCATTGCGAATTCGTCTGAAGAGCGGTCACAAGCGGTCCTGAATCTCCTCCATATGAAGAATGGCCTGATCGTTATTTCTCCTGGTCGCCCGTAGGCGCGTCTTCGCGATCGGGGTCGGAAACGTCTTCCGTGCGGTCGCCGAACATCCGGCCCCCCCTGCCGAAGCCGCCGTAATAGCCGTGGCTGTAGCCGACTTCGTCCTGGCCTTCACTCTCGCCCTCGGCGGCCTTATCCGTGCCATCGCGCTCATAGCCCTGGCTTTGATTGTACTCTTCCCGGCCAGTCTCGCAATCTCCCCGGCCGGCTTCTTTATCGCTTTCCGCCATAGATTACTCCTCTTCATATCGACTTTAGATGGGCTTCCCCGAACCGGGAAAAGCCCGCGCGCATCTCTTCAAGCCTGATTGGCAATAACCGTGCCACCGGGCCGGGCGGGCCGCGATCGGAATCTTCACGCTAAAACTTTTCGCGTAATCTCAAGAAGCCCGAAGTGAATAAATAATAGGGAGTCGACCCGGATTCTTTCAGCGACTTGCGCGCGGGTTTTTCGCTTACCGGTGCGTGTGGAAGCCCCGGTGATGCGGGTTGATCTCTTCGGCCATCTCGAGGTACTGCTTGCCCTCGCCCTCCGCTCCGGCAGAGAGGCAGATCATGCCCGCCTGGAAGAACAGGTGAGCATCTCTCACGCCGGACGAGAGCGCGCGGGCCATCGTCTCCTGAGCTTCACTGAAGCGGCCGTCGCGGTGCAAGGCCCAGGCCAGCGCGGCGAGGGTCGAAAAGTTCTCTCGCATCTCGGCGTCCTTGCGCGCCCATTTGACTGCCTCGGCCCCATCCCGGCGCACATCCGCATAAAAGTCGGCGAGGTGGTGATAGTAATGAACGTCGCCCCGCTCGACCGACTCGACGTAGGCGGCGAGCGCCTTTTCATGCCAGAGACGCGCTTGTTCGGGCCTGCCCATAAATACGTAAAGCTCTCCGAGCGCCTGTTGAAATTCCGGCCTGGGCAGGCCCGCGATGACTTTTTCGTAAAGGGCTACGGCTTCGTCGAACTTTCCCTGCGCGCCCGATAGCTCGGCCATGTGCTCTTCGACCAGCCAGTAGCCTGAGTACGCCTGGTCGGCCCGCCTGTAATGAGCCCGCGCGTCTTCATAGCGGCCGTGCCTGAGGTCGAGCAGCCCTCTTTGCAATTCCACCCAGGCGAACGAGCGCATCTCTTTCGCCGTGAGCTCGTCTTCGGCTTCAAAGTACAACCGATCAGCCCCGGCCGTATCGCCCATCCTGGCCTTGAGATAAGCGAGCCGAGCCAGGTTGTCCCACGTAGGGGCATCGCGAATTACGCTCTCGTATCCCTCCCAGGCCGCCTCGTACTTGCCCTCCTGCAAATCGAGATCTGCCCTCAAGGCCTTGCCTTGATAGCTGTCGAGAAGGCTCGGGACCGTTTCGAGATCGCGCCGCGCATCGGCGATCCTGTGGAGCTTGAAATCGAGATTCGCTTTAAGAAAGTAGAGGTCCGGCGCGGGACCGATTTGCAGGATGGCGCTCTCTATCGCGGCCCCGGCGACTTGCAGCTCGTCCAGGTTCCCGCTGAGCGAAGCGCGCTGGTAGAGGCGGTAGACGAACTTCATCGCCCGTTGGCTCTCTACGGGAGGAGTGAGCGCGCGCGCTTCGAGCTCGGAGATGTCCCTGTCGATCCGTTCCATCTCCATCTCGAAGTCGGTCCTTTCGCCCATCGGTGATCTCATTCGAGCTCGACTTACCAGGGGTCCGCCAGGTATGGGAAGTGGTCGAGGAACTCCTTGTCATTCTTCAAAGGGTTCGGGGGTGTTTTGGGCTCGACAGGCGCCTGGTTCCATAATGCCTGATCGTTCAACATGTCGATGTGATACTTCTTGCCGTTGAGCTCGGCCTCCATATCGAGAAACATCGAGAGGAAACGCGTCGCGACCTGATCTTCGGGCCGGCGTCCGAACGGCCATGTGCCCGTCGTGTCCATGTCGATGGCGCAGACATTCGGGACGAATATCTCGACCGGGCGTCGGAGCGGGATGTTCAGGCCCTTCCTGTTCCAGGTGTCGTCAGGCATGTTGAGCTCCTGGAAAAGGGTCTTCCTGACGCGGGGAAAGGCCTGAGTGGCGAGGGCGTATGTCTTGTGGACCGAAACGGGCGAGTTGTCGTGGTCGAAAGAGGTCTGGAGCCCCAGCGCGGTGATCGACGGCCCGAAGCCCCAGCCGAGGTGAGCGAGCCGCTTGATAAAGTGCGGCGCGAGCCAGAAGTTGTTGGCTCCGAGCTGCCGGTTGTCCTCGCGCTCATTGAGGGCCGCGTCAGCGAACGGCTGGCCGTCGGTATCGACGAGCTTGTACCTCTTCAGCTCGTCGTCGAGCTTGAAAGAGTCGAGCAGCGCCGAAGGGTGCTCCAGCCAGAACGGGTCGTCAGGGATCGTATCGACTTTACTCGAAGCCTTCAAAACCCAGCTTTCACCCCACGTGTTCACGACCCTGTCGTCGGCGGGCGAGCCGGTGATGAAGTCGAGCGGGATTTCCAGGATTATGGCGTTTATGTTCCTGTTGTTCTGGCAGTCGAACCCCGTGTAGACGAACCTGTAATTGCCGTTCTCGTCCTTGCGGAACCTGTCGCCGTTCCAGGTCCACGGCCCCGGGGGAAGGTCCCTCTTCGAGCCGTTCGGCTTGCCGTTAACGTGCAGGTATCCCCAGTCCGGGTCGTTCGGATCGAAATTGAAGAGGTCGTTCCCTTCGAGCTCCAGAAGGGTCTTGGGGATCGGCAGCTCTCGCGCGTCAGGCATCGTATGCGGGACGTGATAGAACTGCGGCGCGTAATTGATCGAGCGGAAGAATCCCGTCAGGTCGTTGAAGAAGGCATCATCGCGGCCGCCGATGAATGTCTTGATCGAGCGGCCTCCGGGTGAGTCGATCGTCAATACCCTGTTGGTATCGACCACGGCCGAAAAGCTGCCGCCCGGGAAATTGATGAAGTTGACCGTGGCCCGATTGTTCCGGTCCACCGTGACCCGGATTTCCGACGCCTTCAGCGGGCCGAGATACTTGTCTTTCAGCGTATCGAAATACTTGAGCAACCCTTTGAGGCTGAGATCATCTTTGAGCGGCCGGGCGACCCTCGGCTCGGCCGAGACCATGACTCTGTAGAGCATGTCGGGGTCGAAGACTCCGGCATCCGGCACCGCGGCAAACGTCAGAGCGATTACGACCTTCTCTCCGCCGTCCGTATCGTCACTGGGAAACCCGAACAGATCATAGAGGTCTGCCGCGCTAACGTCTATGTCGGAGAAGATCGCGTTGACCGCATTCGGATCGTTGTGGTCGGCCATGAGGTTGCCTCCTTTACTCCCTGCCCGATCGCGTGAAGACCGGCGGCCATTCGCGTGCCCGGCTCTTCAGGATCTTATAAATCTTTGACCAAACTTCCGCGCATAATACGCCTGTGTAAAACCCATGTCAATGCGGCATTATGACTGTAATTACATTGTGCGGGCGTCAGGGCGAGCCGGGTGCCGGTGCGCGCTTCGATCGGGCCGGGCTTCTTCGCGATTCATTTCCACTTGTGCCACAAGCTCCGATGCTGTATTTCATATGGTTCATCAAATCAGGAGAGGGGTGGGCCAATGGGATTGATAAACGCAAACGAGTTGAAGCGGAGGATGTTGATAACGGTGGAGGGGCAGCCTTACACGGTCGTCGATGTCTTCTTCGCCTCGCCCACCGCGCGCGGCGCGGCGACGATGGTCCGGACCAAGCTGCGGCACTTGCTCACGAACGCCGTGCTTGAGAAGAGCTTCAGATCGAGCGAGAAATTCTCCGAGCCCGATGTCGAGCTGACTCCCGCGTCCTTCCTTTATATCGACGCGGGCGGGTTTCACTTCATGGACGAATCGACCTACGAGCAATTCGCTTTCCCCGAAGAGGAGATCGGCGAAATGCGCGGCTATCTTAAAGACGGAGTCTCGGTTCAGGTATTGAAGTACAACGGGGCGGCCGTCTCGGTACGGCTGCCGCAGTACGTCGAGCTGGCCGTCACATCGACCGAGCCCGGGCTGCGCGGAGACACGGCCGCCGGGGGCGCGACCAAGCAGGCTCAGCTCGAGACCGGCCTGAGTGTGCGGGTCCCGCTCTTCATAAAAGAGGGCGAGATCGTGCGCGTAAACACGGAGACCGGAGAGGTCGCGGGAAGAGCGTGATACGAGGGGCCGGGGGCCGGTCAAGTATAAGATCCCGCGCGGACTCATGCATCATTCGAAGCTCGCTTCGAAGAGTCCCGTCGGCTCACCGCGAGCGCAGGTATCGTCCCTGACCCCCGACCCCTCTTGTGTTATCATTCCCGCTAATATCTCACTCATCGATCGGAGATGTGATGAAGCTCATCGATTTGCGCAGTGATACAGTGACGAAGCCGACCGAAGAGATGCGCGAGGCTATGGCGCGGGCCGAGGTCGGGGACGATGTCTACCTCGAAGACCCCACGGTCAACCATCTTCAGGAGCGCGCCGCCGAGCTGCTCGGCAAGGAAGCGGCCCTCTTCGTGCCCTCCGGCACCATGGGCAACCAGATCTGTATCAACATTCACACCAGGCCCGGACAGGAAGTGATTACCGAGGAGCGCAGCCATATTTTCAATTACGAGATGGGCGCGATGGCGGTGGTCAGCGGGACGCTCCCGCGCCCGGTCCGGGGCGAAAACGGGATACTCGACTGGCCCTCGGTCGAAGCGGCGATTCGGCCCCGCTCGGCTTATTACGTCGCGCAGACGGGCCTGCTCACTCTCGAAAACAGCCACAACATGGCGGGCGGCGCCGTCATGCCTCTGGAGCGCATGGAAGAGATTTGCGAGGGGGCCCACGAGGCGGGCCTGCCGGTCCACCTCGACGGCGCTCGCATATTCAACGCCGCGCTCGCGCTCGAGCGCGACGTGTCGGAGCTGGCGCGGCCGGTCGATTCGCTGATGTTCTGCCTGTCGAAAGGGTTGGGCGCGCCCGTGGGCTCGATCATCGCGGGCACCCGCGAGTTCATCGACCGCGCGCTGTCGGTGAGGAGGCTCTTCGGCGGCTCGATGCGCCAGGTGGGAGTGCTGGCCGCGCCGGGGCTCATAGCCATCGAGAAGATGACCGCGCGCCTGGAAGAAGACCACGCCAACGCGCGGCTCCTCGCGAGGGGGCTGGCCGAGATCCCCGGCGTCACGATCGACCCCGAGAAGGTGCAGACCAACATAGTTATCTTCGATATATCGAAGAACGGCATCAACACCTCGACCCTGTCGGAAAGACTGAAGCAGCGCTTCATCCTCGCCAACGGCATCAACCCGCGCGAAATGCGAATGGTCACCCACAAGGACGTCAGCCGAGACGATTGCCTCGCCGCGCTCGAGGTGATTAAAGAAGTGATCAACGGCAGGTGACGGGCGCGGGCGCTCCCAGGGACTCCCCGTATTATGAAGAAACTGACCATCGCCATCGACGGGCCTTCGGGAGTCGGCAAGAGCTCGCTCGGTAAAGCGCTCGCCCGGAGGTTCGGCTATCAATATATAGATTCGGGCGCGGTCTACCGGGCGGTGGGGCGCAAGGCCCTCGATCTCGGAGTCTCGCTCGACGAGGCCGGGGCCGTGGCTCGCCTCGCGCGGGCGGCGGCCGTCAGATTCGAAGGCGACCCGGACCATTTGAAGGTATTTCTCGACGGCCGCGACGTGACGACGGAGATTCGCCTGCCCGATGCCAGCCGCGCCGCGTCGGTCATCGCCACTATTGCCGAAGTGCGCGAGGCGGTCGTCGAAAAGCTCAGGGAGATGAGCCGCGAGGGCGGCGTCGTGATGGACGGGCGCGACATCGGCACGCGGGTTTTCCCGGAGGCCGAGCTTAAGCTCTTTCTCGAAGCCTCGCCCGAAGAGCGAGCCCGCAGGCGGTGGGCCGAAGAACGCGGGCGCGGGCGCGAGGTCTCTGTCGAACAGGTGCGCGCGGAGCTCGAAGAGCGCGACCGGCGAGACCGGGAGCGCACGGCCACGCCTCTGGTCAGGGCCGAGGACGCCGTCCTGATCGACACTTCGAACACGCCTCTCGACCGCGTGCTTGACTCCGTGCTTGATATTGTCAATTCTCGCAGCTAATATTCTAGCTCGTTAGTCGGAACGCTTGGATTCGCCAATATTCCTGTTTATGGGAACGACCTGAATTGAAACCCGGTCTCGCCTTACAACCGCGCTCTCCAGAAACGGATTCGAGACCGGCCGCACGGGTCGCGCGCCTCCCACAACTTAATTAGCTATGGGAATCTTCACCGGATTGATAATGGAAGTGGGCCGCGTGCGCCGCATTGACCGGCGCGCGGATGGAGCTTACTTTATTATCGAATGCCGCAAGGTGCTCGAAGGCACCCTGATCGGCGATTCGATCTCGATCAACGGAGTCGATCTCACGGTGATAGAGATGGGGCCGGATCACTTCAGCGCGGACGGCTCGCTCGAGACTTTGAAGCGCTCGACGCTCGGCCAACTCAGGGCCGGCGGCCGGGTCAATCTCGAACGCGCGCTCGGAGTCGGGGAGCGCCTGGGCGGTCATATGGTGCAGGGGCACGTCGACGGGACGGTCGAGCTCGCTACGGTTATGGCCGAAGGCAATGCTTACCGAATGCGGTTCCGGTTCGATAACGGCCTCGGTCGCTACATCGCCCTCAAAGGCTCGGTGGCGCTCGACGGCGTCAGCCTCACGGTCGCCGCTCTCGGCGGCGACTGGTTTGAAGTCGCCGTCATTCCGCACACGTGGCGGGAGACTACTCTGGCGGGGCTCAAGGCCGGAGACCGCGTGAATATCGAGGCGGACGTGCTCGCCAAGTACGTAGAACGGCTCTTGCAGTACGGCGTCGAGCGCGCCTCCGGCGAAGGCGATACGGCGGGCGGGCTCACCCTGGAATATTTGACGGAACAGGGATATTAATAAGGATGCTTATGCCACTCTCGACAATTCAGGAAGCTCTGGCGGATTTCAGAGCCGGCCGGGTCGTGATCATCGTCGACGACGAAGATCGGGAGAACGAAGGCGACCTCGCCTGCGCGGCCGAAAAGGTCACGCCGGAAATCATCAATTTCATGGCCCGCTTCGGGCGCGGCCTCATCTGCCTCTCTCTTACGGAAGAGCGGCTCGACGAATTACAGATACCGCTTCAGGTCTCGGAGGCGAGCAATACGGCGAGCCGCAGCACCGCCTTCTGCGTCTCGATCGAAGCGCGGCGCGGCGTGACGACGGGCATCAGCGCCGCCGACCGCGCCACCACCATCCAGGTAGCGGTCGATCCCCGGACCCGCCCGTCCGACCTGGCGAGGCCCGGCCACATCTTCCCGCTCAGGGCGCGCAAGGGTGGAGTGCTCGTCCGCGCGGGCCATACCGAGGCGGTCATCGACCTGGCGCGCATAGCGGGCCTCTCGCCGGCGGGCGTCGTCTGCGAAGTGCTGAACGATGACGGGACCATGGCCCGCCTGCCCCAATTGAAGAGCTTCGCGGTCGAACACGCGATCAAGATAATCTCGGTCGCCCAGATCGTGAGCTATCGAATGGCGAACGAAGTCCTGGTGCACCGCGCGGCGGAAGCTTCGGTGCCCACCGTCTACGGCGATTTCAAGGCGCTCGCCTTCACCAACGAGATCACCAGCGATGTCCACCTGGCCCTCGTGATGGGAGAAATCGATCCGGAACAGAGCATCCTCGTGCGCGTGCACTCGCAGTGCGTGCTCGGAGACGTGTTCGGCTCTTTGCGCGACGATACGGGCTGGCAGTTGCAACGCGCTCTGGAGTTGATTGCATCAGAGGGCAGGGGCGTCCTGCTCTACCTGAAGCAGGAGGGGCGCGGCGTGGGCCTCGTCAATCAGCTTCGCGCCTACGGCTTGATGGACGAGCGGAATAAGGACGCGGTCGAGGCGGACGCCGAGATCGTCGGCCATACCAGGATGGACCCGCGCGATTACGGCATCGGCGCGCAGATCCTCCATCAAATCGGGGTGCGCAAGATGCGGCTCGTAACCAACCATCCCGTGAAGCGCGCGGCTATCGAGGGCTTCGGGCTCGAGATAACCGACCGCGTCCCCATAGAGATGGAGCCGAACCGGTCGAACGAAAAAGTTCTTCGCGCGAGAAAAGAGAAGCTCGGACATCTTCTCACCAAGGTCTGAATCGGATTGACCGCAGGGGCCGAGGGCTTCCCCTGCCGGACGGGTCCATCTGCGATTCGCCTCGAATCCTATCGTCGAATAGTGGTCCAGGGGTCTACTAGTCTATGCGCAAAAAATTGTTGGTAGGCGCGCTCTCCCTGCTGGGTCTGATTCTTTTAGTTGCAATAGGTGTCTTTTTTTATATCCGCAGCGGCCGGCTCGACCTCTTCCTCCAGCGCCAGATCGTCGCGGGCCTCGAACAGGTGGGCATCCGCGCGGAGATCGGCAGCACTCGCCTCGACATTCGCGGCTATAAAGTCACGCTCGGGGACATAAAGCTCTTCGCCCAGGCAGACAACCGGCAGGTCGGCGTAGTCGAAAGCCTCGAAGCCGACTTCTCCGTCGCGGATTACCTGAAGCAGCAAATCAATATAACCAGCGTGAAAGTGACCCGCCCGCAGCTCTTCGTGGAGATCGACGAGCAGGGCCGCTCGAACCTGGACAGCCTGCACGCCGCGCCCGAAAGCACCGAAAAAAAGGCGACCATCACCTTTCTGACCGCCCTCGTCACAATCGAGCGCGCGGAGTTGAATTACACCGACCGCTCGCGCAACATCACGGCGCAGCTGCCCGAAGTCAACGCCACGTTCAATCCGAAAGAGCCCGCCGCGCTCGAAGACAAGATCAACCACGAGCTCAAAGCGAGCTTCGATAAAGCGTGGGCTATATATGAAGGGCGCAGGATCGACAACATCAGCTCCGAGCTCCAGGCCGATGTCACGGCAGAAAACGCGAAGCTCTATAACCTCATCCTCGACTCCAGTCTCGGAAGGACGACGGCCAACGGAGACATCCTCGCCTTCAGGCCTCTCAAGTACGACCTGAAGGCAAAGACCGACGTCAAGCTCGCGGAGGTCGCGCGAGTGTTCCAGCCCGACCTGCGAATCGACGGAGAGGCGACCCTGGACGCGCAGATCAAGGGTACCGACGCGCAGTACAACATCAGCGGCAACGTGCTGTCGGGCAGGCTCGACGCGGAAGGCTTTCGCGTCACCAACATCCGGGTCAATACGGACGTGACGGGCAACGGGGCCGAGTACAACGCCACGGCGGACCTGAGCTCGGGCGCGATCAGCGGGCCCGGCCTCTCCATAAGCTCGGTCCGCTTGAGCGATGCGAGCCTGAAGGGGACCGGCGCGGACTTCGACGTGACGGGCGGACTGAGGCTCGACGCGCTTAAGAGCGGGAAGCTCAGCGTCGGCAACCTGCGCGGGAGATTTTTCGCGGACAACCAGAGGGTCAGCCTCTCCCAGTTCTCCGCCGTGGCGCTGGGCGGAGCAGTCTCGGGCGATGCGTCGGTGGCCTACGGAGGCGGGCAGTCGCGCGTGGACGTTCAATTCAAGTCCGTCGATTTGAATCAGGCCGCGACGCTCGCGTCGGCCAAGGAGGTGACCGTTCGAGGGACGGCCAACGGGAGCGCGCGGCTCGCCTTCCCCGGCATGAATTACAGAGCCGCCACGGGCAGGATCGACGCGACGTTCGACGCGGCGATCTCTCCACCCACGGAGGGCGCGGAGAGCGCGCCCGCCACGGGACAGGTCAGCGTCATCGCCACCGGGCGGGGCTTCAATATCGAGAAGGCCGTCGTGCGCTCGGCCTCGAGCGAGGTGACGGCGACCGGCACGGTAGATTGGAACGCGAACGGCTCGCTTCAGGTGAACTTTCAGTCGCAGGACATGGCGGAAGTCCAGCGCGTGGTCGAGGCCTTCAATCTCGTCCCCGAGGAGGTCAAAGAGCAGTACGCCGTCCAGCTGAGCGGCCCCGGCTCTTTCGTGGGCAGCGTGCAGGGCCGCCTCTCTTCGCCGAGCGTGCAGGGCCACGCGCGGCTTGAAAATATCGAGACGCAGGGCTCGCCGTTCGGCTCGTTCGAAGGGAATGTCGCCTATAACTCTTCGGCGGTGCGGGTCGAAGACGCGTCCCTCGTTCGGCCCGACGGCTCGCGCGCGGATTTCACGGTGAACGCGCCTCTGGTCGGCGATAACAACATTTCGGTGAAGGCCAACGTGCAGAGCTTCGACCTGGGCGCGATAGCTCAGTTCGCCTCGCCCAGCCTCGCCAAGATGGTAGGGAAAGGGGCCATCACGGGCACGGTCGACCTGCGCGGGCTGCCCGGCCCGCGCACCATCGAAGGGACGGCGGACCTCACGCTCACTTCCGCGGAGTTCAACATCCCGTCGCTCGAAGAAGGCAAGGAGGACACGAAACTCTCGGTCCCTGAATTCATCGGAAAGGTCACGATCGCAAACTCCGTGCTGAGCGTTCAGGACCTGCGCCTCCAGACGGGCGGCAGCACCATCGTCGGCCAGGGGACATTCAACCTCGACACCTACGCCTACGACGTGAAGGCCGAAGGCAAGGACATCGACCTGGGACAGATGGCCGACGCCGTGAAGAGCAACGTTCAGCTGAGCGGCGTCGCCAGCCTGAACGTTACGGGGCAGGGAATCTGGAAGGACTGGAAAACAATCGATATCAACACGACGATACAGGGCCAGAACGTCCGCGTGAACGGCCGCGATCTCGGGGACGCGAAGCTCGTGGCCTTCACGGAGGGCGGGCTGCTGAAGATCGAAGCCACGGGGACCGTGCTCGAACAGGAGCGCACGCTCGCCGCGAGCATCGATCTGCGCGATCCCAAGAATTACCCCGTGAGCGCCAACGTCGAGTTCACGGATACCGAGCTCGGCCCTTACCTCGGCCTGATCGATCCCCAACTGTCGAAACTGACCGGTCGGGCCACGGGCACGGTCCGCCTGGGCGGGGCTCTGCTCGATGAAAACGGCGACTTTTCGGGCGACCGCATCGAGGCAGTGGCCAGGCTGACGAAGCTCGAGCTGGGGAGCACGATAGCCGAAGGCCGCGAGTACACGATCAGAAATCAGGGCGACATAGTGGTCACGGCGAGCCCGAAAGGCGTGAGTCTGAACGCGGTCACGTTTACGGGCGAGGGCACGAGCGTCACGCTCGGAGGAACGATCGCGCGCGGGGGCGGGCCGCCGTCGAGCCTCACGATAAACGGCGATGTCAATCTTCGCCTCCTCTCGACCTTCACTTCCAGCTTCTTCACGACGGGGCTCGCGCGGATCGAAGCCTCGCTCGTCGGCTCGCTTGAATCTCCGCAGCTCCAGGGCTTCGTGAACCTGAAAGATGTCGGCCTGCGCGTGGTGGATTTCCCGCTCTCCATCGCGCGCGGGAACGGGCAGATCAGGTTCACCGCGGACCAGGCGTTGATCGAGAACTTCACCGCGGCGACTCCCGGCGGAGGAACGATAAGGCTCGAAGGAGGGGCGGCCCTCGCGGGCCTTGTGCCCGACCGCTTCAGGATAGATATCGCCGCCGATCAGGTCGGGATAGAGTTCCCGCGCGACACGCGAACCGTGCTCGACGCCGCCCTGAATTTTCAGGGGAACAAGAGCGTGCAGGTTCTGACGGGCAACGTCCACGTGCGCCGGTCCGCGTACACCAGGGACATCAGGATCGAAGAGCTGCTGACGGGAGGCCCGTTCGGAGACGACTTCCTGGCCCTCGGCCCCGGGGGCGGAGGCGGGGGCGGCGTGACCGGTCCGCGAATAAATCTCGACATCCGGGTCGAGGCCGACAACACGCTCACCATTCAAAACAACCTGGCCGACGCGGTGGCGAGCGCCTTCTTGAATATTCGCGGCCCCGCGTCGGAGCCGATCGTATCCGGGCGAATCCAGCTCGCTCGCGGCACCCTCGAATTTCGCAACGAGCGCCACGAGATCACGCGCGGCATCATCACGCTGCCGGGGCGAAGAGGCGCGGACCCCGTACTCGACATCCAGTCGGAGGCCGAGATCCACGGCTATCGAATCACGACCTCCTTCTCCGGGGCGCTCTCGAACCTCGAGACGACCTTGAGGTCCGATCCCGAGCTTCCGGAAGCCGACATCATCTCGCTCGTGCTCACGGGCAACCTGGCGGGCGATATCAGCACGGCGGCCGCCGCGACCCAGACCGGCCTCGGCCTCGCCCAGTCGTTGCTGTCTGCCTCGCTATCGGAGCGGCTCGAACAGGGCACGCAGAGATTGTTCGGCATCAGCCGCTTCTCGATCGACCCGTTGATCGTCGGCAGGGGAAGCGACCCGACCGCGAGGATCACAGTCGGGCAGCGCATCGCGAAGAACCTGACCGTCACCTACTCTCAAAATCTTACTTCCGGGCCTTCCGGCATAGATCGGATCGTGCTCGTGGAGTACAGGCTGAGCAATCGCTTCTCGGTCGTCGGGTTCAGGAACGAGCGCGGAGAGCTGGGCTTCGACGTGCGCGTGCGCAAGAGATTTTAAGGGTATGTGGACAATTCGGAAGGCTCGGATTTGAGGTTCAATTATTGAGATCGAGCTTGGGTAAACAAAAA